>NZ_CP180545.1:2400000-2768325 GCF_047778045.1 Neptuniibacter sp. PT8_73
GCATTGACTCGATCTCATCCATTGGAACATTTTGCTTCAGCTTAATCGTGAATGCCTGGCTATGGCAACGCATCGCACCGATACGTACACATGTGCCATCAATCGGGATTGGACTATCACCCAAACCTAGAATTTTGTTAGTTTCAGCAAACGCCTTCCACTCTTCACGGCTCTGACCATTATCCAGCTTAGTATCGATCCAAGGGATCAAAGAACCCGCTAGCGGCACACCAAAGTTATCGACAGGCATCGCATCGCCACGAATAGTTTCTGCAACTTGACGATCAATATCCAAGATAGCAGACGCTGGGTTAGCAAGATCTGTAGCAACAGACTCTTTGATGATACCCATCTGAGAGATCAGCTCACGCATGTGACGCGCACCGCCACCTGATGCAGCTTGGTATGTCATGGAGGTCATCCACTCGATCTGACCCGCATTAAATAGACCACCCAAGCCCATCAACATCAGTGAAACTGTGCAGTTACCACCTACGAAAGTTTTAATGCCGTTAGAAAGACCGTCTTTGATCACATTCATGTTTACTGGATCAAGCACGATGATCGCACTGTCATCCATACGTAGAGAAGATGCAGCATCGATCCAGTAACCTTCCCAACCAGCACCACGCAGATCCGCGTAAACCTGTTTCGTGTAGTCACCGCCCTGACAGGAAATAATGGCATCCATCTGCTTCAATTCTTCAATAGATGTCGCATCTTTCAGCGCTGGAATGTCTTTACCAATATCTGGACCAGCCTGACCTACCTGGGATGTGGTGAAGAAGACCGGTTCTTCGATATGATCGAAATCACGTTCTTCCATCATGCGTTGCATAAGCACGGAACCCACCATTCCACGCCAGCCAACAAAACCTACACGTTTCATTAAATTCACCAAATAATCAAATATAAACAACAAAGCCGGTACCGCCATCGATACCAGCTTTCGTATACTCCGAACGCATCAGAGTTGCTCAATTATGCATTATTTCTGCATTTGAGACTATCGTAATCTACCGAGACATCAGTAGATTACGACTATTTTTCTATTACTTATTGCAGAGCAGCAACCACAGCATCGCCCATCTCAGAAGTAGACACTTTAGTCATACCTTCTGACATGATGTCAGCTGTACGTAGATTCTGATCCAGAACCTTACTTACTGCCGCTTCGATACGATCTGCAGCTTCACCCGCATCTAGAGAGTAACGCAGCATCATTGCAGCAGACAAAATAGTCGCCAATGGGTTTGCAAGACCTTGGCCTGCAATATCAGGCGCTGAACCGTGGCACGGTTCATACATACCTTTACCATTTTCATCTAGAGATGCAGATGGCAACATGCCGATAGAACCCGTCAACATTGCTGCCGCATCAGACAAGATATCGCCAAACATGTTCCCCGTTACTACAACATCAAACTGTTTAGGCGCACGCACCAACTGCATCGCAGCGTTATCTACGTACATGTGGCTTAGTTCAACGTCCGGATATTCTTTTGCAAGATCATCCATGATTTCACGCCATAGAACCGTTACTTCTAGCACGTTAGCTTTATCTACAGAACATAGACGCTTGTCACGCGCCATTGCCGCTTCAAATGCAACACGACCAATACGACGGATCTCATTCTCATCGTAAACGTAAGTGTTATAGCCTTCGCGAACACCACCCTCTTTCTCACGGATACCACGTGGTTGACCGAAGTAGATACCACCCGTCAATTCACGAACGATCAAAATATCCAAACCAGATACTACTTCTGGCTTTAAGGTAGATGCGTGAGCAAGCTGCGGATAAAGAATTGCAGGACGCAAGTTACCAAATAGCTCTAGCTGAGAACGGATACCCAACAGACCTTTTTCTGGACGAATCTGGAAATCAGGGTTTGTATCCCATTTAGGGCCACCAACAGCACCCAACAAAATCGCATCAGATGCTTTCGCAGCTTCTAGGGTTGCTTCTGGCAGAGGTACACCAGCAGCATCAATTGCAGCACCACCTACGTCAGCTTCGCTGAACTCAAGACCTAGATTGTCTTGCTCGTTAACCAATTCCAAAACGCGGCGCGCTTCTGTAACAATCTCAGGACCGATGCCGTCACCCGGCAAAATCAATACATTTTTAGACATTCTTATAACCTTCCCGATTGCCTCGCACAGAGGCTTTTATCTAATTCTTAAATTCGATTACTTGATTGCGTCAAACAACCAAGGCGCAGACTGACGACGCTTCTCTTCATAAGCCTTAATATCATCCGCATGCTGCAATGTAAGACCGATATCGTCTAAACCATTTAGCAAGCAGTGCTTACGGAAATCATCAATCTCAAACGCCATCTCTTCACCAGAAGGCGTTTTAACAACCTGATTCTCAAGATCAACCGTTAGCTCGTAACCTTCAGATGCTGCGACCTCTTTAAATAACTGATCAACCTGCTCTTCACTTAAGATGATTGGCAATAAGCCATTTTTAAAGCAGTTGTTGTAGAAAATCTCAGCAAAGCTTGGCGCGATAACAGAGCGAATACCAAAATCATCTAAAGCCCAAGGCGCGTGTTCACGACTAGAACCACAACCGAAGTTTTCACGTGCCAATAGAACACTTGTGCCTTTGTAACGCGGCAAGTTCAAAACGAACTCTTCATTTAATGGACGGCCCGTACACTCTTGGTCTGGCTGACCTTCATCTAGATAGCGCAGTTCATCAAACAAGTTTTTACCAAAACCTGAACGCTTGATCGATTTCAAAAACTGCTTTGGAATAATCATGTCGGTATCAACATTGGCACGATCCAATGGAGCTGCGATACCTGTGTGCAAAGTAAATTTGTTCATGTCGCTCTCCTGATACCTTACTTAATCAACTCACGTACATCGATAAAGTGACCTGTTACTGCTGCAGCTGCAGCCATAGCAGGACTTACCAGATGAGTACGACCACCGAAGCCCTGACGGCCTTCGAAGTTACGGTTAGAAGTAGATGCACAGTGTTCACCATTACCCAATTTATCTGGGTTCATCGCTAAACACATAGAGCAACCAGGCTCACGCCATTCTAAACCTGCAGCAGTAAAGATCTTATCCAAGCCTTCTTTCTCAGCTTGCTCTTTTACCAAACCAGATCCCGGCACAACCAATGCCTGAATGATATTGTCAGCCACTTTACGACCTTCAACCACTTTCGCAGCGTCACGCAAATCTTCAATACGGGAGTTTGTGCAAGAACCGATGAATACACGATCAAGCTGGATATCAGTAATATTCTGATCAGCATTCAAACCCATGTATTCAAGTGCACGATTGATACCATCAATCTTAACCTGATCCGTTTCATTAGCTGGGTTAGGTACCTGTGCAGATACACCAACAACCATCTCTGGAGATGTACCCCAAGTCACCTGAGGCTCAATATCAGCACCGTTGATTACAACCACTTCATCGAACTCAGCATCATCGTCAGACACTAGATCTTTCCATGCTGCTACTGCCATATCCCACTGTTCACCTTTAGGTGCAAATGGGCGGCCTTCAACGTAATCTAGCGTGATCTGGTCAACAGAAACCAAACCAACACGAGCGCCCGCTTCAATCGCCATGTTACAAACGGTCATACGACCTTCCATAGACATATTACGGAAAACATCGCCACCAAACTCGATCGCATAACCCGTACCGCCTGCAGTACCGATCACACCAATCACATGCAACACAACATCTTTCGGCGTTACACCAAGGCCTAGTTCGCCATCAACGCGAACCAGCATGTTTTTCATTTTCTTAGTAATCAGACACTGAGTTGCCAAAACATGCTCAACTTCAGATGTACCCACACCGTGTGCAAGCGCACCTAGGGCACCCAGCGTTGCTGTATGAGAATCACCACAAACAGCTGTCACACCAGGAAGAATTGCACCCTGTTCTGGCGCCATTACGTGAACGATACCTTGACGCTGATCGTTCATTTTAAATTCTAAAATGCCAAACTCATCGCAGTTGGTATCTAACGTTTTCACCTGAATTTTAGAAACAGGGTCAACAATCTGGTCAACGCCACCAGAACGCTCAGTTGTTGGCACATTGTGATCAGGGGTTGCGATGTTCGCATCGATACGCCATGGCTGACGACCAGCCATACGAAGTCCTTCAAAAGCCTGCGGAGAAGTTACTTCATGCAGAACCTGACGGTCGATATAAATCAAAGAACTGCCGTCATCATTTGTACGAACCAAATGCGATTCGAACAACTTATCATATAACGTTTTACCAGCCATGGAAGCTCACCTCACTTTATTCTTTTCATTCGCTCAACACTTCCAAAACTGCTGAGCCAACTAATTTATGCAGCAATCCTAGTGCACACTCAACTACAACACAAATTCATATTTTTTATGCTTTAAATTCCAAATAGGAATACAATAAAAATTCGGTCGGTTGATGTATTAAAGAGATAGTTATAGGAAAGAAATTTATGGATACCAATACACTACAAGCATTCTTGGCTGTAGCTGCCACGGGTTCGTTTTCAAAGGCTGCCGACCAACTCTTTCTAACCCAATCAGCCATCAGCAAGCGTATAGCATTATTAGAAGACCAGTTGAACAGCAAACTGTTTGATCGGATTGGCCGCACCGTAACAATGACGGAAGCAGGTACCGCCCTATTACCTCGAGCTAAAGATATTTTGCTGCAGCTGGATGATGCGAAAAGGCTGATTAGCAATCTAAACGCGGGCGAAATCACTGGTAATTTCAAACTAGCAGCAAGCCACCACATTAGCTTGCACAGACTCCCCCCTCTATTGAAGCAATACACAGAAGCCTGTCCAAAGGTAGAGCTCGATCTTGAATTTGCCGAATCAGAGATCGCCTATGAGGGCGTCCTTAGAGGTGATCTAGAACTCGCTTTGATCACCTTATCCCCTGAGCCCGATTCATCCATTCATTCGGAGATCATCTGGGATGATGTACTTAGATATGTCGTAGCGAAAGATCACCCTTTAGCAGGATGCAATACGATCAGTCTTGAGCAGCTCACTCAGGTCAACGCAATTTTGCCCGGCAGCAATACATTTACTCGAAGCCTAGTAGAAAAACTATTCCAGCAGCACGCACTCGAACTGAATGTAAGCATGTCGACAAACTACCTAGATACAATTCGAATGATGGTCAGCATTGGCCTCGGCTGGAGCCTCTTGCCCGATAGTTTAGTAAATGATGATTTATGTGTTCTCGACGTTACTGATTCAGAACCCGTTCATCGAAATCTTGGGATTATCTACCACCGCAATCGCACCTTATCGAACGCCGCAAACTATTTAGTAGAAATGCTTAGGAATGAGCGATAAGCGGATGTAAGCAAAAGCCAGTTGTAATAAGATAGTTTTCATCGAGTAAAAATCGGAGAGTTGGCTGATGGAAAATAACGGCTTATCAATCGAAGCCTTGTTAGATGCCCAGAAAGAGTATTGGAAAAAAATCACTTCCGGTGCAGAAATGCCTCAACCACAGGAATGGGCGGAGCTTTTTAGCAAAAGCCAAGAAACGGTCAAACAAGAAGCGCCTGAGCAATTTGCTCAAATGCTCGACATCCTCGGCGCTCAATCTAAGAATTTTACTCAATACGGCGAAGAGCTATTAAACCAGTACCGCAACGGTGGAGAACAACACCTCAATCAAGCAGTACATGAGTTTCAGAAGTACATGCAAAAGCAGACTACTGATGCACTGATGCAACAATGGCAATTACCAGAACAGTTCGCGTCTTTATTTAAGACCCACAGCTTTCGCGACGACCTTCTCTTCGAAAACCCATTTTCCAGTGGTATGAAGAGCCTTTTAGAAACTCCTATCATTGGTACAAACCGCGAAACTCAGCAACAAATACGAGAAGCGACAAAGCTAACCATTGAATATCAAGAAGCACTGCAAGAGTACGTTGAGCATTACAGTTCTATCAATCAGAACGCATCAACACAGATGCTTAATAAGCTGACGGATGCGGGTGATGAGGTATCAACACTGCAACAACTTCATGATATCTGGGTAGATGCCTATGAATCAGCGTACTCAGATACAGTTTTCACCGACGATTACCAACGCTCTCATGGCCGCATTAGTAATGCATTAATGCAGATGCGGAAGTTTGCTCAAGATGTTCGAGATGTGCATTTTCAATCGGTAGGTTTAGCGACTAGAAAAGGCCTAGACACAGCCCTACAGAGGCAGCATCAGTTACGCAAAGAAATGCGTGTTAATCGCCGAGAAATGCTCGCAATGCAGCAAGAGATAACGGCATTAAAAGAACAAGCTTCTGCTGACCTAATCTCCGAACTGAAGAAAGAGGTCTCAGCTCTTAAGAAAGAAGTCACCTCTTTGAAAAAACAAGCTAAGGGGACTAAATAATGAATGGCTTTAATCTAGACCCTAGTGTTGTCTCTCAGGAACTTTTTGAATTTAATCGCAAGCTTCTCAAAAGCTACAATACGCTTTCGCAGCTAAAAGAAGTTGATGTCGACTCCACGCCTTATGACGTAATTTATACAGAAGATAAACTTCGTTTACGCTACTACCAAAGCCAGGGAGAGAAGCGTTGCTCTACCCCTCTATTGATCTGTTATGCATTGGTCAATCGCCCTTACATGATTGACCTAGAAGCTAAGCGCTCAATGCTGCAGCGTCTTTTAGAACTGGGTTTAGATGTGTACCTAATCGATTGGGGCTACCCTGATGCCGCTGATCGCTATTTGGATCTGGACGATTACATCAATGAATACCTCAATAACTGTGTAACAGCGACATGCGAACACGCAGGTTCCGATCAAACCAACCTACTGGGCATCTGCCAAGGCGGCACATTTAGCCTGTGTTACACAGCTTTAAATCCAGAGAAGATCAAAAACTTGATCACTATGGTGACACCGGTCGATTTTCAGACCGAAGATAACCTTCTCTACCATTTAGCAAAATATGTTGATGCTGATCTAGCCGTTGAAACCTATGGCAATATTCCAGGCAGCATGCTGAATGATTCCTATAATTCGTTAATGCCGATGCGTTTAGGCGTACAGAAAAACTTGGGTATGCCTAACCAGTTAGAAAATCGTGAAAGCGCCCTAAGCTTTTTACGAATGGAAAAGTGGATTTACGATAGCCCTGATCAAGCAGGCGAGGCCTTCCGCCAATTTATCACTCAGTTTTTTCAGCAAAACAAGTTGATAAAAGGTGAAGCTATGATCGGCGATAAGCAGGTCAATCTAGGCAATATCAAGCAACCAGTTCTGAATGTATTTGGTAGCTTCGATCATCTAGTACCACCTAAAGCCTCTACAGCATTAGCTGAGCACGTAAAATCCAAAGATTACACAGAGCTGGAAGTAAAAGGTGGGCACATTGGTGTTTTCGTTTCAGGGAAATCACAAACTCAAGTTGCGCCTGCCATCGTAGATTGGCTATCAGAACGGGACTAATCCCCCGTTCTCGCCCTTCCCGTATCTTTTTTGCCTGTATTAGTTATTTTCACCTCATTAAGCGACACTTTTTTCTTTCTCAGAGAGAAATTGTCGACTAAAATCCGCGTCAAAATATAGTAGTCCTCACTTGGAGCTAACCACCTTGGCGACTAATGACAAAATTAAGCTACAGGGCTTTAACAATCTGACCAAAAGTTTGAGCTTCTGTATCTATGACGTCTGCTATGCGCAAACACCCGAGCAAAAAGCGGAATACATCGAGTATATCGATGAACAATATAGTGCCGAACGTTTAACAGAAATACTAAGCGAATGTTGTGACATCATTGGTGCAAATATTTTAAATGTTGCACGACAAGATTATGACCCCCAAGGGGCCAGCGTTACTATTCTCGTCGCCGAAGAGCCGATTAAAGATTCAGAAGCTGTAGATACCACAGAAAAGCCGGGCCCTATGCCAGATTCTGTTGTAGCGCACCTAGATAAGAGTCATATCTGCGTGCACACTTACCCTGAAGCACACCCAGATGATGGCATATGCACTTTCCGTGCAGATATCGAAGTGTCGACGTGCGGTATCATCTCGCCTCTAAAAGCACTGAACTATCTGATTCACCGCCTGGAATCAGATATCGTGACTGTAGATTATCGTGTCCGTGGATTTACTCGAGACATTCATGGCATCAAGCACTATATCGACCATGATATTAACTCTATTCAAAATTTCTTCACGTCCGATATTCATGATCATTATCAGATGCTTGATGTGAATGTTTATCAGGAAAATATCTTTCACACTAAGATGATGCTGAAAGATGTAGATTTAAATACTTATCTCTTTGGTACTACAAAAGAGGAGCTTCCAGAAACGGAAGTTCAACAGATCACCGAGCGGTTATCTAAAGAGATGAATGAAATTTTTTATGGCCGTAATATGCCAGATATGAAGTAACATTTATCCAAAATAAAAAAGGCCGCTTAGCGGCCTTTTTTATTACTTATCTTTTTGAGTCTCAGATGTAGATGACTGCTGCGGTTGTTGTTCAGGCCCTTCACCTGGCTTGAACATACCCCACATCTGCATATTCTGATCCGCAATGCGGTTCATCATAGTTAGTGGGTTCGCTGCGCCCATCATAGTCTGCATTTGATCACGAATTCGATCTTGATGCTCAAGGAAAGAAGCGATGCTTTGCTCTAAATACTGACTCATCATACCCTGCATACTATCACCATAGAAACGGATCAATTGCTGCAGTACTTGGTTGGTCAATAGAGTCCCATGCCCTTGCGCTTCTTGCTCACTAATAATCTGCAATAAAATATTTCTAGTCAGATCATTCCCAGTTTTTGAATCTTCAACTTTAAAGGCTTCACCATTGAGTACCAGTTGCTTTACGTCATCTAACGTGACGTAACAGCTGCGCGAGGTATCGTACAAACGGCGATTTGTATATTTTCTTAGAATACGCAATGTACTTTTCTCTCTCGTATCATTCCCTTGGTTTTAACTGATCACTTCACCTTGATCAGTCTTTTTTATTATCAGAGCTACCATAGCCCGAGGTCATGAGACCCATCATTATTTTTTGCAGTGCTTCCATAGAACCGAGGCCACTGTGTAGGTAAGGTTTGAACAACGTCAATGGATCATACCCTTCCGCACCAGCATCCATCTGTTCAGTGATCTTATCCATCATATCTTGCTGAAATTTCTGCACATCTGGCAAACCCAGAACTTTACGCAGTTCTTCCGGCGACATATCAATATCGATTTTGAACTTCACACCCCGACTCCTTAAGCAAGCAGAATAATACCCTAATCCTATAGTAAAACTTCGGCGGTGCAAAATTTTCAAATCAATACTTTTGCTGCGCTTTTCCACGAAATTAGTTTTTAGATGTCAGAAGTTATAAACCGATCAACTCTGAACAAACCAAATACATATCATATTTCTGTATTTCAGTGATGCATAAACAACTAAAAAACACCTTCAACTATGTTTGTAAAAGTTTAGCAGTCCCCATAGATAGCGGTCTTGAAAGGTTTTCTAAAAGAGCTAAAGAATATTGCCAGTTAAGGCTAAGATGTTTTGAAAATTGAAGACATATTAGGGCTTCGAAATAACTTTCAAACAGCTGTTTATCTTTCAACAGAGAAATCAGTAATAAATTAAGCCTAAAGAATAATAAGCGGTCGATGATTAAATCTATTTACAAATTAGGAATTTTTCCTAATTGGCTAGCTTCTGTTATCAAAGTATTATTGCGCAGATAATCAAGGCAGTTAAGATACGCCCTGCAAAGCCCTACCAAGGATGTAATCAGGCTTTTTCAACCCGAAAATTACAAGGAAGGTACTAAGATGTCTCGTAGCCCTCTAAAGCTCATCAAAGATCTCGATAACTTTAAATTTGTATACTACTGGGCTTGCCCTGATCAAGGCAAAGTTAGCCCAAACCTTCCTACCTTACTTCATGCTGGCGAATGGATCATCGAACATAACACCTCTAATTATGTCGGTACCGAAAGACGTAAAACGATGGTTGATCGCCGTAAAAAACAAGCCGCTGCAACAACAGCTGAAATGGAATTGGTTTATTCTCGACGCTTAAATCCCGAGGGCCGTCGTGTAACTGACAAAGTGCCTGTTATTGACCTAGATCTAACTCCAGAAAAGTTCAACGAAATGAAACAAGACATTCTCAACTAAACATTTAAAAAGAATTAAGAATCATTATCTTATAAAGACTAGTTGATTAAATCTAAACAGTTATACCATTGTAGGATTTTTAAAGGCTGATAATTACCTTTCTATACTACCTAAGCACTTTTTGCAGGCTTTTGAGTTGCTTAAAGCCTATATAAACATATAGTTATGTAGGATTTTAGGCTTTTTGCCTTTGATAACTTAAAAGCATTTACTTTGGCCCAGCCATTGAGGTAGTTCGCATGCCATCATTCCTTCGACACGCATCGATTGTTAACCAATTAGCAAGTATCGTTTTGCTTATTGTACTTGCAGTATTTACGGCACTTACTTTATTTGTAAATCACGAAGTTGATAAAGGCTTCATTAAAAATGTTGAACACTCTCTGGAGCAGCAAGTTGATCAATTAGCAAAAAACATCGACTTTTTTAATGAGACTTTAAAGCAGCAAACCAATCAAATCGCCGATGTTTTTATCCAGATGTTTCCCGGCGATATGCTGATTGACGAACTAAACCAAGTTAAAGTTGGTGAATTTACAGTTCCTACACTTCTTCATGATTACGACGCTGTCACACAAAACTTCTCTAAACCCGATCAATTCACAAGTATGACAGGCGGTACCGCAACCATATTTATGCGTGTTGATGATGATTTTTTACGTGTGAGCACATCTCTACGTAAAGCAGACGGCAGTCGAGCTTTCGGCACAATGCTTGGCAAGAAGCACCCAGGTTATACAAAGCTGATTAACGGTGAAGAATACAGTGGCCCTGCACACCTATTTGGTCGCGACTACATGACCAAGTATATCCCGTTCAAAGATTCACAAGGTAAAGTCATCGGCATTTTATATGTAGGCTTTGATTACACTGACCGTCTGGCAGCGCTGCACAAAACTATCTCTGATCTTAAAATTGGCGAAACCGGTTTTGCATATATCGTCAATTTGAAACAAGGCTCTAAGTTTGGTGAGTTGCTTTTACATCCATTCGCGAAAGGCAAAAATCTTACTGAGGTATCAGAAAGCGGCAACAACTTACTTGATACAATTAGTAGCAACGAACACGGATTCACTCATATTCCCTTTACCCATGAGGATGGTGACATTAAAGATAAGTTGATTGCTTATTCTCAAGTTTCCAGCTTCAACTGGGCTATCGTTGCAGGCGCTGCAACTGAAGAGTTTCTGACTGAAAGTGAGAAGCTTCGTGTTGAGATGATCCTTCTATCCGTATTTTGCGCACTTCTGATTGCCGGGCTTTTATTCTTTACATTAAAAGTAAAACTGCAGCCGATCGATACAATCTGTAATTATATGCAAGCGATTGGGCAGGGCGATCTGACGACACGTATCGATACTGATATGGGCGACGACGAAAACACCCATAACGAGATACATAAGCTAAGCCGAAGCGCTAAGAAGACTGTCGCAGGACTTAGGAAAGTAACTGGCGAATTGAACACGACGATGCACGCCATTCAAAATCACCTAGGTACAGTATCTTCAGGTATTGATCGTCTAAATGTTGATATCAACCGTCAACAACAAGAAACCGAAATGGTCGCAGCAGCCATTTCTGAAATGACATCAACGTCGGAAGAAGTAGCGCGAAACGCAGCAACGACGGCAGAACAAACTCAACGCGCAAATAATGAAGCGAGTCATGGTGATGAGCTTGTACAAGAGGTAGTGGGTTCAATCCAAGGCATCTCTTGTGAAGTAAATGAACTGACCAGCATGATTGAACAAGTGGAAGAGAACAGTAACGCTATTGGTACTGTGATGGATGTAATCCAAAACATTGCGGAACAAACTAATCTACTTGCACTTAACGCCGCGATTGAAGCTGCACGTGCAGGCGAAGCCGGTCGAGGCTTCTCAGTTGTAGCCGATGAGGTTCGAAACCTTGCGCAACAAACGGCATCTTCTACAACAGAGATCAGAGAGATGATCGAGCGCTTGCAAGGAAATACACGTAACGCGGTTGATCGTATGGAGCAGAGCAATACCAAGGTTCAAAACAGCGTAAACATGACGAGTCAGGCTGGACAAGCACTAACCTCCATTACTGATTCAGTTGCAAATATATCTGATGCCAGTGCTCAAATTGCCTCTGCTGCAGAAGAGCAAACTTCGGTTAGCGAAGATATCAGCCGCAACGTTGAAAGCATTAGCAGCATTGCTCAAGAAACCGCTAATTCTAGTCGGCAGATGAACTCAGCAATCAATGAGCTGGGGAATGCCGGTCAGGAGCTGAAACGCGTAATCGGACTGTTTAAAGTATAAATAAGCCTTTAAATAAAAAAGGGAGCTGAATTCAGCTCCCTTTTCGTTTCAGCATGAACTCTGAAAACTATTCCCACCTCACCTCAGACGTGAACATATACCCCGCCCCATAAACCGTTTTGATAAATGCTGGTTGCTGAGGGTCTTCTTCTATTTTCTTACGCAATCTCGACATTCTTACATCTATGCTTCGATCATAAGGCACGCAATTTTCACCTAGGAGCTGATCGCGCGATAGGATTTGGAACGGATGCTTTAGCAACGCGAGCAACATATCACCTTCGGCTCGACTCAAAGATTCCGCAGGCTTATGCGCATGCTTTAGGCTCAGAGAGTCAGGCTGGTATACCCACTGCCCAAAACGTGCTTTCGTGGGACTATCTATGACTAAATTTTTCTTTTTACGGATACGGCGTAATAGACTCTGAACCCGAGCAACAAGCTCTCTTGGTTCAAACGGCTTAGTAATATAGTCATCAGCGCCAAATTCTAAACCTAGGATTCTATCCGTCAGTCCATCTCGACCAGACACGATGATAACCCCCACTTCATCTTCATCGAGCTGCTTAACTAACTCCATCCCATCCATATCAGGAAGGTTAAGGTCTACTATGCAGATATCTGGTTTCGCCCAACCAATTTCAACAAGAGCTGCTTCTCCTGTTGTAAATGGTTTAGCTTGGTAGCGAAAACTCTGTAGGGTTGTACAAATAAGTTTGCCTAAATCTTCTTCATCTTCAATTACATAGATCACTGGGGTGCTGACATCTGTCATCATCTGCTCTCCTGATTATGCTCTGTTAGGCAAGGCACTATTTTTCTTGCTAAGGTTTCTGCATCGAACGGTTTTTGAATCAAGCTATATTCAAACTCAAGTTTGGATGGCTGCTCACTGTAACCGGTCATGATCACAACAAAAGCCTTAGGGAAAATCATATTCACTGCGGTCGCGACATCATAACCTGACGCTGCTCCCGGCATCACCACATCACTTACAACGCCGGCCAGATCAGATAAACCAGTCAACATAGCTAAGGCCTCATCACCACTAGCCGCTTCAACCACGGAAAAGCCCATTGACCTTAATTGCCCACGAACCAACTGACGCACATCGGCATCGTCCTCAACTAATAAGATAAGAGAACTTTCAGTGATCTCCGACCGATCGATTCCCTCAACTATTTTTGTGGTTTGGGTTGCCTGCGGGCTCTGTTGCTCCATCGCACCTAACAACAGATCAATTCTCGCGCCTACTTGACCATGATGGTAATGAGCGCGATTTTGAATTCTGAAATATCCCTTAGATTGTTTTACAAACCCGTAAACCATACTCAAACCTAAGCCTGATCCCGCCCCCGTGCCTTTGGTAGTAAAAAATGGTTCACAAGCTTTATCTAGGGCTTCGTCACTAAAGCCTTCACCGGTATCAATAACGCTGAGTAATACGTAATCACCTGGAACTACCTCTTCATCCCACGAAGCTTGCTGAACTTCTCTGCTATCCGAACTAACCGCTGATACCATTAAGCACAGCTCTCCTCCCTTAGGCATTGCATCAGCCGAATTAAGCGCTAAATTTACCAAGGCATCTTCCATTTGAGCACTATCAACATAGACAGCAGGCAGGTTTGGTTTAATTTGAGTTCTTAGCTGAATATTTTCGGGCAGAGGTGCAGCCAATAGACCGACTAAATCGTTGATAAGCTGTTCAGGTTGCACATAGCTAGGCTTAAGCGGCTGACGTCGCGAGAACGCTAACAAACGTTTCGTCATATCCGCCCCTCTTCGAGTCGCTCTTACCGCTGGGGTGAGATGCTGTTGCAGATGCTTAGGTAGATCGTGTTTTCCTTGCAGCTCGAGAAGATTACCCAGAATGATCGTAAGCAGGTTATTAAAATCGTGCGCTAAACCACCCGACATCTGCCCTACCGCTTTCATCTTGCTCGCCTCGGCCATACGCTGTTCTACTTCACGCTCATGGGTAATATCGATAGAGAGAGTTAACATCCCTTCGACTTCTTTGCGTACGTTATAAAATGGCAGCACGGTACGGCGAGTTAAAATATCTTTGCCGTGATCATTCAACCGATATTCGTACACCGGCGTCTCACCCTGCATCGCTTTCTCAATATAGGGCTGAAGAGCCTGATTCATCTCTTCGCCGACCACCTCTTCAAATGACTTACCAACAATTCCCTCTTTGGTCTGATCAAACATCTCTCGGTACTGACGGTTTGCAAACACATAACGTAGTTGGTTATCGAGGTAAGCCACCTGAGCTGGCAACGCATCTAGAATCAAACGCTGCCGGATCTCTACTGCACGAAGTTCGTCCTGGGTGGTTTGTAGGGAGCTAACCGCTTCCAATAAACGACTATTTGATTCTGATAACTCTTTGGTGCGTTCATTCACGCGGCTATTGAGGTTGTTAATATTTCCCCGTAAGCGATCGACCATATAGTCGAATGATTCAGCCAAGATACCTAGCTCATCATTTCGAGAGATACCTGTTTTCGCAGATAGATCACCACGGCTGATCTTATAAGCGGTCTGCGATAAGGATTTAATGGGAGAAGTTAGCCACTCAGCAAAGATAAACACAGCGACAATGGATGCCAACAGACCAAAAAAGCCCATGGCCATAATTCGCTGACTGATTTGTACTGAACTTGCTTTTAAGTCGTCCAGATACACCGACGAGCTGATATACCAATCAAACCCGGATAAGTGTCTGACTAACGATAGCTTTTCGTATTCATAATGCCCTGGATCATCTGGTCTATCCCATTTGTAAAACAGCTCCTTACCAGTATCTGACACAGCCATCAGATCTTGATAGATAGGTTGTCCTGTAACTGGATTTAACTGCGTTTTAAAGTTGATCCCATGAATATTGCGATTGGGATGAAATAGCATATTCCCTTGCGAATCGAACACGTAGAGATAGCCATTCTGCGCAATTTTAATATCTTTAAGCGCTCGGTTTATCTCTGCAATCGCCCGCTCTTTTTGCGCGGCAACCTCGCGCTGAATATCGTCGATATAAACCCCAGCCCCCATCACAAAGCCCCAATCTGGGTAATGCTTTACATAGGAATATTTATCGATCGCTTCGGTTTCGTTAAGGCGATTCCATTTGTATTTATAAAAACCAGTACCATCGGTTAAAGCGAGAGAAAGAATGCCAGGAATAATCAGATTGCCATCAGTATCTTTTACATTAGACATATTTTGCTGATGGTAGGCATCATCAGGGTGGGAGATCAGGTTAGCGTCATAATCTGAGATCCAAATATAATCGCCATTACCAAATTGAAACTTGCGAAGATCTGTAAATACCTTTTCCCATATTTCCGCGTCACTTAAGCCACTTTGCCTACCATCACGCAGCGCAAGATTGATGTGGTTTTCAGCTATATCCAGCACAGACCCCAAACGCTGCTCATGAGATTTAAGGGTGTTATCTACGTAACGCTCTGTCCCGGCATACATCCGATTAGCAAGGTCATAAACGATGTTTAAAACCTGACGATTGGAATTCAACTCAAGATTGAAAACATTCTGCTTAATCAATGGGACGGTAAAGAAATAAATGGCAGCAAAAATGCTGCCGATTAGCGCCAATAGCATTAAGAACAAGCGAATAGTAATAGGTGAACGGCGATACATCGAATCTACTATCTCGTTGATGTTACAAACACAACTCCCCTTCCATGAGAGATAACTACTTAATAAACCAGTATTTCTTTATATCGAATGTAACACAAACCGAGATTGCTACGGCGACTTGTTACATTTCGTTAGATTACAAAAATAGTTAAGCAAACTTTCTCCATTAATCTGGCTGCCACATAAAAACAAAAATCGAGAATTACCTATCTGAAGCTGTAGCAGACAAGGTAATTCAAGGAAAAGAGTAGCGCCACGATGACTCAGCCTAAGCAAGACTTCATTCTGGAAACTCGGGATCTAACTAAAGCGTTTAAAGGCTTTACTGCGGTTGATGATGTCAATCTAAAGATTCAACGAGGACACATCCACGCCCTTATCGGCCCTAACGGCGCAGGTAAAACCACCGTATTCAATTTACTGACCAAATTTTTGCAACCAACGACTGGTCAGATCTTGTTTAACAATGAAGATATCACCTCGATGCAATCTGCAGCGATAGCTCGCAAAGGGGTTGTCCGTTCTTTTCAAATCTCTGCTGTTTTTCCTCACTTAACGGTTCTAGAAAACGTTCGTATTGCCCTGCAGCGTAAAGAAGGTAACAGCTTTCACTTTTGGCGTTCTGAAAAAATTCTCAACCATTTGAATTCTCGCGCTTTAGAACTTCTCGAATCTGTAGGTTTAGATAGTTTTGCCAACAGCGTTACCGTAGACCTGCCTTATGGCCGCAAGCGTGCTCTGGAAATCGCAACCACGTTGGCCTTAGAGCCTGAACTCATGCTGCTTGATGAACCGACACAAGGCATGGGGCACGAAGATGTGGATGTAGTGACCGATCTAATCAAAAAGGTCTCTGCCAACCGCACCATTCTGATGGTTGAACATAACTTACATGTAGTTTCTAAACTTGCTGATCGCATCACCGTACTGCAACGAGGCGCCATTTTAACCGAAGGTGACTACGACACTGTTTCTGCAGATCCACGCGTGCGTGAAGCTTACATGGGTACTGCAGCCGAAGAAGTTGAAGCTGAACAAGCAAAACAAGAAGCGGAGGCTGTGGTATGAATCAGGCCGTTAACTTACAGACCAAACACGAAGCTGTTCACGGTAATCAGCGCGAAAAGCTTCGAATTAATAATCTACACGCCTTTTATGGCGAGTCGCACATTCTCCATGGCATCGACCTAACGGTTAACCAAGGTGAATTGGTTACCCTATTGGGCCGTAACGGTTCCGGTCGTTCAACCACCCTAAAAGCCATCATGAATATGGTCGGTAAGCGTACCGGCAACATTGTGGTCAATGGCGAAGAAACTATGTCCCTGCCTGCGCATAAGATTGCCCGTTTGGGTCTAGGTTTTTGCCCCGAAGAGCGCGGCATTTTCTCCAGCCTTAATGTAGAAGAAAATCTCATGCTACCACCTCAAGTACGCTCTGACGGCATGAGTGTTGAAGAGATCTACGAAATATTCCCAAACCTTTACGAACGCAGAACCAGTCAAGGCACACGTTTATCTGGTGGTGAGCAACAGATGCTTGCCCTAGGAAGAATTTTGCGTACCGGCGCAAACATCCTATTGCTGGATGAAATTACTGAGGGCCTCGCCCCCGTCATTGTGCAGAAACTGGGCGAGGTTCTTAGTCTCCTCAAAGAGAGAGGATTAACCATTCTGCTAGTCGAGCAAAACTTCCGCTTTGCAGCCCCAATTGCTGACCGTCACTACGTGATGGAGCACGGCCATATCGTGGAAGAAGTTCATGCTCATGAACTCGAAGCTAAAACAGATTTATTGAATACCTACCTCGGTGTTTAAGCAGTTAAAGAATAAAAACAACATAGATACGACCTTTGAGTAGAAGGTACGGCAACTGGAGCGAGTCAATGAAGACATTTAAAAAATCACTAATCTCAGCAGTTATTACAGGCGCAGTGGCAACAGCAGTTTCAGGTGCTGCACTGGCAGAATCTGACGGCAAAATTAAGCTGGGCATTTTGGCAGATATGGGTGGTACTTATGCCGACATTTGTGGTCAAGGTTGTGTAACCGCAGCAGAGATGGCGATTGAAGATTTTGGTGGTAAGGCACTTGGACAAGAGATCGAACTCGTTACGGCTGACTCGCAGCTAAAACCAGATATCGCCTCTTCTATTGCACGTAAGTGGGTAGAAGCCGAAGACGTTGATGCAATCGGTGGTTTAGTTTCTTCTGCGGTATCTGGCGCAGTATCGAAAGTTAACCTGAATGCTAAAAAGCTAACACTGATCTCTGGCTCTGCATCTAACACGTTCACAACTAAGAGCTGCAACCCTTACAACGTTCACTGGACTTACAACGTTGTAGCCCTAGCAAACGGCACGGTAAAACCGATGGTTCAGTCGGGTAAGAAGAAATGGTTCTTCATCACAGCAGACTACAGTTTCGGTCACGCGCTAGAAGGGGTTGCATCCAAGGTAATCAAAGAAAACGGTGGTGAAGTTGTTGGCACTATCCGTGCGCCTCTAGGCACTACGGACTTCTCCTCTTATGTTCTTCAGGCTCAAGCTTCTGGTGCGGACGTAGTTGCTCTAGCGAATGCCGGTAACGACACAGTAAATGCGCTGAAAACTGCCACTGAATTTGGTCTAACACAAGAGATGGATGTTGCGGGCCTATTAGTATTCACACCAAACGCTCAAGCAATGGATGCAGATGTTGCAGGCGGCATGCGCTTAACGTCTGGCTTCTACTGGGACATGGATGAGAAAACACGTCAGTGGAGTCAACGTTTTGAAGAGCGTCACGGCGCAATTCCAAGCATGATTCACGCTGGTGTTTACTCGGTAACTACACACTACCTAAATGCAGTAAAAGCGGTGGGCAGCGACAACGCAGAAGCGATCGCTAAGAAGATGAAAGAGACAAAACCTGAAGACTTCTTCGCACGTAATGCAACTCTACGTCCAGACGGCCGTATGGTACACGACATGCTGTATGTAGAGATTAAGAAAGCAGCCGAGCGTAAAGATCAAAACGACATCTACAAAGTACTGAAGGTTATTCCAGCAGATGAGGCTTACAGCCCAATGCTACCTCAGTGCAACTTTTCATAAGAAAAACGCGTGGTGGCAAATACTATTTGGCTTTGCCACCACACCTGCTTCATACATCCCACTGGGATGACTACAGGTAGATGATTGTTATGTTTGATATTAACCTCTTTGCCCTATTTGGCCAGTTATTGGTTGGGTTGATCAACGGCTCATTCTACGCCTTGCTTAGCCTCGGACTGGCCATTATCTTCGGTCTGCTGAAGATAATTAACTTCGCGCAAGGTGCACTCTATATGCTGGGTGCATTTATCGCCTTTTTAGCCCTGAAATATATGGGCATCAACTACTGGGTGGCTTTGATCCTTGTACCGATCTGCATTGGCGCAATCGGCATATTGATGGAGCGCTTTCTCATTCGCCCTATCGCTAATGAAGATCACCTCTACAGCCTACTGTTAACGTTCGGCTTAGCCTTGATTATTCAAGGTGCTTTTACCCATATGTTTGGCTCTTCAGGCATGTCATACGCCATTCCTGAAGAACTAAAAGGCGGTAACCGTCTGCCATTTATGTACCTGCCTAATTATAGGGCTTGGATCATTATCGCTTCTATCATTGTCTGCGCTGGCACTTGGTGGATGATCGAAAAAACCAAGCTAGGAGCTTACCTTCGCGCAGGCACAGAGAACCCACAATTGATGCAAGCCTTTGGGATCAACGTGCCATTGATCGTTACTTTGACCTTTGGTTTCGGCGTTGCTTTAGCAGGCTTTGCTGGTGTTATGGCTGCTCCAGTCTATTCAGTATCTCCTGATATGGGCTCAAACATCTTAATCGTGGTGTTTGCCATCGTAGTTATTGGCGGTATGGGCTCTATCGGTGGTGCTATTCTCACGGGCCTTGGTATGGGAATCGTGGAAGGCCTAACCAAATATTTTTATCCCGAAGCCTCTACCACCATTATCTTCTTGGTGATGGTTATTGTGCTGCTACTCAAGCCAGCCGGTTTATTCGGTAAAGAAGCTTAGGAGATCGGTATGAATAATCAAAAACTAAACATTGCACTGCTGGCTCTAGCGTTGATCGCACCAGCAGCTCTTTACCCAGTATTCCTAGCTAAAGTCCTGTGCTTTGCACTTTTTGCCTGTGCATTTAACTTATTGCTTGGATTCGTGGGACTACTTTCCTTTGGTCATGCGGCGTTCTTAGGAACGGGTGGATACATCACCGGTTACCTCATGATCAATAGCGGTATTACACCTGAACTTGCCATTCTCGCGGGAACGGTTGCCGGCGGCTTATTAGGTGCGATTTTTGGCAAGCTTGCGGTTAAGCGTGAAGGCATCTACTTCGCCATGGTGACCTTGGCTTTGGCACAGTTAGTGTTCTTCCTTTACCTACAAGCGCCATTCACTAATGGTGAAGATGGTATGCAAGGTGTGCCTCGTGGCGAGCTGTTTGGGCTACTAGACCTAAGCAATAACTACACCATGTATTACTTTGTGCTGGCCATTTTTGTATTCGGTTACTGGATGATCAACCGCACCATTCATTCACCATTTGGCCAAGTCTTAAAAGCAATTCGAGATAACGAAGCCCGCGCGACTTCATTAGGTTACGACGTTAATCGTTACAAATGGATTGCCTTCATCATCTCATCTGCTCTGGCAGCGCTTGCTGGCTCGACTAAAACGCTGGTTTTCCAATTGGCATCCCTAACCGATGTTCATTGGCACATGTCAGGCGAAGTCATCCTTATGACACTTGTTGGCGGCGTAGGCACGATCTTCGGCCCAGTATTAGGTGCAGGCTTTATCGTCAGCATGCAGAACTACCTCTCTGGTGGCGAGATGGGTAACTACATTCACATCATTATGGGCGCTGTTTTTGTGGTTTGCGTTTTGAGCTTCCGCAGCGGAATAGTCGGCCAATTTATCAAATTTAAACGTAATAACTTTAGCTAAGCGCGAAACTGAGCGTTAGCGGTAAATAGCAAGGAGAGAGACAGTGATCACTTCAGCTTTCGAAACCGATCTGGATAAAAATCTGGCCAATTATTCTGCACTGACACCTATTACGTTTATCGAACGTGCAGCTAGTGTCTATCCAGAGCGTACAGCCACTGTTCATGGCGAAATACGCCGCAGCTGGGCTGAAACCTATAATCGTTGTAAGAAACTAGCTAGCGCTTTAAAGCAAAAAGGCGTCAATCCAGGCGATGCCGTTTCAATTTTAGCGCCAAACCTAGCTGAACACTTTGAAGCGCATTTCGCCGTACCTATGTGTGGCGCCGTGCTTAATTCAATCAATATCCGTCTAGATTCTGAAGCCGTTGCATTTATTTTACAGCATGCTGAGAGCAAGGTTCTTATTACTGACCGTGAGTTCAGTTCTGTAGTAAAAGGTGCATTTGAACTAATGGATGAAAAACCATTCATTATCGATATCGATGATCCTTATTGGACCGAAGGCGAATTCATCGGCGATATCAAATACGATGATTTCCTCAAGCTAGGCGACGAAAACTTCACACCGCACCAAGTGAATGATGAGTGGAACGCCATCACGCTCAACTACACATCAGGCACTACAGGTAATCCAAAAGGTGTTGTATACCACCATCGCGGTGCTTACCTAAACGCTATCAGTAACTCCATTTCATGGGGTATGGGCCAGCACCCTGTGTATCTGTGGACCCTACCCATGTTCCACTGCAATGGTTGGTGTTTCCCATGGACAATCGCTGCTATGGCAGGTGTTAATGTCTGCCTTCGCCATGTCCGCGCAGATCACATTTTCAATGCGATTAAAGAAGAGAAAGTTGGTTTCTTCTGTGGTGCACCTATCGTTCTGAACATGCTGAATTCCGCAGATGAAGAACTTAAAGCCGGTATCGAGCATCAAGTAAATGTAATGACAGCAGGTGCAGCGCCACCAGCAGCGGTTATTGCAGGTATGGAAGCACTTGGCTTTAGCGTAACCCACGTTTATGGCTTGACTGAAACCTACGGCCCTTCTGTTGTATGTGCTTGGCACGATGAATGGAATGACAAAACGGCTGATGAAAAAGCACGCTTAAAATCTCGTCAAGGTGTTAGAGCGCCAATGCTTGATGGCCTAATGGTTGCTGACCCAACAACGATGGAGCCTGTGCCTCGAGATGGCGAAACAATGGGTGAGATTTTCATGCAGGGTAACCTAGTAATGAAAGGCTATCTAAAGAACCCAGAAACCACTGATAAAGCTTTTGAAGGTGGTTGGTTCCACTCGGGTGATCTAGCGGTATGGCATGCGGATGGCTACATCGAGATCAAAGATCGCTCTAAAGACATCATCATCTCAGGTGGTGAAAACATCTCCTCAATTGAAGTGGAAGATGTTCTATACCGTCACCCATTTATCCAAGAAGCTGCGGTAGTTGCTAAGAACAACGAGAAATGGGGTGAAACACCTTGTGCTTTCGTTGCTCTGAAAGAGGGCTCTGAACGCGATATCACAGAAAAAGAGCTAATCGATTTCTGTCGTGAACACATGGCCCACTTTAAAGCACCGAAGGATATTGTTTTCGGTCCTCTGCCTAAAACATCGACCGGTAAGATCCAGAAGTTCCTACTTCGAGATCGTGCCAACGGTACCGAACCTCAAAAATCATAAGACTTATAACACCAGAGTGAAAACCTAGGAGCACTGCTCCTAGGTCGGAGAGGTAAACAGATGAAAATTTTAGTTACCGTAAAACGCGTGATTGATTACAACGTAAAAGTGCGCGTTAAAGCAGACAACACCGATGTAGATCTAGCCAATGTAAAAATGGCACTCAACCCGTTTTGCGAGATCGCTGTAGAAGAAGCAGTTCGCCTAAAAGAAGCAGGCAAAGCAGACGAGATCGTCATCGTATCGATCGGACCTAAAGCATGCCAGGAACAGATTAGAACAGCCCTAGCTTTAGGTGCTGATCGTGGTATTCAGATTGAAACTGATGAGCTTCCTGAATCACTAAATGTAGCAAAACTATTAAGCAAAGTGATCGACGAGGAGCAACCTGATCTGGTCATTATGGGTAAACAAGCAATTGATAGCGATAACAACCAGACAGGTCAGATGTTAGCGGCGCTAACCGATATGCCACAAGGTACATTCGCTTCAGAAGTTAAAGTCGAAGATGGCAAAGCTCAAGTTACTCGCGAAGTTGACGGTGGACTTCAAACCGTCGAGCTAAAACTACCAGCAATCGTGACTACAGACCTCCGACTAAACGAACCTCGCTACGCTTCGCTACCAAACATTATGAAAGCTAAGCGGAAGTCTTTAGCGGTCAAATGCCCTGCGGACTTAGGTGTAGAGCTAAAAAACCACACCAAGTTATTGAAAGTCACGCCACCAGTAGAGCGTGCAGCGGGTATCCGAGTAAACAGCGTTGATGAATTGATCGAGAAACTTCAGAACGAAGCAAAAGTAATTTAAGGGGGTGATATATGACTATTCTCGTTATTGCAGAACATGACAACCGTACACTAAAACAAGTCACTCTCAACACGATTACAGCAGCGACACAAATCGGTGGTGATATTCATCTACTGGTTGCGGGCAGTAACTGCAAAGCTGTAGCCGTTTCAGCCTCAGAGATCACAGGTGTTAGTAAAGTGCTACTTGCTGATGAACTAGCTTACGAATACCAGCTAGCAGAGAACATGGCTAAGCTGATTACCGAGCTAGGTAAGGACTATGATCATATCCTCGCGCCTGCCACTACCTCAGGGAAAAACTACCTTCCACGCGTAGCAGCGTTACTGGATGTGGTTCAGATCTCAGATATCACCGCTGTTGAGTCCGCTACAACGTTCCAGCGCCCTATCTACGCAGGTAACGCGGTCGCAACCGTAGAATCATTAGATCCAATAAAAGTCATCACCGTGCGAACAACCGCTTTCGACACTGCTGAAAAAGGCAATTCAGCGGAGATTAGCGAGATTTCGATTGCTCATGATGCCCAACTATCAAGCTTTGTTAGTGAAGAAGTCGCTGAGTCTGATCGTCCTGAGCTGACTGCTGCTAACATCATTATTTCAGGCGGCCGCGGTATGGGTAACGGTGAGAATTTCGGTCTGCTAGAACAAGTAGCAGACAAGTTAGGCGCTGCCGTAGGTGCATCCCGCGCAGCGGTTGACGCAGGCTTTGTTCCAAACGATATGCAAGTAGGCCAGACCGGTAAGATCGTCGCGCCAGAGCTTTATATCGCTGTTGGTATTTCAGGTGCTATTCAACATCTTGCAGGAATGAAAGATTCCAAAACTATTGTTGCTATCAACAAAGATGAAGAAGCACCTATTTTTTCCGTCGCAGATTATGGCTTAGTTGCTGACCTGTTTGACGTGATGCCAGAGCTACAAAATAAACTGTAGCTCCTTTGATGCGGGCTGGGTACTTGTCGCCTTTTTACCCAGCTCGCCTTTTTAAAGTAACAAACAAGATACAACTTAAAGAGCCGCTTGGATGTTTTTATATAGCCGCTCTAATCAAGAGATGAGAGATTTATGAGCACTTATACTCCACCACTACAAGATGCCAGCTTTCTACTAAACCATCTGATCGATCTAGATCAGCTATGCAGTGAACAAAACCTAGATGAAGTTAACTCTGAGCTAGCGAACGTGATCGTTGAGGAAGCGGGTAAATTAGCCTCTGATGTTTTAGCCCCTTTAAACTGGGTAGGCGACCAAAACGGCGCTACGGTTGCAGATGGTGCAGTACAAGAAACCGCTGGCTTTTCCGATGCCTATCAGCAGTTTGTCGAAAATGGTTGGGCAACGCTAACGGGTCCTGAAGAGTTTGGCGGTCAGGCGCTTCCCAATGTCATAGGTACAGCCGTAAATGAGTTGTGGCATTCGGCTAATATGGGCTTTGCACTCTGCCCTATGCTCAGCCAAGGCGCTGTAGAAGCCTTGATTGCGCATGGTAGTGACGAATTAAAAGCACAATACCTACCACAACTGATTAGTGGTGAATGGACCGGTACCATGAACCTGACTGAACCAAATGCAGGTTCGGACCTAGCAGCGGTAGCATCCAAAGCTATACCTGAAGGCGATCACTACAAGATTACTGGCCAGAAGATCTTTATCACTTGGGGCGATCACCAGATGACATCAAACATCGTGCATCTCGTGCTTGCTCGTCTGCCAGATGCACCTGCCGGTGTTAAGGGTATCTCGCTGTTTATCGTGCCTAAATATCTTTTAGATGATCAAGGCCAACCGGGGGAATTAAACGACGTAAGCTGTGTATCCCTAGAACACAAACTGGGTATCCATGGCAGCCCAACCTGTGTCATGAGCTTTGGTGATAACGAAGGCGCAATCGGTTACCTCGTAGGTGAAGCAAACAAAGGCCTGAGCTACATGTTCACAATGATGAACCATGCTCGCCAATCGGTAGGCCTACAAGGTCTGTCTATCTCCGAGCGTGCTTACCAACAAGCACTGCAATACAGCCAAGAACGTTTCCAAGGCAGCAATCCTGATGGCAGCAAAATTGCGATCATCAATCACCCTGATGTACGCCGTATGTTGATGGCGATGAAAGCAGGCAATGAAGCCATGCGTGCGCTTGCCTATACCGCTGCTGCGGATATTGACCGCGCACATCATGGCGATCAAACCAGCAAATCACGGGTAGAGTTTTACACACCTATTGTTAAAGGCTGGATGACTGAACTGGCACAAGAACTGACATCACTGAATATCCAGGTTCACGGCGGCATGGGTTTTATCGAAGAAACAGGTGCAGCGCAACATTACCGTGATGCACGTATTTTACCGATTTACGAAGGTACTACAGGTATCCAAGCCCTTGACCTTATCGGTCGTAAAACACTGTTTGATAAAGGCGCTGCTTTATCGCAACTGCAAGCCGATGTTCAAGCCACTACTGAACTGCTACTTCACTCAGATTCAGAAGCCCTACAAGAGCTTGGTAAAAAACTAACCACTGCGCTTCGAGATGCGACCTCGGCCGGCCAATTTATCCTAGAAAACGCGGGCAGCGATAAACAATTAATGGGCAATATCAGTGTCGATAACCTCATGATGATGGGCTACCTAACCGGTGGCTGGCTACTAGCGCAAGGCGCCATCAAAGCTGAAGAGCTAAAAGGCGCGGATAACGACTACGGCGATGATTTCCTTAACGCTAAAGTTTCTACCGCATTGTTCTTTGCTGACCATTACCTACCAAGAGTAAGCCAACATGCAGCAACCGTGCAGACTGGCTTAAATCATACTTTTGCTTTGGATATTGAACAGCTTTAGACCTCTACTTTTACGCTCTTCACGATGGTGGTGTTACCACTCCGGAGCTGTTGGGCTCCTTTAGGCTTAAAGGCCTCTTTGCCCTCCTTTTAGGAGGGCTTTTTTATATAAACCTATCAATCAATTAGATCATAAAGGCTCAAATTAATACTGAACATCTGAATGTTTTTTAATCACAATTATGTTGCGATGCACAATTGTTTATGTCATATATATTTAATCGTAGTACGGGATAATCGTACCAACAGTGGCGACCGAACAGACGGTCAATGACTTACGAGCCCACTGATCGCGGCCAATAAAAATAATTACATGTCGCTCCAGAAACCGAACGAAAGACACTGGAGACCAGAACATGAGCACTAATACAACGGGAATAGAACATACCTATCCAGAAAATGTTCGCTTGATTTCGACCACAGATACTCAGGGAATTATCACCTACGCGAATCCTGAATTTTGTGAAGTTGCTGGTTACTCCCAAGAAGAGCTGATTGGTCAACATCACAACATCGTCCGACACCCTGATATGCCCAAAGCAGCTTTTGGCGACCTTTGGCACCATATGAAGAATGATCAGCCTTGGATGGGCATGGTTAAGAACCGCTGCAAAAACGGTGACCATTATTGGGTTCAAGCTTATGTTATGCCTATCTACAATGATAAAGGCGAGAAAAGCGGTTACCAATCCGTACGGACGCGTCCTACAAGTTACCAGATCGAACGTGCTGAAAAAGTTTACGCAAAACTGAATAGCTCCCCTAGCAAAGTCGTTAAAGGAAAAAGCCTTGCTGCACGCATTTTGGCGACCACTGCGATTACCAGCCTTTCAATGGCTGCTTGCACACTCTTACCTTTTGAAGCTTTTCTCCAGTACATAGCAATGTTCGTCGTGTTTACGATCTCTATGTTTGCGATGTATCGCCATACGCATCATCTATCAGAAATAGCTTCAACTGCGGATGGAATCTACGCCAACCCTCTAGCGCAATTGGTAATGGCTGAAAACATGCATGAGCAAGGCTCAGTGGAGTTAGCAACCCGAATGATGCAGGCCCGCTTAAGAACGGTTGTTGGCCGCGTTGAAGACAGTATTAAAACACTCAATGAGGTTATGCATGAGACCGATGATGCCGTCGCTCAGACAACCTCGGGGATCCATCAGCAAAATGCTGAAAGCGACATGTTGGCCAGTGCAGCGACTCAAATGTCAGCCACAGCGCATGATATTGCCGACAACACAGCGCAAACCTCTACAGCAACACAACACGCGTCTGATCTGGCGGAGCAAGGCAAAAACAATATCAGTGTCATGTTGGAAGGTATTTCAGAGCTGGTAAGCGATGTACAGGCTGCCTCTGCTTCTTCTGATGAACTTAAACATCAGGCTCATTCAATTGAACAGATTATCAACATAATCAATGAGATCGCAGAACAGACTAATCTTCTCGCGCTAAATGCCGCAATCGAAGCAGCTCGAGCGGGAGAACAAGGACGTGGATTCGCGGTAGTCGCTGATGAAGTAAGAACCCTTGCGCAACGTACGCAATCATCCACCAGCGAAATTCGAAATACTATCGATACGATCCAGAAGCAGGTTGAAGAAACAGCTAACGCGATGGAGCGTTGTTCAGGTCAAGCACACAAGGGCATTGAACTTGCGAAAGAAGCTAGTCATTCATTTGATCAAGTTTCTCATGCCATGACTCAGGTTTCAGATCGATGCCTGCAGGTTGCCAGCGCATCCGAACAGCAAAGTGCCGTTTCAGACGAGATCAGCAATAGCATTTTGAGTATTAGAAATGTGGCTAGCTCCAATATGGATGCGGCGGATAAGACGAACCACGCTTGTGACAATCTCAAAGTGTTGGTTAAAGACCTTAATTCTCTGATGAAGACATTCACCGCTTAGGTGCAGTCATGCATGTTGAATTAGCTACCAGACTCTCTCCGCCAGCGATCAACCATATTGCCTTGCTGGTTGCGGCATTAATTCTGGCCTTATTACTCGTGCCGCTATGGTATGAGATAAGACTCAGCCGTTCGCGAGGGTTAATTTCAAAAATATCCTCGGAGCTAGAAGAACTGCTAAACAACGAGCCCGTTCCGACCCTACTTTGTACAGAAGACGCTATCTTGGGTATGAATGGTTCGGCAAAGGAGTTCTTCAACCTTTCTCCACTTACAAAGCCCCATCGATTAAGAAATATTTTCCACCATCTTCCTGAAGAGCTACATGCGGGATTAAAACAAGGTTTCGAACACAAACGCGTATTTAGCTTGGCCCATGAAAATGGTGATCCTGTTTCAAATATTACCGTTCATTGCACACCGAATAATGAAAACCGCTATTTAATCCGTCTACTAAAAACAGAAGCCATTAAAAGGCATGATCGTTATCGAAAAATTCAAGAGAACATCAATCAGCTTTCAACCGGTGCTGTTATCACTGACGTCAACCTAAATGTCGTCGAAGTAAATGTTCAATTCGAGAAGATCACAGGCTATTCAAATGTAGATATTGTTGGCCGTCATATCTCCAACCTAAGCTCCAACAATAACAAGGATATCTATGAATCCATGTGGAATGAGATATCACGAACAGGTCTATGGTCTGGCGCATTATGGAACATCAATAAAGAGGGAGATGAGTACCTACAGCACCTTACGATCAGCGAGATCACTGACAACGACGGCATTGTCACCCATTACCTTGGTACTCTCTCGGACCTATCGCAAATTTATAGTATTGATAGCCTAGGTAATAGCTCATCAGTCAAATTAATCCCGCGCATTAAGCAACTCGAAGTCGAGTTTGAACTGCTGATGAATAACGAAGGCAGCGCGAAGATTATCGTTCTCGACATACAACGCTTCAATACAATTCGTAACACATACGGAGCAGGTATTGCGGAAAAGCTGATCGAAGACGTAATTACCCGAATAGCACTAACCTGTTCTGATAAAGACTATCTTGCCCAAATCGGTAACGATGAAATCGCCATTCTTTGCAGTAGCAGCTCTCTGTACGTAAACATGCTACTGCATGAGATTAAACAGGTGATAAGCACCCCTTTCTGTATTGATGGCACAGAGGTATCCATCTCGGCTCATATTGGCTTAGCCTCCGCCCCAGATCACGGAAAGAACCTAGCTGAAGTCACTAATGCTGCGACTATGGCGTTGAATTCGAAGAAAGATATAAAACAAGGTGCCATAGCGGTATATACCCCGGCACTCAAGAAAGCATCGGTCGAAAACTTAAAAATAGAAGCGCAATTACGGAATGCCATCAGCAGTGATGGTCTATCACTTGTTTACCAGCCTATCTTTAACCAACAAAGGCAACTCGAGAAAGTAGAAGCCCTTTTACGTTGGACCCATTCAGAACTAGGACCCATTTCACCTGCACGCTTTATCCCCCTCGCAGAGGAAACCGGTTTAATTCGAGAGATTGGCGAATGGGTTATCAACGAAGCCTGCAGACAGCTCGGCGTCTGGCAAGAGATGGGGATTAAAACCTTCCCAGTAGCCATTAACCTCTCCGGTTACCAACTCGGCGATTACAACTTAGCCGATAGAATTAAGCTCGCTTGCAAACAATATAATCTGCGGCACGATCAATTGATCCTTGAAGTCACTGAATCCGTACTTATGGAGCAGATGGAAACCGGAAAATCGATTCTTGAAGAGCTATCAAAAGCGGGCTTCAGTATCGCTATTGACGATTTTGGAACCGGTTACTCTTCTCTTGCTTACTTGAACCAATTCCCTGCCAGCATTCTGAAAATTGATCGAAGTTTTATCAACGATATAGGGACAGACTCTGATATGCGCGTACTCGATTCCATTATTCAACTGGCTCACAATCTAGATCTCCAGATCGTTGCCGAAGGTATAGAAACCCAAAACCAACTGGCATACCTTCAGAACAAAGGCTGCCAGAACTACCAAGGTTTCCTTCTTTCTAAACCTTTAACGCCAGAAACTCTGCAACAGCAAAGCTTTGCTCTAGACTAATAACTCTGTAACCTTCTGCTTCACTTCAGAAAAACGGACACGTTCACAAGAACCAAAACCTGATAGCTGCCTTGCTTTTACACGTGTAAGCACTGGCACACTGATCCCCATTAGATAACGACAGGCTACGCCCACAGTCAGACGAATACTTTTACTTTTGAACAGCAGATTTAATTCGTCCAAAAAGCCCATTAGCTCTGCTTCACTGGGTAGCTCTGGAACAGAAGAATAGTTTAAGGTTGCAGGTTCACCACGACAGGCCGAGCAATGGCCACACTGTTCAGGCGCTTGTTGGTCATCAAAATAACGCGCTAAATTAGAAGTTAAACACCGATCCAATTCAAAAAAGCGAATTAACTGTGCAATCCGCTGAACTTCCTTCTCCTCTTTCTCGATAAAGTAATCAGCAAGGGATTGAGCCAAACTAGGTTCAGCAAGTTTATTGGTATCGACAGCAAAGACTTCAGTGATTTTCTTGGTTTCAAGCACAATCAATTGCTGCTCTTGCAGGTACTCCATCGCCGAAACAACCCGCTGTCGATCACAACCATAATGCTGATAAAGGCTTTCAAAATCTAAATTCCCCCACACTTTCTTAAACTGCGTAAGTTGGAAAATGGCTTCGATAAACTGACGCCGTTCATCTTTAAAACGCTCCAAAACCAAGTGCTGATCGACCAAAAACTTATATTTAAAATCAGCAAAATAGGAGTATTTAGGATGAATAACACCTCGAAGCTCTAACTGAACCAACAAGGTTTTTAGTGGAAGCTGACGGATATTCGCAGCGCTGGATAATGGAGAGACCTGCATCTCCCATTGCTTATCGCTCTCCTCATCCCGAATATTGTTGATCACATATTCGATGCCCGATAGCTCTGGCGTATCGCCGTATACGAAGTTCTCTACCGTAGTAATACCATCTAAATTTGCCAAAGTAATGCAGTGAGACAGCTGACCATCCCTACCCGCCCTACCAATCTCCTGACTGTAGTTTTCAATCGATTTAGGTAGGTCATAATGGATAACAAAGCGTACATCGGACTTATCGACCCCCATACCGAAGGCAATCGTTGCAACCACAACGCCAATTCTTCCCGCCATAAAATCGGTTTGGATTTGATGCCTAACCTCATTGTCCAAGCCCGCATGATAAGCAACTGCAGCTATTCCTTTCTGCTGTAGGTGATTAGCAACCTCTTCTGCAGTTTGTTGCAAAGTGACATACACAATACCTGCGCCACTTTGTGCAGCAACAACTTGAGCGAGCTGAGCCTTTTTATCCGCTTCATCAACCGGCAATACCATTAAATCCAAATTCGAGCGATAAAAGCCCGTCTGAACTATATGCTCCGCAGCAATATTAAAGCGCTGCGCCATATCCCTTTTAACTTTACGAGTTGCTGTAGCTGTCAGTAACAACACTGTTGGGATATTGAGCTGCTGACAATACTGCGGCAATTTCAGATAGTCCGGACGAAAGTTATGTCCCCACTCAGAGATACAATGCGCCTCATCCACCACCAACATCGAGATTTGTACAGAGTTAATAAACTCTCGAAAGCGTTCATTTTTAAACCGCTCCACAGAGACCATCAAAATCTTAATATTGCCCTGACGAATATCCTGCATAACCTGCCGATTTTCATCAGGCGTCAACGTCGAATCTATACTGGCCGCAGCAATCCCTTTTTCTTTTAAGAAAGCTAACTGATCTTTCATCAGCGCTAATAACGGCGATACCACCAAGGTCAAATTAGGGAGATGAATCGCCGTAAATTGATAGCAAAGCGATTTGCCTGCACCCGTTGGAAATACTGAGAGTGTCGATTGGCCATCTAGTAACTGACGGATGGTTTGCTCTTGCCCTTCCCGAAATTGATCAAACGAAAAGTGTTGTTGTAGCGATTGTTGCAGATCCATAGAAAATTCCTTAGCGCCAAATCCATTTAGCGATACTGATGAAGTTCATTAGAACTATACGCGACGCAACAGCTATCACGCAAAATGAAAAGCACTTACTCATCAGGACTCTAGTGCTTTATGGCACGTTTAGTGCTGTACATTAAACAAACAACAAAAACGAAAGGAAACTTTAACCATTTAGACATAATCAAGTGCAAAAATGCTGCACAAGCACAATGAATGTGCAATGGAGCTGATCATGGAAATTAATAAGTACTCTTCGGTCATTAGATCTCTTGTTATCGATGATAACTTCACCGCTTGGGCTTCCGCTAAGGATAAACCTCTGTTTTGCGCTCAACTAGCAGACCTTGAGGGAGAACACCCTATTATCAAAGAAATCGTTTCTGGAGCTATCAATCAGATATTTTCAAGAAAAGCAAAAGTTAGAGGGCATGACGTCATTTAATTAGCCCTTGTCCGCTTTAACCGACTAGCAAACGCTGTTAGTTTGCTCAGATCTCGATTAAGAACCATATTTTTGTGGATTACTTATCCGCACACCCTAAATGCGGGTTTCCAGTTTGGCTCTGAAACGGTAGAATTTTCTTCTTTTTTCTCAGTGTATGGAATATCGCAATGGGTCGAGCCTATCAAAACCGTAAAGAGTCGATGGCAAAAACATCCGATGCCAAGGCTAAGGTTTACAGTAAATTTAGCCGTGAAATCTATGTTTGTGCGAAAGCTGGCGGCATCGAAGTCGATGGTAACCTAGCATTAGCTGGCTTAATCGAACGAGCTAAAAAGGCCCAAGTGCCTGCTCACGTAATCGACAAAGCGCTAGACAAGGCTAAAGGTGGTGGCGGTGAAGATTTCTCTGAAGCTCGTTACGAAGGTTTTGGTCCAGGCGGCTGCATGGTTATTGTTGAATGTCTAACAGACAACCCTAACCGTACCTTTGGTGATGTTCGCAACTGCTTTAACAAGACCAAGTGTAAAATTGGTTCTCAGGGCAGCGTAAGCCACATGTTCGATCATAGTGCTATCTTCGTATTCAATGGCGATGATGAAGACGCTGTTTTAGAAGCGCTAATGATGGAAGATGTAGACGTAACAGATATCGAAGCTGAAGACGGCAAGATTACTGTATTCGCGCCGCACACTGATTACTTTAAAGCTAAAAAAGCACTTAAAGATAACATTGAAGGTCTAGACCTAGACGTTGATGAGATTCAATTTGTACCTCATAACGGCTCACCTGTATCAGCAGACGACCTGCCAATGTTCGAGAAGTTTATCGATATGCTAAATGATCTGGACGACGTTCAGAACATTTATCACAATGCTGAGATCTAAGCTCTGCTTGTTCTAAAAAGCCTGCTTATACAGCAGGCTTTTTTATTGCCTGAATTTGTTTAAGCGCATAAAAAAAGCGCCGTTTACTCACGTAAACAGCGCCTAAAAAAAGACCTTTCGTAATAACAGAACCCAAACTTTCCTATGACATATCGAAAGGCCTTCCCATCTTGCAGGATGTATTTATTGACTAACCTGAACAGCGAAAGTTCCATTAATTGAATGGAATTTTCAACAGAGTGAAACTCAAAAGCAATTTGGGAAGGTTGTATTGTGAAATATAAAGCCCGCTTACCTCCTAAGAGATAAGCCGGCTCTTGTTAGAAATGTTACTTCATATTGTTCATTTCTTTGAATTTAGCCATCAAAGCAACAGGTTGTTTTTTCTTATTGTCTCCATTAAGAACAAATACAACCGTCTGGCCTTGTGGGCCTGCAGCGATCTGAGTGAAACGATATGGTGCTTCACCTACAGTACGTACGTCTTCCATGTCTTCAAGAGTACTGAATACGTATAGACGACCATCTTCGCCGCGCATTTCGCCGTAGAAGCTCTCTGCACCAGCCATTTCGCCTTTGAACATATCGATGCTAGCGATACCTGACATTTTCTTTTTGTCTGCGCCAGTTAGACCGAATACCAATGTTTCGCCTTTAGGACCACCACCAATAAATACTTTACGGTAAGATGTTTCGCCAACTGTTAGGAAAGACTGATAAGTTGCGAAATCATCAAAAACATAGTGACGACCTTCGTGAGAAACTTCGTATAGGTCATCGTTGTTTAGCTGAGCAACTTCTTTAGTTTCTTCCTGCTTCGCCTGATTTGTGTGGCAACCAGTTAGAGCAATCATTGCGCTTGCAACAACAGCGCCTGCGATCAGTTTTTTCATGGGGTGAGCCTCAATAAGTTCTTATAAAAAATATCAGGCGAAACTTTACCGAGACTCTATGACAGAACGATGTCAGTTTGATTCATCCAACCAACTGAATGTGATAAATGTGGTCAGCAATACCAGCGCAGCTATTGCATGAGGGAATGGGAAGAGAACACAAAGGCTAAGTACGCAGATCCAAAGAAGTTTGATTTTATTTCTCTTAGCACGGTGCTTAGCCGTGAATAAACGCCGATAAAAGTGATCTTTATCAGGGGTTTGATCACGCATCCATTCTGGAGCAAGGAGCATTAGAAAGAAATTGAATAAGTGATTAACCACAACCGTCACCTGCCCATATATAAAGACCTGTAACACAGGTCCTTAAAGCATAGATAAGCTCTTAGTAATCTGCCACACGATACAGTACAGAATCATGATAACCCGTAGTAACTGGTATCACTCCCGAGAGCTTCACGTTTAACTCCGGGTCACCGCTATCTACTATTAACGGGCGGCCTTCCAGTTCGCGCAGTTTTGTTTTGGTCGCTATCACATTGATATTTTCTTTGCCGATTCGCTTAAGCAATGCGGGGCTCAGCTGTTGATTGCCGCGCCCAACAATGTGCCCTTGGCCACCGATCAATGTAATTACTAGTTCGCAAGGCTCACCTTCGGTTAACTCCAGCAGTTGCTGTGCTGTACAGTCTGAAGCAACGATCTCATTATCTTTGATCAGATCAACCCCTAACAAGGTATTTGGCAAACCTAACTGTTCCATCACTGCAGCGACCGTAGAACCCGATCCCATGACATAGTATGAATCGGGGTCCATCTTCTCGATCATATCTGCCGCGATATCATCCAACACCAACTCTTCGGATTCTTTACCACCATTTTTAACATGCTGTAAAAAACGGTGCTCTTGGGGCACAACTAGCTCACCATAATATTTCGCCCGAACACGCCCTTCTCGGAAAGCCTCTTCATCAATATCACGGACTTCCTGATCACCTAGGGTAACTAACTCGCCTTTCACCAGCATCGCAACAATTTCACCCGCAGCTTTAGGCGTCACCGCGTATACACCAGAGTGTATTTTTACACCTGCCGGCACACCCAGAACCGGCACTTCACCGGCAATCGATTCGCAGATATTACGAGCAGTACCGTCACCACCGGCAAATAGGATGATATCAACCCCCGCAGCAACCAGATCTTTGGCAGCCCTTAAGGTATCTTCTGCATGAGTATTGCCTGATTCGATCTTGCCAACGACTTGGGGTTCAAACCCAGCTTTAACGGCAACCTCTTCGCCCATCTCTGCAGGATAAGTGATAACTTGGATATCTAAATCTTGAAGTACTTCCAAAGCCTGTAGGGTACGTAAGCCGGCTTTAGGTTCAGCACCTAATTCCAGAGCTTTCTTCGCGGTCTCCTCACCGTCACTTCCCTTAAGCGCGACACTGCCGCCAACTCCTGCTAAAGGGTTAATAATAAGACCGAGTTTAAACACCTATGATCTCCAAATTACCGGTTTCAATTAAAAATTGCTGGTATACAAAAGCAGCCAAAATCAGATGGGTGTCATCATCCATCTCTTCAAATTCAACACCGTGGCTCACCACTTTGGTTAAACCATCTTCTGCCGCTTGTACACTTCTTATCACAACTGGGGTGAGTACTACCTGATCGGCACCTGCCACTTGAAAGCGCGTCGTAACAAATAACTTGTCATCTTTTTTACCTAAGGTAACAGGCGCATCTATGCATGCCCCTTTGATACTAATATCAGTACAGTATGCATTGATTGGCCAATCTAATCTTAGCCCTTTTCCCAACTCGAATTCATCAATCGACACCATCAAATTTACAGGCACGCGCGTATGACTTCGGATACGCCTAACCTCAGTATCGGTCGGATATTCAAGATGCCAATAAGCAAACGGGCTGGTCTGAATTTTGAGTAACTTAGCACTGAAAGCACAGATAAAGTTACCGCTCATCAATCGAACGGTAACTCGTGATCCAACATTAATGGAATTCGAGGTACGTGGTGCTGAAACCATCATGCTGCCGTTTTCACGATAGCCTAATAGCTGGACCGAATAACGCCCACGCGGAGTACGCGTTTCTATCTGAACCTTTTCCCCCACTTTAGGGTTCAGTTCAGCAAGAGTTCTAACGGATTTTAACTGTGCTAACGCTTCGGTCATTCAAGGTTCTTAATAACTGCATTAATAAAGACTATAGCTTAAGGGATTTAGGGTTAGTCTGCGAGCTGAAAACCCAATGCCGATAGCTCTTTTGGATTCGTTGCATTAGCCACTTTTAGAGATGCAAATTCACGACGTACCCTATACTGTTTACGAAGCTGATCAAACGCTAGTTTTTGATCTACTTCTGGTAAATCTAACGTTGCTCTCAAGAGCTGATCATCCACTCTCGGGTCATAAATCAATGTCATTAATTCTAACGCAGTTAAACTCCCCTGCTCCTTAAATGATAATTCAGCCTCAGGAAGAAAATCGGTTAGAGCTTCTTCACACTCCACCTGCAGATGCTTACATAGCGCTTGATAAAGCATGTAAGTGCCTCGAATTTTTCCATCTAGGCTATAACCGGCAATATGGGGTGATACAAATTCGCAACGAGCTGCTAACTCTGCATTGACCGCGGGTTCATGCTCCCAAACATCTAAGGCCAAAAGCAGATCAGAACGCTGCTGGCCAGCTTTAAGCAAAGCAGTGTTATCAATTACAGGGCCACGTCCTGCATTAATAACAATCGCATTTTCACCTAGTTTCTGGAGTTGCTCAGTCGACAGCAGGTGCTTAGTTGGGTGATCACCATCTAAGGTAAGCGGAGTATGCAAACAAAGAACATCAGCTTGCTCAAGTAAAGTATCTAGATCAGCAAAGCCAGATTCTGAATCAGCCCGAGGCGGGTCATTTAGTAAAACCTTGAAGCCCAACTTTTCAAAACGTTTTTGTAATCTCCCACCAACGTTGCCTACGCCAATAATGCCATAGCTTCTTTCCTTAGGGTCAAACTGATATTTCGCCGCCAATTGATAGATAACACTTAATACATATTCCACAACAGCATCGGCATTACAGCCGGGAGCATTTGCAAACCCGATATCGTTGTCTTCCAGATAAGTCTTATCGATATGATCGGTACCTATAGTCGCGGTACCGACAAACTGGACCTGACTGTCCTGTAAGAGCGCCTGATTTACTTGAGTGATGGAACGAACTAAAAGTACATCAGCATCTGAAAGTTGCTCTGCAGATAAGCCGCGGCCAGCACAGAGTTTTACTTCACCAAAGCGAGAAAAAATAGTCTCAGCCATAGGCATATTCTCATCAGCCAAGATTTTTAGTTTCCGGTTCAACAATTTATCTATCTCCAGTCTTTACAAACTCCGCGATATCAGGCTCAATGCGCGGTTTTCATTGGCTATCAGCAGGCAAAACCTGCTGTAATTTTACGGATTACATCAGTTTGATCATACGCTGGCAAAAACAACAGGAATACTACATCGTTCGGATGTACCAAGACCTGGTCGGTGATTGGATTGTAACCCAAAGCTGGGGCAATTCGACTGACGATAAAAACGAGTGTAATCAAACAGTTGCCAAATCATATCAAGATGCTCGTTTTATTGTGAGAGATATTCGTAAACAATTAAAAACTGAGGGGTTTAGGCTAATTGCTCGCAAGGAAACTCAGCTGGGATTTGAGTTTGACCCAATCCACATAGATACCCCAAAAAAACATGTTTTGCTGTTTTCAGAAAAACTTTTCTGAGGCAATTCATTCTAGCTTCGCCCTTTTATCCTTAAAAATCTCTACTAAAGTACAGCATTTACCCTATTTTTGTGATGATATATTCCTGTATATAAGCTTGTAATACAGACAGTTAGGGCACTATCAAGAAATCTCTATAAACACTTGTAGCCTTAACTATCACCTCCCCTAAATAACAACAAAATAGGGAAATTGCATGAACAGGTCCATTTCTAGCTTTTACTTCAAAAGTTTTTTTGCGGCGGTTTTCATTATTGTCATCGCTGGCGCAGCAGCATTCTATTTAGGAGTCGACAGCACCGCGTTAATCATTCTGATTGTCACCGCACTTCTAGCATCAGGCCTTTCGATCCTAGTGTTACACAACTCGATTTTAGGCAAGCTGAACAGAGAAGCTTCTCTAGTTAATGCCAATAAAACTGACGAATTAGAATTGCTTCCCGCTTTATTTGGCGACCTGTTCAGCAATCGCAAAGGCAACGAAGATGTCAGCGCTAAGCTATCCTCTAGCGCAAACGCAAACGCCGTAGCAGCAGCTGAGGTTTCCTACTCAGCAGATACCCTAAAAACTAAGCTCGATAATCAAGTTCAAGAAGTCTCTCAAATTGCTCAAAATTCAGAAGAGATGACTGTTACCGTCCAACAGTCGGCGCAACAAGCTGAAATTGCGGCAGATATGGCCATTCAGGCGAAGAATACCGGTGCTGAAGGTCAACAAGCGCTCACAGAAGCGATGAGCAATATTCGCGAGCTTAACTCACAAGCAGCTGAGACACTGACACTCATCGAGCAGTTGAATGAGAAATCTCTGAAAATCCAAGATGTGACCAAGGTTATTGAAGAGATTGCCGAACAAACTAATCTACTCGCACTTAACGCTGCAATCGAAGCTGCTCGAGCAGGCGACCACGGTCGCGGCTTTGCTGTGGTTGCCGATGAAGTAAGACAGCTTGCATCCCGAACAGCCAGCGCTACGGGTGAAGTAGAAACAATTGTTGACGAGATCCGCGCTGAAACCCAGCAAGTTGTAGCACGTATCAAAACACTTTCCGGGGACGTTGAAAGTGGTACTGAGGCGATGGAGATTATCAGCGATCAGTTAGGTGGTATATCCGAACAATCTTCAGCGGTTGAAGAACAAATTTCGGTCATTGCAGAAGGTGCTCGCGCTAATCGTCAAAACCTTGAAGTCATCTTTAACTCGTTACAAACAGTTCGCCATGAACTTGAAGAGAGTGATGTTGAAGTTAGCCAGCTTGCGACTCAAGCTTCTGCACTAATGGAAGCGGCTGAACGATCTAATGCGATTTTAGCAGCATCATCAGATCAAAACTTCCATCAACAGTTCTATCAGATTGCCCGTGATACTGCTGATCAAGTAGCCGACTCATTCCAACAGGCACTTTCTTCAGGACAAATGCATGAAGGTAGTTTATTTGATCGCAACTACGTACCCGTAAATGGTACTAATCCTCAAAAATATACAACTCAGTTTGATAAATATTGCGATCAAATTTTACCTGGCATCCAGGAACCTGCGCTTTCTCGGCATAACAAAATGGTCTATGCCATTGTTACTGACCCTAACGGCTACGTACCTACACATAACAACCAGTTTGCAAACCCACCAACTGGGGACTTTGAAACCGATCTGGTGAAAAGCCGAAGTAAACGACTGTTTAATGACCGTACCGGCGCGCGTTGTGGTTGCCATACCGAAACCATGCTTCTACAAACTTATAAGCGTGATACTGGCGAAATTATGCATGACCTTTCAGTACCAATCTTTATCAATGGCCGCCACTGGGGTGGTCTACGAATCGGTTACTGGCCAGAAAATCACTAGTTCAACCTTTTCAAAAAGCCGCTTTTAAAAGCGGCTTTTTTACACCTCAAGCATTTTATTACTTAAGGTTAAATGCATATAATCGAATCATATAACAAGCATAGCGATAGCTCGTGATGCTATCCCTTTAAAAACCAATGACACAGAATTGCGGGAAGAAGATGAAGAAATTTGAATTTTCCGAGATGCCAAATAAAGAGGGTTTCTTCGGTCAATTTGGTGGGCAAGAGATACCGCCGGAACTAAAAAAAATCATGGATGAAATCAACGACGCCTATGAAGAGATCCGCCAACAACCAGAATTTCAACAAGAGCTAGATACCCTGTTCGCTGATTATGTTGGACGTCCAAGTCCTATCTACCACGCAAAACGACTGAGTGACAAACTTGGTGGTGCACAAATCTACCTTAAACGTGAAGACCTTAACCACACAGGTGCTCACAAGATAAACCACTGTCTAGGCGAAGCCCTCCTTGCAAAATATATGGGCAAAACAAAAGTGATCGCCGAAACCGGTGCGGGCCAACACGGGGTTGCTTTAGCAACGGCCTGCGCACTTGTTGGTATTCCATGTGAAATTCACATGGGCCAAGTCGATATCGAGAAAGAACACCCTAACGTCACCAAAATGAAGATTCTTGGTTGTAAGTTAGTACCCGTCACTCAAGGTACCGCGACATTGAAGGATGCGGTAGACAGTGCATTCGAAGAGTACCTAAAAGACCCTGTTAACTATATCTATGCAATCGGCTCAGTGGTTGGCCCTCACCCTTTCCCTAAAATGGTACGCGATTTCCAGAGTATTATTGGTAACGAAGCACGCGAACAGTTCCAAGCGAAAAAGGGGCAGCTACCCAACTACATCACAGCCTGTGTCGGTGGTGGCTCAAACGCAATGGGGTTATTTACCGCATTCTTGAATGATGAAGAAGTCAATATTGTTGGGGTTGAACCTGCTGGGAAAGGCCTAGATACCAAAGAACATTCAGCAACGTTGACTCTGGGTAAACCAAGCTCTCTTCACGGTATGAAATGTTATGTCCTTGAAGATGACAATGGTGAGCCTCTACCGGTTCACTCAATTGCTTCAGGCCTTGATTACCCTGGCGTAGGCCCTCAGCACAGTTACCTAAAAGAGCTCGGCCGTGTTAAGTATGAAACAGCTTCTGACCAAGAGTGTCTAGATGCATTTATGACACTGTCACAAGTAGAAGGGATCATACCTGCTTTGGAAAGCTCTCATGCCGTCGCATGGTCAATGCGCAAAGCACCTGAACTATCCAAAGACCAAACTATCCTTGTGAACCTATCAGGCCGTGGCGATAAAGACGCCGACTACGTCGCTGACAAGCTAGGGCTGTAACAGTATGTTCGATGGTGCAACAGGTTTCTGTTGCACCTGCTCTACTTACAAACGCTCATGCAACTTGAAGTTGTTCTTCCCTAACTGAATTTTTCCATACTAAACGATCACTAAAGTGCAGCAGTTTTAACTCGCCTGAATAATCTTCAATAAGCGCAGAGCAGTTTTCAATCCAATCACCGGTATTTGCGTAAATCACATCGGTTTCATTATCATATTCTGGGTAATGAATATGCCCGCAAATCACGCCATCAAAACCTCTTCGTTTAGCTTCAGCTTTACACTCGGTTTTATAACGGTTGATAGCGTGCTTAGCTCCGCGGATATTATCTTTGACCTGCCCCGCCAAAGAGTAAAAAGGACGGCCACTCATTTTACGTAATCGATTGGACCAACGATTTAGGAAAAGTAGGAAATCGTAGGCTAAATCACCTGCCCACTTAGTCAGCCAAGTGTGCTTCATATACGCATCCATGGCATCGCCGTGCATGATTAAAAAGCGCTTATCCTTGGCGGTATTAAATTCATGTTCATGAATAATCTCGATAGGCCCAAAACTCTGCCCATCAAAGCGACGCAAAGGGTCATCATGATTACCTGGCACATAGATAACACGTGTACCTTGGTCGGCAAGTTCATACAGTTTTAAAAGAATTCGATAATGCTCTTCGGGCCAGAACAACCGCCGCTTCAATGACCATAGATCGACAATATCCCCAACCAGATACAAGGTTTCGCATTTGATAGAAGATAGGAATTGATACAGATAATCAGCCTTGCAGTCTTTGAAACCGAGATGAACATCTGAGATAAAAACAGTGCGAGCATTGATAAGTGAAGACACGGTCATAAATTCTCTCTTTATGAGTTATAACCAGTCTGAAAAACTATCGTGACAACTTGCTAACAAAAAGATTAAAAATTGGTGACGCTGAACTGAAAAACAATCGCCGAGGTTTCTTTATTTTATGACTCACGCCCGAGTCAACGAAGAATGTAAACTTAATCTGCTGAAAAGCTATATTCCCGCTCGATCTTCACTACTTGCACGGTATAAGCGCTATACCAGTGTTTTTGACCCTCTTTTTGAGCTAAGTGATGCTCAGGGTCTTTTTTCCAAGCCAATATATCGGCTTCGCTTTCCCAGTAGGAGATTGCAATCTCTTGCTCCCCTTCTGTTACTGCAATAAAGTCTAGACAACCATACTTTTCAAAAGCCAACTGCCGCATTCGCGCGACAGTGTCTAAATATTGTTGGTCCTGCGTTCCTGCTTTTGCTCGGAAGATAACTGCGTACACAACTGAACCTCTATGCTTTCTGGCCTATCAATAAAGAGCTGAAGTAGATCATCACTGACCCTGATATCCGCTGCACCCACCGACCTGCAGAAGAGTGCTTACTGCGAGTTTTTAGTTTATCAATCATCAAGGTCATACCGATAAACCAAAACGCAATAATCACGGCATGTATAGCCACCAGTGCAAACGCTCCTAGATAACTGGACGAGTCGAATTGAACAAATTGGGGGAAGGCTGCTAGATAAAACATCGAAACTTTCGGGTTTAGTAACTGAGTCAAGAAGCCTTCAGCAAAGCTTCCAAGTAAAGATTTAGCCCTTTTGTTATTCGCTGTATGTTGAGCATCTGCTTGATCAATTACCGGAGTCAAAAAAGACTGGTAGATCGCTTTAGCGCCTATATAGAACAGATAGAGAGCACCCAGTAATTTGATAACAAAGAATAACTCAGCAGATTGGAGCAGGATTGCGGATAATCCCAAAATTGAAAAAGCGCCATGGAAAAATGTAGCGGTAAACAAACCGAGGACATTAGCGAAAGAAGCTGTACGACCCTGTACAGAGGCTGTTTTTACAATTAATACGCCATTAGGGCCTGGTGAGATCACCAGCAGTAGAGCAACGATTGAAAAGGTTATTATCTCTTGCATTCCCGCCCCCTCTTTTTTGAAGTACGCAATTATAGCACAGAGAATTTAAGCAAAAAAAAACCGGATCCCCTTGGGGGTCCGGTTAAGCAATTTGCTTCAATGACAAGAGCCATGTGCTTGTAGCTTCTGCGGAGGCAGATGTGCTAACACATACACGAACATGCAATATCGCTAGTGCATGGCGGCCTAGCTAGTGAGGGGAGCCTGCCGCCTGCCGTGTTGATATTCATAATATATGAATGAGAATGATTTGCAACTATATTAACAATAAAAATAAAATATTTTCACTGGGTTTGTTTTGTTCTTACTAAGAGTACAACTGGACTTTATCCGCTACTAAATCAATATCCACTGTAAGGGGCTTATCTGTCGACCGCCTACCCTCAGGACGTTGCCTAGAGTAGAACAGAGCTTCATCAACTTGCTTCCGCTTTGTTCTATTCAGCCTTCTATCAATATGTGAATGCCGCCGTTCATCTCCCCTATATAGCGAGAATAGATGTTTATCTCGCCACTCTTTTGCAAGTTCAATGCAGGGTAAACGGGGACTTATTGGGACGTCTATAAAATCAGGATCGGACCAATAGAAAAAGATGCCATTTTTATCAATATCTTTAACTAATCTCACCTATAAAACTCCTCGTAGCTTTTCACTACGGTTTAAGGTGAGCTTCCATGCCCTAGTATCTAAGAAAGGAGTTTACCCTTGAGTTTAGCATATAGATTAGAATCAACTTATATAGACAGGTTTACACTGCATAAGTTCGTTCAATATAGATGAAGATGAATATTACCAATAGATAGCAAAAAGCCGGATCAAAGATCCGGCTTTTTGAAATAAACCGAACAGGTGAGGGTTCAGTTTAAGACATTGATAGTCGAGGGGAGTACCAACGTCAGCACTATTTTTCAGTGAGCAGTGAAAAATAATGCTAAGTTCAGCAATGACTGTGAGGTGAGGTCGTGCATTGCCTATCACTTATGAGCGATTACGATATTATCGATAATGAGAACGGTTTTCAACTGCATTTGATAAATAATTTCATTTTTTTGCTTTTATTTCTCTACTCTTTTCTTAACGCAAAACTATAGACGTAGAGTAATGAGAATCTAGCACCTGATCTGCACTTACATATTAATTTAGCTACAGAGATCAGGTATGAATGGGATTACTAAAGAAAGATAGATAGACATTAAAAAGCCGGATCAAAAGATCCGGCTTTTTAACCAATACTAAACCGGTGAGAGTTCAGCTTGCGACACTGATAATCGAGGGGAGTATCAACGTCCGCGAAAACTTTCAGTGAGCAGTGAAAGTTGACGCTAAGGTCGGCAATGTCAGTGAGGTGAGGTCGTTCATTGCCTATCACTTATGAGCGACTACGATATTAATGCTATTGAGAATGATTAGCAACACCATTTTGTAAAAAATTTAAATTTATCTTTCATTCACTTTTAGAGTACCTTTAGCGCCTCATCTATAACGCTCAAATTTAGCCTATGAATTCGCAAAAAATACAAGCTGATCTCATGCTGCTCTTAGTTGCATGCATCTGGGGATTTGCATTTGTAGCACAACGACTTGGGATGGAATCTTTAGGGCCATTCGGCTTTAACGCATTAAGATTTCTGCTTGGCGCCTGCTCCCTACTCCCTCTTTTGTTTTTATTTAAAAGGTCAGATCACTGTACTAATAATAGAACTCTAGTAATAAGCGGCACTTTAGCTGGACTAGTCCTTTTTGCCGGTGCTTCATTTCAGCAAGCAGGCTTAGTCTATACGACTGCAGGTAATGCTGGGTTTATCACAGGACTATATATCATCTTCGTACCCATCATTGGTTTAGCGCTTGGTCAAACGACTAATATCAATACTTGGCTAGGTGGGCTATTTGCTGTTCTCGGTTTGTATGTTCTCAGCTTCCGGGACCTCAGCGCCATAAACTTTGGAGATATTTTAGAGCTACTAGGAGCCGCTTGCTGGGCTATACACGTACTACTGATTGCAAAATTAGCCCCAAAGCTTGATAACCTCCGACTAGCCATAATTCAGTTTTTAGTTTGTGCTGTTTGTAGTGGGCTCGTAGCGATGACTATCGAATCTGATAGCTTTACGCTTAATAATGCATTCGACTCTTGGGCCCCAATCGCTTATGCAGGCCTTATCTCTGTAGGCATTGCTTACACATTACAAATTTTTGCCCAAAGACATGCCCCTCCAGCTCATGCAGCGATCATTATGAGCCTTGAAGCCGTAGCTGCTGCATTTGGTGGATGGTTGATTCTAGAAGAACAGTTCAACACGCTAGGTATACTAGGTTGTGGCTTAATGTTATTTGGTATGCTGCTTTCACAACTGCCTTCAATCTATAAGATGAGAACCTGAGATGTCCCAATTAAAAAATATTCCAACCAACATCATCACTGGTTTTTTAGGGACAGGTAAAACAACAGCTCTCAATCATCTGCTAGCTCAAAAGCCCGATGACGAAACTTGGGCAATTTTAGTGAATGAATTTGGTCAAATAGGCATAGACCAAGCAGTCCTAACGAAAAGTAACGAAGGGGTGAAAGTAAAAGAGCTCGTTGGTGGTTGTATTTGTTGTACGTTAGGCCCCAGTCTTACCTCAACTTTAGCGACACTACTAAGGCAAACAAAACCTGACCGACTCATCATTGAACCTACTGGTATAGGCCACCCTGCTGGCATCGTAGACACGCTGAAAAATGAACATTTCAAAGATGCTCTAGAACTACGCTCAATTATCTGCCTCGTTGACCCGCGCTCGATCGAAAACAGCGAGATAACTGAACATCCTACTTTTCAAGACCAAATTAATTTAGCCGACGTGATTGTATTAAACAAAACGGATCTTGCTTCATCAGAACAAGTTTCGGCTACAGAACAGAAAATAGCGGGGCTTTACCCCCCAAAACAAAAGCAAATAGTAGCTACCCAAGGGCAAATTAACCTTTCACTTCTAGATATCACTCACACAGCTAAAGAAACTGAATCGCAACAGCATCATCGACACTTATCTAACGAGGATAATAGTGCAACTCCAATGATCGGTATGCTATTTCAGCCTCGCCCTAAAATTCCGTTTCATAAAGGAAATGTTAATGGCGGTTTACATACAATGGGGTGGATATTTAATCCAGATGATAAATTCTCGACTTACAAGCTCGAAGTGGTTCTACAAGGTATTGAAAATGTAGACCGAGTCAAAGGTGTATTTCACACAGATCGAGGTTGGAAGTTTTTTAACCAAGTAGGCAATGAGCTTGGTATCGAAACCATCGCTTATCGTAGAGATAACCGGATCGAAGTTATTTCCCACCAAGCACATGATTGGAAAAGCTTTGAACAACAATTAGTAAGTTGCATCATCAACTAATAAAAAGATGTATTCTTAGTGCGACAATTTGTCACTTTTGTTGTCACACTACAAGAACGTAGACTATAGCGGTACTCAGGAACAGATATATGAATGAACCAACTCAGGGTCGTAATACCCTCCCCCTACAGATTTTGATTATCTTTGTCATAATCATCGGGTTGGGATCTGTAATATATGTGCCTCAGCTGTTGCAAGAAACGCCCCCTCACACCCGTCAATTGCTAACAGCTCCTGAGTGCGATCTTCATCAAAGCAAATGCACAGCGGCTATTGAGGATCAGCAAGTTGAGCTATCAATCATTGCAGAAGAGATCAGCTCAAGTAAGCCGCTATTGTTTGATGTGACTATAGAAAATATTGCTGCCGAACAGGTCTTAATCGACCTCCAAGGTAAATCGATGTACATGGGAGTCAACCAAACATTACTAACAAAGATTCCGGGTACAACCAACAGATGGCAAGGCAACATCACTCTCCCTATTTGCACCACAGGGAAGATGACTTGGATATCTTCCATTAAAATTGAAGAACAGGGACAAGTTACACAGGCCAATTTTGAGTTTGACGCCCGATAACCTTCAACCTAAAGGACAGATGATTAAATGACCACTTTAAGAAATCTTCTTCTACTAACACTCGTTATGCTAGCAGGTGTAGCTTTAGCTTTTTACCTTCGCCCACAGCCTGTAGAGCAACGCATCGCATTAGGTGAAAAATTGGGGGGAGACTTCATCCTTCAATCTCAGCAAGGTGAGCTAAAATTAGAAGATTACCGTGGTAAAGTTGTATTGTTTTTTATTGGCTATGCTTCTTGTCCAGATGTTTGCCCAACAGCCTTAGCAGTCGCTGCCCAAGGGCTCAAGGACCTAACACCTGCTCAGCAAGAAAACGTAGCGGGAATTTTTATGAGTGTAGATCCGGATAGAGACTCACCGGAGAAACTAGAGAAATACGCAAGCTACTTCCATCCTAATTTTCACGGCGCTACAGCAGATCGTGAAACTATAGATAAAGTAGTAAAACAGTATGGTGCTTTTTATCGTATGGTCGAGTTAAAGGATTCGGCTTTAGGCTACGCTGTGGACCACTCATCGCGCCTGTACTTAATCGATCAAAATGGCAAACTTTCAAAAGCTTTAAACCATGCACTTACACCAATTGAACTCACTAAAGAGATTCAAGCGTTACTAAGCGAGGAAACATAATGAACAAGAAAACTCTGCTAAATACATGCCTGGCGACAGTACTCAGCCTAAGCTCCTTTTCTGCAATGGCGGAGATCATTACCAGTGACGCATACGTAAGAGCACTTATTCCAGGTTCTGGCCATACTGCAGCTTTTTTAAACATAACAAACAGAAATAGAAGCGATGTATATTTAACATCTGCAAAAACTGCTTCTGCTAAAAGAACAGAACTTCATAATCACATAACGGAAGACGGCGTCATGATGATGCGCCAAGTCGAGAGGATTCAAATCCCAAGCACTCAAACAGTAGCGTTGAAACCTGGTGGTTATCACCTGATGCTTATGAAACTAGACAAATCCTTAAATGTTGGCAATACAGTTGATATAGAACTTACCTTTTCTAATGGTGAGAAGATCAATGTTTCAGCACCAATAAAAAATGTCATAGAGACTAACCACCACCATCACTAATCCCCTTTTGAATCAATTAAGGCTCTGTTTTACAGGGCCTTTTTTAATGGCTTGTAGTCAGAGCTTGAAAAAGTAAATACTTTCCCTTGGAGCTGTAAATTCAGGTTCCAACATTCGTAAAAATTTAATTTCTCGTTCTCTCGCAACTGCGAGATATATGTACTACTTTGTAATCAGACGGCAAGTCCAACAGGCAACTTGGAACGGCCTAGTAATTGAGATCATCGCCATTCTAAGGATAAGAGTTAGATCAGCAGGAGGCTGAACTATGCGTAGTACACCTGATTTCAATATCCACTGGTACCACAGCCTACAGTTTCGCGTATCCGCAATCTTCCTTACTATTTTCTTTCTAATAATGGTGACCATCATCGCCGTAGTTAGCGCCATCGGTGATCACCTAATTGAGAACCAAGCGTATCTAAAATTAAGTAAGGCGGGCGACAAGGTTGTTTCAGAACTAAACCAACGTACCACCATTGCGGAATCAATTGTCATCTCTATGGCTGATATCGCTAAAGTAATCCCTGCTGAAGATAAACGTTTCTCATCCTTAATGTTGTCTCTTCTAGATAGAGCAGGTTCCAAACATCTCATAGCAGGAGGTGGTACTTGGCCAGAGCCCTACATATTTAATAAAAATGTTGAACGCAATAGTCATTTTTGGGGCCGAGATAGACAAGGAAAATTAAATTTTTACAACGACTATAACCTTCCAGAAGGTAATGGCTATCATCATGAGGAGTGGTACGTGCCGGCTCAGCATCTTGGCAGAAACCAACGCTACTGGTCCAAATCCTATACTGATCCTTACTCTCTACAGCCCATGGTCACAGTGACTTCACCGCTTTATGACAATGAAAAATTCTTAGGTGCTACAACTGTCGATCTCAAACTCGAAGGGCTGCAAAAGTTACTCCATGAAGCGACACAAGAGTTTGGTGGATATGCTTTCGCGCTGGATCGTAACGGCAGGTTTCTATCCTTTCCTGATGACAAACTGGCTCGCCTATCAAATCCTTCTTCCGACGAAGGAAGTCTCCTGCCTTACATAACAATGGAAGAGCTAGCAAAAGAGTTTAGGGCATTTGAATCTCTCGCCAGATTACTCCGTATTCAGAATAGATATCTAAACTCACCAAACGGCATTGAGACCGATACACTTGCCAAGAAACTGGCAAACGACAGTTACCAAATAGACCTTCCTGAAGCGACTATCATTGCCTCTTTACTAAACAGGCATACAACTAAAACTGCACAAAGAACCAATGAACTAATAGAACAAGATTACTTTTTAAACGAGGCAGTATTTGTCACGGTAACCACTATGCCTAAAACCGCTTGGCAAATTGTTACAGTGATGCCAAACAGTTCAGCCCGGAAAGATGCCAAAACACTTTTTAATCAGCTTCTTATGGCAACAATTTTTATTGTGCTAATAGCCATGATATTGGTGTGGGCCTTGCTACGTTACCATCTGACATCACCTCTATTTCAACTTACCCAGCAGCTACAAGAAGGCTTATCGGACGATCATCGTTCGCAACAATTAATAAAAACTACGGATAAAGGCGAGCTAGGTGCTTTGACCCATTGGTTTAACCGCAAGACAGAACAGCTGTTAGAAAGCCAATTTCAAATTAAGAAATTAGCCTTTTTTGATCCGTTGACAGGCCTTCCCAATAGACGTTTACTTTATGACCGCTTAAACCAGCGCCTTGCCAGCGCAGAAAGGCAGCGCTGCAGTGGTGCTGTAATGTTCTTGGACTTGGATCACTTCAAACATCTCAATGACTCATTAGGTCACAGTATCGGAGATGAACTATTAATACAGGTAGGCAACAGACTCACTGAATGCTTGCGAAAAGAGGACACCATTGCCCGCTTGGGTGGGGATGAATTTGTAGTCATTGTCGCTCTGCCCCGTCTAAATCAAGAACAGATTTATGAACGGGCGCGTATAGTCGCTAACAAAATCATTGAAGCTTTAGATGTGCCTTTCGAGCTGAATTCAAACCACTTTCATATCACCACCAGCATAGGTATTACCTTCTTCAATCAAGCTCACTTTGGTGCAGAAGAACTCCTGAAGCAGGCAGATACTGCTATGTATCAAGCCAAATCAAAGGGCAGACACCATTACTGCTTCTTTGAAGAAGACATGCAAACCAAAGCAGACGAACGCTTACGTATCGAAGCAGAATTACGCTACGCAATTACTCATAACGAACTTAATTTGGTCTATCAGCCTCAAGTTAACGAAGAGGGAGAATGCCAAAGCGTTGAAACCCTGCTCCGCTGGAATCACCCTAAGAGAGGTTTTATCTCACCTGATGAATTTATACCTATCGCTGAAGAAAGTGGTTTGATCATTCCCTTAGGCCATTGGGTGATTGAACAAGCCTGTAGCCAAATGAAGAAATGGTATACCCAAGGACAACCTATTCGCTATATCGCTGTTAACGTCAGCCCTCTGCAGTTTAATCAAGCCAACTTCGTTAACGATGTGAAAGCCAGTATTCATCGTTTCCAGATCAAGCCTGAAGAACTGATGCTAGAAATAACAGAGGGTGTGATCATCGATGATACTGAATCAGCCATTACTAAGATGCACTCGTTAAAAGAGCTAGGTGTCAAAATATCTATGGACGATTTTGGTACAGGGTACTCCTCCCTTACCTATTTGAGATTGCTGCCGCTAGACGAATTAAAGATTGATAAAAGCTTTATCAACGATATCACTACCGACCCCAATGATGCTGTCATTGTCGGAAATATAATCTCTATGACGCACGAGCTAGGCTATTCCGTTATAGCAGAAGGCGTAGAAACATTAGAACAACAGCAATTACTGTTGAAGCAGGGCTGCAAACATTACCAAGGGTACTATTTCAGCAAACCTCTAAATGAAGAAGATTTAGATAAATACTTAACCTGCGAAACGTTAACCGCTTAACACTTTTCAAAATTACTTAGGAATACTAACAACGTCAGTATTCCTAAAACCTGACAGTGGAGCCTAAAAGTTAAACATTCTCTTTTAAATAACTGATCAGTTGGTCGATATCGATATGAAAACCATCAAAAGCAACTACTCCATTCGGATCGATCAACGTAACCCAAGGAGTTCCACCGGTACGATAATTCACCATTGTATTTGGGAAATGACCTGGATCGGTTCGAGGTAGATCAGAATTGCCCGGGTCATGACCAAAAGGCAGTTCTAAACCGTATTTAAGCTGATTCTTACGTAAAGCATCTGCATTATTGATAGAGTGACCTTCAAAGGTTGTTTGGATAACCGCGGCCACAATTTTGTCGTCATTAGGGAAGGCTGCTTTTAACTTCTGTAAATTTGGAAAGCCTACAGAATGACAAGCTGGACACCACTCCTGAAAACATTTCAGATAAATCCATTTACCTTTATGCTCTGTTACCGAAAACGGTTCCGTCTTATTCCCTTTGCCATCGATCCAATAATTCACATTTAACTCAGGCGCTATACGCCCCTTGATACCACGAGTATTTTCTTTAGCTATGGATGGACCAGACAGAAGCCCAAATGCGCCTATTCCTGCAGTCGCTAAAGCGGCTGATTTAAGCCATTGGCGCCGTGTTAACTCTTGTTTGCTCGGGCTCGATTTCAGCTTTTCGATTAGATACGACATATTAATCCCATCATCTATGTGAGCTTCATAGACCCCCTCACATCGTGTTAGTTCATAAAACCAACAAAGCCCTTCTTCTTAAATATCTTTAAAATGATTTGTACCGAAGAGTCGCTCCTGTAGCATAGGAGCTGATAGATTGATGAGTGATGTTATGAGAATTTTTGCGATCGCCCTATTCTTCCTAGCCAATACTGCATTTGGCGAGATGCTTGAAACAGAGAACTACAAAATTGTTATCACTAAGCATTGCGATGAAGGCGAAGTTAGTTGTGAAGACATCACTTATATAGGCTCGTCAAAGAGATCTGGAAACAGTATCAACCTCAAAGGTAAAACTCTGCATCAAACCTGTGCTGATGGCATTACCCCATGTCGGTTTCTTGGTTACCGTTTTCAGAACGGCAAAATCACCTACAACGTTTATGAATCTGGTTTACTGCAAGTGATTCGTGAACCTCAGGAAATACTGCTAGAAGAGCGAGGCAGCTGGTCATACGAATAAACCATCGCGCTAGTTACCAAAGAATAAGAGAGAAAAGGGAAGATCAGAGGCAAAACTCCTCCTTCCACAAAGGCTGTCTAACGGTTTGTTTTCTTAAAGCTTCCACCAAAAGCTAGGTACGTGTAGGCAGACCGTTATCAAGTAACGCCTCTACATTGACCTTTCACTTATATCTGAAGCAAAGATAGAAACTGCTAAAAACGACAAAGGCCCATAAACGTTTTGTTTAATGGGCCTAGTTTAGAAAAAGCCTGAATTTAAGATATATTCGAACTTAGCGCACGATATTCTTTTTCCCAACGTTTCGCTTCTTTCTTAGAAGGGCCGCCAAGAACATTGACCGCATGACGTAAACGCGCACGTGTCATATCTGGACCTAGGATCGCCATAGAATCCATTACAGATACAGTCTGGTTAGTGCCAGCTACCGCGATAAACAATGGGAATAGGAAGTCGCGGATTTTGTAATCCATCGCTTCAGCAAGCTGTTTAAGCTGACCGAATAGACGATCTTTATTCCACTGAGTTTCTGTATCTAGCAACCATACTGAGTACTGCAGCATTTTGCGGATATCATCAAGTTCCAATGATTTATGCGCAAAATCTTCTTCTGTGATATCCAACATACCGGATAGGAAGAAACTCGCAAGTGGAGCGACGTCAGAAAGTTTCTCTACACGCTGCTGAATCAACGGAACGATCTGCATCAGGTATTCAGGGTTTAGTGCCCACTCCTGATACTTAGCTGCAAATTGCGCTGGGTCTAGGTCTTCACGCAACCATAAACCGTTTAACCAGCTTAGTTTTTCCTGATCAAAGATTGGACCACCCAGAGATACACGCTGAATATCGAAGTTATCGAACATCTGCTGACGTGTGAATTTCTCGCTCTCATCCGGCATAGACCAACCCATGCGAGCAAGGTAGTTCAACAATGCTTCTGGCAAGAAGCCCATACGCTGATAGTAAAGAATACTAGTAGGGTTCTTACGCTTAGATAGCTTAGATTTGTCAGGGTTACGTAGAAGCGGCATGTGGCATAGCTTCGGCATATCCCAACCAAAGTATTCGTAGAGCAACTTATGCTTAGGCGCAGAGTTGATCCACTCTTCACCACGGATAACGTGCGTGATCTCCATTAGGTGATCATCTACAACGTTTGCCAAGTGGTAAGTCGGCATACCGTCGGATTTAAGCAAAATCTGAGCATCAACCATGCCCCATTCCAGCTCAATCGTACCGCGAAGCATATCGTCAACTTCACAGGCACCTTCACATTCAGGTACAACCATACGTACGACATAAGGCGCACCCGCAGCTTTACGCTTTTCTACTTCCTCTACAGGAAGGGCAAGATCGCTTTGCTTAAGCGCAGTGTGACCGCCTGCTGCGCGGCGAGCAGTACGTAGCTCATCCAACTCTTCAGATGTACGGTAGCAAAGGAATGCTTTGCCTTCTTCCACCAACTGCATCGCGTATTTTGCGTAGTCAGCTTTACGTTCGCTTTGACGGTAAGGACCGTGAGGGCCACCTACGTCTGGACCTTCATCCCATTCCAAACCTAACCAACGTAGCGAGTCTAGAATCTTCTGTTCAGATTCATCCGTACTACGTGTTTGGTCTGTATCTTCGATACGCAAGATAAACTGACCGCCATGCTGACGAGCAAAGGCTAGATTGAACAATGCGATATAGGCTGTGCCTACATGAGGGTCACCTGTTGGAGAAGGTGCAACACGGGTACGAACGGTCGTCATTGGTGTCCTTGGAAATCTGATAAAAATGAATAGCGGCAATTATATACTTAGCGGCCCTTTTCGAGCCACTAAGAAATCAATTAGGCGATAGATAATGAGAGAGAAACTATAAATAGTTTTCCCAAAGTACAGCGCCCCAGATCAAGCCACCCATAATCAGTGCAACCATCACAACGGCTGAACCTAAATCTTTAGCAAGCCCAGCTAATTCATGAAACTCAGTACCCGCGCGATCGACTACCGCTTCAATGGCGCTGTTGACCAACTCAAAAGCTAACACCAACAAGCAAGTACAAATTAAAGCAGCCAATTGCATCGGGCTTTGAGCCACAAGAAAAGATAGAGGAATAAGTATCGCACTTCCCCAAACTTCGTAACGAAAAGCAGGTTCTTGAACATAAGCAGCTTTCAGGCCCTGCCATGAATAGATTGAAGCATAATAAAAACGCTTTAAGCCCGTATTCTTGGCAGTCGCACCCTGTGGTTTATCGCTCATGGTAAAGTCATTTCCCTAAATTTATCGCCTAGCGTTAGAAGCTAAGGCTATCACTTCTACATTAGATTCCGTACAAATAGTTGGACAAAATCCACCTATGTGCAGCGCAAAATCGGTAGACAGTATATAATCGCCTCTGTTCTTCGATTTTGATTGTATCTACACATTTAATGACCTCTACAACAGATAACCTAAACCGTCGCTTTACCGTTGCACCTATGATGGATTGGACGGACCGTCACTGCCGTTATTTTCACCGTATTTTAAGTCGCCAAGCGGTTTTATATACCGAGATGGTAACTACCGGTGCTTTGATCCATGCCGAAGCAGATAGATTTTTGCGTTATAACACGCAGGAACAACCTGTTGCATTGCAGTTAGGTGGCAGCAACCCAGCCGATTTAGCCCAATGTACCAAGATGGCTGAGGATTATGGTTACAATGAGGTGAATCTTAACGTTGGCTGTCCTAGCGATCGTGTTCAAAACAATATGATCGGAGCCTGCCTAATGGCTCACCCTCAGTTAGTCGCTGAGTGTTTAGAAACGATGCAATCTGCAGTAAAGATCCCAGTTACGGTAAAACACCGTCTTGGCATCGACGATATGGACAGCTATGAAGAGCTAGTCAGCTTTGTGGAGACAGTACGTAGCAGTGGATGTAATGTCTTTATTATCCATGCACGCAAAGCGATTCTTCAGGGCCTAAGCCCAAAAGAAAACCGCGATATTCCGCCATTGAAATATGACTGGGTTTACCAAATAAAGCAGGAATTCCCTGATTTAGAAGTGCATATCAATGGCGGCATCAAGACCCTCGAAGAGTGTCACACACATTTGCAACATGTTGATGGTGTAATGCTAGGCCGCGAAGCCTACCAAAACCCTTATCTTTTGGCAGATGTAGATAACGAGTTGTACGCCTGCCCTGATGAGAAGATCAGCCGTAAAGGGGCTGCTCTCGCGATGGTGCCGTATATTCAGGAACAATTAGCAGAAGGTGTTTCGCTACACCACATCACACGGCATATGCTTGGGCTATTTCACGCGCAACGCGGCGGTAAACAGTTCCGCCGCTTTATTAGCGAAAATGCGCATAAACCTGGCGCTTCAATTGATGTACTCTTTGAAGCACTGGAACGTGTACCAGATTAGAATGGACTACTAGAAAGATGACAAGTCAGTTAGAAAAGCTAAAAGAAATTACTACTGTTGTTGCTGATACCGGTGATATCGAAGCCATTGCTCGCTTTAAACCTGTTGATGCGACCACTAACCCATCTCTACTGCTAAAAGCCGCTGAGCTTCCACAGTACAGCGCTCTATTAGAAACAGCTAAACGCTGGGCGACTGAAAAAGGTGGTAGCGAGCAAGAAGTACTGGACAACATGACTGATCGCCTTGCGGTAGAAATTGGTCGTGAGATTCTAAATATCATTCCAGGTCGCATCTCGACAGAAGTTGATGCACGTTTATCGTTTGATACTCAAGCAACATTGGAACGTGCGCGTAAGTTGATCGGCCTTTATGAAGAAGCCGGTATCTCTAAAGACCGCATCCTGATCAAGATCGCTTCGACTTGGGAAGGTATTCAAGCAGCACGTCAGCTTGAGCAGGAAGGCATCAACTGCAACCTAACTCTGCTATTTAGCTTTGCCCAAGCGGCAGCATGTGCAGACGCAGGTGTTTACCTAATATCTCCTTTTGTTGGCCGTATTCTTGATTGGTTCAAAGCGAACGAAGAAGGCGACTTTACTGGCGCTAACGACCCAGGCGTTCAATCAGTAACGGGTATCTACAACTACTATAAAGCGAATGGCTACAACACCATCGTAATGGGTGCGAGCTTCCGTAACATTGGCGAAATCCAAGAGTTAGCAGGTTGTGATCGTTTAACAATCGCTCCAGCCCTGATGCAAGAATTAGAAGACAGCACTGATGAGCTGCCAACTAAACTTGCACCTGAATCCGCAGCTTCCGAGCAAGGCAAACTTTCTTTGAGCGAAGCTGAGTTCCGCTGGATGATGAACGAAGATGCCATGGCTACAGAGAAGCTAGCTCAAGGAATCCGCAGCTTTGCAGCTGATCAAATCAAGCTAGAGAAGCTTCTTCTAGCGGTATAAAACGTCCCTGCATAAATAGCCAAAAGCCCTCAGCAGAGAAAATCTACTGGGGGCTTTTTCTGTAGGAACCTACGAAGAAGTCCCATACTTCCTCAGTGGATTATAAAACGACCATATACGCGAAAGTCGGCGCAGTGAAATGTCTAGACCTTTTCAAGTCGACTAACAAAGTAGATGGCCGTTTTAGAACCCACCCAACGGGGCTTACAGTGCAACTGAATCACTTTGTTAATGATTTTCGACAGGCAACCAGCATGCCTGTAATCATTGCCTCGTGCTTCAATTGTACTGTAAGCCTGAGTCGTATTGGACTTGTTCGTAGGTTCCCTAATCAATATCCTGTCTATACTGATTTCTATGCCACCCTCAATTTTGGCTGAGGAGATCAGATATGGATACCGTTGTACTCCCCTACCCTAAGCTCATGCTGTTTGACTGGCATGGCACCCTTGTCGATACCCACGGCGCAATGTATCAAGCCATCGAAGAGATGCTTGCTCAATTAGACGAGCTAAATCTCACCCGACACATTTTGCCCGAAGAGAATGCCAAAACCGAAGATGACGAAAAGCTCATTCGCTATATCCGTATCTATCGACATCTGCATCCACGCGTCTTAGCAGAGCAACGCATATCCAGAACCGATGTATTTGAGGTTTTGTTTGGCGATAACGATAAAGCTAATGCTATTGCTCACAAAGCTTACAATGACTGCTATCGAAATCACTACGGCAGCGTTAAGCCTTTCCAAGCTGGGATGTATGAGTACCTCACTTATCTTAAGAAATTAGGTATTAAGATCGGTGTTGTTACCAACCGTAGCCGTGAATTTCTAGAACCCGAATTAGAGGCTGTTGAAAATGGCCGTTGGAAAGAGTTATTTGATGTCTCACTTTGCGGCGATGAGATGCTTCACTATAAACCCGCGCCTAGCTCGATGATTCAGGCAAGCAAATCAGTCGACGAGCTCGCCGACCAGCACCTCTGGTATGTAGGCGATAGCGTTACCGATATGATGACGGCTACCAAAGCTGGCGTAACACGGGTCTTTTATAACGGTGCCTTATGGAGCCCTCACTGGTTTGAACAAGTATTTGCTGAATCGGCCCACCACCAATATGATCCAGATATTATCATTGATGATTTTGATGAGTTATTAGATCTCGTGCTGCAAAGCCGTAACGGCATTACCACCCCAGAATTAATGCAGCAACGACCTCCTCGCCTTCCACCAAGAAAACCTCAACCGCAGAGGGAGGAACCTGACTGGCACCCTGCGGTCGTTAATCTAACCTACCCTAAAGTTGTTCTATTTGATTGGCATGCCACCCTTGTAGATACCCTAGATGCGATGTATCACGCGGTGGACGATATGCTCAAAGATCTACGTAATATGGGACTTTTGGAACAGCTGGTTGATTCAGCAAAATGTAAATCCCCAGATGATCAGCGCCTAGTTGATTATGTCCGAGAGAATCTAAGCCTACACCCTAAAATAAAACTCGACCGCAAGATATCCAGAACCGACATTTTCGAGATCCTTTTTGCAGACAATGAAGTTGCCAAAAAACTCGCTCACAAAGGTTTTACTGAGCATTACCGCAAATACTACGGTACTGCTCTGCCCTTTGAACCTAAAGTTCGGAATATGCTTGAGGGCCTGAGAAAACTGGGATTAACCGTAGGTGTCATCACCAATCGCGATCGCGAATTCTTTATTCACGAACTCAATACGGTCGATGATGGCTGGGCACATCTATTTGATACCGAAATTTGTGGCGATGATACAGTTCAACGTAAGCCTCACACTGACCAGATTCTAAAAGCCGCAGACAATCTAAATTGTGATCTAGGCTTGGACATCTGGTACGTAGGAGACAGCACAACTGATGTAATTGCCGCTAAGTCAGCCGGTATCACCAGCGTGTTCTTTAACGGAGCTCAGTGGGATCAGCCTTGGCTAAACAAAATTTTCCCAGGCAACGAACGCTACCCTTATAAACCCGATGTTGTCGTTAATGACTTTTCAGAGTTTTGGGCACTAATGCTTTCTTGTAGAAAACAGCAGTCAAATTAATATACTTAAGAGCAACCTCTTTTACCCCTATCAATATTGATGGGGCATTAAATCCTATACTAAACAAAAGGTTATGCTATTGTAGGCACTAACCCTTCCTATTAACTCAATCGTAGTAGTAACTATATGCATATATATAGCTTTTTAATTGAGAAAATATCCTCTTTTTAGCTCCACAACCAACTAAACTTTTTAGAGCAAAATTCAATTTTAAACTCGCTCTTGAGTGAGTTTGAGCCACTCTGGGGCCATGCTCCAGGGACGAAGCAGAAATAAAAGAGTGTCGCAGTAATGCATTGAATTCGTTAGCTCCTTAATTTAATTATAGGAGGTCGAATTGACTATTTTTACCCGAAAACATTTTTTATTTAGCTTATTGTTATCCCTTTTTACAAGTTCTGTCAGTAATGCTGAATCACTCGATCTAAGAACTATAACTGCTCCCACCAACTATCATCTAGGATTAGCTTTCCCTGGTGGAAGTGTTCATAACTACCCAATCATTAAAGAAGCCGGCATCGGCATAGTTCGCATCTCAGCCTCTTGGGGAAGAATTCAACCAACGGAAGGCACCTTTGACTGGCAAGGGTTCGATAGCAAGATACAAACTCTCCAACACCTAGGACTCAAACCATTTATTACTTTTGAATCAAATGCAAATTGGGCTACTAGAGCTGACACCCATCACATTCGTAATGGCGAACCGTTAGATATAAATCAATGGAAAAGTTTTGTTGAGGCTGTGGTAGAGCGCTATAACTTCGATGGGTACGAAGACGCTCCGAATTTAAATGCCCCAATACAATATTATCAAGCGGCTAATGAATGGATCAGCGACCAAAACCGATCTGGTGGATGGGCTGGTTCCACAGAAGCATTAATCGACTACATCAATACAGCTCATGATGCTGTAAAAAAAATTGACCCTAACGCCACATTTGTTCTTGGTGGTCTAGCAACGTTTAACCTAGATGCCTTACTTCTTGCTGAAGGCATTGAAGATTTTCTTGTGCAGCAAAAATGGGGACACTTTTCCAGTACGACCTTAAGCGCTGAAGATGTCCAATCTACACATATCCAGAATATTATTAACAACCACTTCCGCGCAGTTCTTTTTCATAGTCAGTATGATTTAGCCGATGCTCACCTATACGGCCCAATTGAGCGAGACCCAGCTCGTCTTAACCAACTATCCACAGAGACAACTCTACCAATAGATACAATTATTTCTTCAGAATGCGGCGGTCCATCCCTAGATTACGAGGATACTTATACCGACGAAAATCATTTTCATGCTGTAATTAATAGGAACCTTAATCTTTTGGCATTAGAGTCCCCTTTCTGTTTATGGTTTGGGTTAGGAGAAGCGATGTCTACGACTTGGGGAAACCAAAAAGTACCCCTGTTTGATAAAAGCGGCCAAGCCAAGCCTGGCTACTACGCTTACAAGCTATTAGCTTATTTATTTGATGGTCAAGAAAACATCACTGTTGAAGCACTAGAAAGCACATTTCCTTGGGTATTCCGCATACAATTCCCTGAAAGCCAAGCTCATACTGATTTATTCATCGGTCCAGCTAGCTCACAAGCAGACTTGATATCATTATCAAATAACCAAAAATTTGACGCCTTCTGCGTAGATCCATTGACGAGTAAAGGGGATATTACGCGCCAAACAACCACTGCAATTGAATGTAATAATGGAATTATTGTGTTAGGCGCTAAGTTACCTAACAACTAAAACCTACTTCAAGTTCCACAGCCAATTGTGAAGCTACCTTATTAATACAATCAGGTAGCTTTAATTTTGAAATAATGAAAAAAATTTCTACTAGTCCCTAATCCTATTAGGAAAGATCCAAATAAACGCTAAGATAACAGCAAATAGACTTGCCAAAGCAGATACAGAAAACGTAGTTAATGATCCAAAGTCATCCCATAACAAACCACTGACATAAGCTCCCAGTGCACCACCCAAGCCAAAGCCCACGCTAGAAAATAAAGCTTGCCCCTGCCCATGGGTTTTCTCAGTAAAATACTGATGAACCAGAGCAATGCCAACGGCATGTAAGGTTCCGAACGTTGCAGCGTGAAGTGTTTGGGCAAATAACATGATCCATAGGTTTTCAGGGACTAGACCTATCAGCCACCAGCGTAAAACACATAGCAGCAAACTGACTAACATAATATTTCGTATGCCCCATCGCTGTATCATCCAATGCATATAGATAAAGATGATCACTTCTGCGATAACACCTACAGCCCAAAGCAACCCTACTTCTGATCGACTAAATCCAACATCAACCATCAATACGCTATAGAAGGTGTAGTATGCCCCGTGCCCAAATTGAACAAGAAAACAGATGACAAAGAAGACTATAACCTGTGGACGTAGCAGCAACTGCATAAAACTACGCTTATCCGCTGATATATTGGCCGAATCTGATTGAGCAGCACTCGGCGGGATAAACAAGGTATTCAGCCAAATTAAGATCATTAATCCGAACAGAATCCAGGGTAACCAACGAATATCAATATGATCCAGCAAAGCACCAAGGCCTGCGACCGTTACGATAAATCCGATAGACCCCCATAATCGAATACGGCTGTAACGGGATTTCTCATTACCAAGCTGACTTAGAGTTATCACTTCAAATTGAGGAAGTACCGCATTCCAGAAGAAGCTAAAGCCTAACATTACTAAGCCGATCCCTATGGCGGTTGTTTGCCAGAAGATACCGACAAACATTATGCAGGTCATCAACGCGCCAAAACGAACAATCTCGACACGCTTGCCACTTCTATCAGCCATCCAGCCCCATAAATTGGGCGCTACTATTCTAGACAATTGCAACAAAGCCATCAGCGAACCAATGGTCTGGGCATCAAACTGAAATGATTTTAGATAAAGACTCCAATAAGGAACCAAAGCACCTAATAAGGCGAAATAGAAGAAATAAAATCCAGAAAGGCGAATATACTGATCGAACTGCGGCATAAGCTGATCTGTCCCTTTCCGGATTGATAATAAATAAAAAGCCGGTTCACCTGACGGCAACCGGCTATCGAGTAGACTAGATAACTATTTTAACTAGTAAGTTAACTAGATAGTACCGCTCTCATCATGCCTCTTTTAAAGCATTTAATAAATATTGCGGTAAGCCAAAGCAACCTAAGTGCATTTGAGGGTTGTAGTAACGAGTTTCGATTCCGCTGTTATCAAAGCGCTTCTGCAACTCTGCCAAATCGATCGTTCGTAATGACTCATTATCAGAACCCCATGCTAAGGTCATTACACCACCGATATATGTAGGTACAGCTGCGGTATAGAAAGATTGGTCTTTGAAATAAGGACTTAAACGACGACGCGTCGTAATAACTTCATCTTGCTGTAAGAAAGGAACACCATTTTGTGCGACAAAAACACCACCTTCTGTCAGCAAGTTTTTGCAACCTTCATAAAAACGGCTTGAGAACAGAACTTCACCAGGGCCTACAGGATCTGTGCAATCAGAGATGATAACGTCGAACTTCTCTTCTGTTTGATTAACGTACTCAACACCATCAGCAATAACAATATTGGCACGGGGATCTTCAAACGCACCTGCAGAGTGATTAGGAAGGTATGTTTTACACATACCGATTACGGCTTGATCGATCTCTACTTGAGTAACATGCTCAACCGACTGGTGACGGCAAACTTCACGTAGAATTCCGCCATCACCACCACCGATGATCAAAACTTTTTTTGCATTCCCGTGAGCCAGAATCGGCACATGCGTTAGCATTTCATGGTACACAAACTCATCTCTTTCCGTCGTTTGAATGATCCCGTCCAACGCCATAACAGTGCCATAAACGGAATTACGGAAAATAATTAGATGCCAAGAATCCGTTTGTTGCTCGAACAACACTTCCTCTACATCAAATTCTTGACCGTAACCTTTATGGAGTGTTTCTTTGTATAAATTTTCTTTTAAAGACGTTGTCACTTGCTTTACTCGCTAACTAACGAAAAAAGGGGTAGCACCGCTAAACGCACTACATTAATTTAGAGTATAAACCTAACTTCGCAGGCCTTAAATTTTGGTCGCATTTATACCCCGAAAAAGGTAAAAAACAAAGCATTTCCACTCCATCTTGAGCACAAAGATTCCACATCATTCAACACCGCTAATTCTTGGAATTTAACCCATTTATCGGACTAACATTTTCATTCAACCCTAATAACATTTTTGATCAAACAATCAGAAATAAATTTACTATTTGCTCCTTTATCCATTTTATGAACTTTTTTTTACAACATTAGAAGCTACCGAATCACGCTCCAGCCCCTACAACCAAAGGCCTAGCGCCAAACTACAACTAAAGTCTAATTTTACTACCATTTTCGTTGTATTCTTCTAAGTTTGTTAGGAACTGGAATTTTTACCTACGCTTACTACAACAGATAACAAAAACAAGACAGTTTTGCGGCGTATATAGCCTCAGAAAGGATGGAGAAACATAATGAAATTACTTACCTCGGTTGTTGCTACAGGTATGGCACTTGGTTTAGCGTTTGGTGCTCAGGCAGGCACCCTAGAAGATGTTCAAAAAAGAGGCAGCGTATCTTGCGGGGTAAGTACTGGCCTTGCAGGTTTTTCTCAGAAAGATGAGAACGGTACTTGGAGCGGTCTTGATGTAGACGTATGTCGTTCTGTTGCTGCTGCTGTTCTAGGTGACGCAAGCAAAGTTCAATACAAGCCTCTTACAGCTAAAGAGCGTTTCACTGCACTTCAGTCTGGTGAAATCGATATTCTTTCTCGTAACACTACGTGGACTCACACGCGTGATACTTCTCTAGGTCTTAACTTCGCTGGCGTTAACTACTACGACGGTCAGGGTTTCATGGTCTCTAAAGACCTTGGCGTGAAAAGTGCGCTAGAACTAGACGGTGCTGCTGTATGTATCCAAGCAGGTACAACAACAGAGCTAAACCTTGCCGATTACTTCCGTGCTAACGGTATCAGCTACAAGGCAATCACATTCGATACTTCTGACCAAACACGCTCTGGTTTCGAAAGCGGTCGTTGTGACGTCCTAACTTCAGACCAATCTCAACTATACGCTCTACGTATTGGCCTAAAGGATCCTTCAGCAGCAATGGTACTGCCAGAGGTTATTTCTAAAGAGCCTCTAGGCCCTGTTGTTCGTCAAGGTGACGACGCATGGTTTAACGTAGTTCGTTGGTCACTTATGGCGATGGTAGAAGCTGAATTCCTAAACATTGATAGCAAGTCTGCCGATAAAGCGAAAATGGAAGGCAACCCTTCTCAGAAACGTTTGATGGGCTCTGAAGGCGATGCAGGTCAGAAACTAGGTATCCCAGCTGATTGGGCATATAACATTGTGAAGCAAGTTGGTAACTACGCTGAAAGCTTTGAGCGCAACGTAGGCCAGGGTTCTCCGCTTAAAATTTCCCGTGGTCTAAACGCCCAGTGGAACCAAGGCGGTATCATGTACTCTTCACCAGTACGCTAAGGAAGGATCAAACAGAGGGGCATTTTTCATGCCCCTCTGCTATTTTTACTTATAACCTTCTGAAGATAAGTGCTTAATTATGTCTGAAAAGCCACAGGTGAAGTCATCACCCTCCTTCTTCAACAACCCTAGAAACCGTTCGATTATTTACCAGCTGCTGTTACTAGCAGGTTTGGGATATTTCTTTTACGGTATTATTTCTAACACGCTGGCTAACTTAGAAGCCCGCGGTATCAAAAGCGGTTATGACTTCCTGTTTACGACTGCCGGATTCGATATTCTAATGTCGTTAGTACCATACGATGCAACGCATACATATGGTCGTACATTTATTGTCGGTTTATTAAATACCATTCTTGTTTCGACAATCGGGATCATCCTTTCGACGATCGTTGGCTTTATTATGGGGGTTGCTCACTTCTCTCATAACCTACTAATCAGAAAGCTGGCCGTCGCTTACGTAGAGACCTTCCGAAACATCCCATTACTACTTCAGATTTTCTTCTGGTATTTCGCAGTGTTGGCAGCGCTACCGAGTGCTCGTCAAAGCTTGAGCCTTGGAGAAGTGATCTTCTTAAACGTTCGCGGCCTCTACTTCCCAGGACTTAATGCAGAAAGTGGAGCAAGCATTGTTTATGCTGCGATTGCTGCTGCCATTGCATCTATCTTCGTCCTCAAGCGTTGGGCGAAGAAGCGTCAAGATGACACCGGCCAACAATTCCCAGTTTTAAAAGCTAGTCTAGCGATTCTGTTTATTTTGCCGCTTGTAGCACTGTTTGCAGCAGGTGTTCCTTTCACTTGGGATTTCCCAGAGCTTAAAGGCTTTAACTTCCGAGGTGGTATAACGGTTATTCCTGAACTGATGGCACTTGCCTTAGCACTTACAGTTTATACAGGAGCATTTATTGCTGAAGCAGTAAGGGCGGGGGTTCAAGCTGTACCTCATGGTCAAACAGAAGCAGCGCGTAGTATCGGCTTAAAAGAGAGCAAGATCATGAAATTGATCGTTGTTCCTCAAGCAATGCGCGTTATTGTGCCTCTGCTTAACAGTGAGTATCAGAGTTTGGTTAAAAACTCGACTCTGGCAACTGCGATCGGTTACCCCGACTTATTCACTGTATTTGTGGGCACGACGCTTAACCAAACAGGTCAAGCGATCGAGATCGTATTTATGACAATGGCGGTCTATTTTGTCGTAAACATGTCCATTTCTTTTGTCATGAACCGCTTCAATGCAAGCGTTTCTCTAGCTGAACGTTAATCGGGAGTGATTGAAATGAAAGAATTTAAACCACTGCCCGATCAACCAGCACCACGTGATACCGTTGGTCCAATTCATTGGATAAGAGATAATTTCTTTGACTCAATATCCAATTCAATTGCAACACTACTTATCCTTGCTGGTTTAGTGACGGTAATTCCACCTCTGGTCGATTGGCTATTTATCTCCGCCAATTGGGCGGGCGCTACGCAAGACGCTTGCACAAAAGATGGTGCTTGCTGGGTATTTGTTAAAGCTTGGTCCAAGCAGTTCTTCTATGGCAGCTACCCTGCCGAAGAAATTTGGCGTATCAATGTCTGTTTAATTGCCCTAGTCGGAATAATAACCGCATCTAATCTGCTAAGTAAGGAACTACGCAACAAGGTCGCTATCCCTCTTTTCTTAGCACTACCTTTCCTATCTATTTTGATTTTGGATGGTAGCTGGATCGGTTTGGAATATGTTTCCACGGATTACTGGGGCGGTTTCTCACTGAACGTTCTACTGGCGGCTGCAAGTATTATCGTTGCTTTCCCATTAAGCTTTTTATGGGCTTTAGGGCGTCGTTCTGACATGCCTTTTATAAAAAGCGTGAGCATTGTACTGATTGAGTTTTTCCGTGGTGTACCCGTTCTGGCTCTGTTCTTTATGGGCTCAGTAATGTTGCCACTGTTCTTTCCAGAAGGAACAAACGTCGACAAACTCGTGCGAGTATGGATTGTACTAACGCTCTTCATGTCTGGTTATATGGCTGAGGTATTCCGAGGAGGTTTTCAGGCTGTACCTAACGGACAGTACGAAGCGGCGGATTCACTGGGTCTAGGCTTTTGGCAAAAAACCTTGCTGATCATCCTACCTCAGGTCATCAAGATCTCTATGCCAAACATACTGGCAACATTTATCATGCTCTTCAAAAATACGACGTTCTTATTGATCATCGGTATCTTTGAAATGTTGAGTACCACTCAAACAGCACTGGCAAATTCAAGTTGGTTAGGCGGTCATTCCACTGAAGGTTACCTTTTTGTAGCCATCGTTTTCTGGATCTGCTGTTTCAGCATGTCCATGATCAGCGCATCAATTGAACGTAAACTCGACACAAGCCATAAGAACTAAGAGGTTTTCCTTGTGAGCATAGAACACGAACAACGTATCGAAAACAACGACGATATCATCGTTATCAAGGACCTCAACAAATGGTATGGCGAGTTCCACGTATTAAAAGATATCAACCTACGCGTTAAAAAAGGCGAACGCATCGTTATCTGTGGCCCTTCCGGCTCAGGTAAGTCAACTATGACTCGCTGCATTAACCGTCTGGAAGAGTTTCAACGCGGCTCTCTTACCGTAAACGGTGTAGAGATGATCGAAGATGTGAAGAATATTGAAGCGATCCGCCGTGAGGTGGGTATGGTATTCCAGCACTTTAACCTATTTCCTCACCTGACTATTCTAGAAAACCTAACGCTAGGGCCTATCTGGGTTCAAAAGAAACCCAAGAAAGAAGCCGAAGCAATCGCGATGAAATATTTGGAAAGGGTTAAAATCCCTGACCAAGCGAATAAATTTCCAGGCCAGCTATCAGGTGGTCAGCAACAGCGTGTAGCTATCGCTCGATCCCTGTGTATGAACCCTGAAATTATGCTTTTCGATGAGCCAACATCTGCGCTTGACCCTGAGATGATCAAGGAAGTGCTAGACGTTATGATCGAGCTAGCCGAAGAAGGCATGACGATGCTTTGCGTAACACATGAGATGGGATTTGCTAAAAAAGTTGCGGATAGGGTTATCTTTATGGATGCGGGTGAAATTGTAGAACAAAACACACCTGAAGAGATTTTCCACAATCCGCAAACAGATCGTTTACAGCTATTCTTAAGCCAGATATTAGATCACTAATACAAACCAACTTTCCAGCGAAAGCAAAGCCGCTTACCTGCATTACAGCTAAGCGGCTTTTTTTATGTAAAATCTACTCTAGTGGCTCCCCTGCTTCATCCTCGTCAACCACTTCGGTTTCCTGCAGGGCATCTTTTACCCAAGCCTGAAGAGCGGGATGTTGTAAGACGGTCTGTACATAAACCGTAGATTTAGGTGATAGCTCAATACCATAGGTCAAAAATCTCAAAACAGCTGGAGCAAAAAACACATCAACAATCGTAAAACTGCCAAATAACCACGGCCCTGATTGATTATGTGTAGCTATTAATTCTGTCCAAAGGGCATCCATTCTTTGAATATCTTGCTGTGCTGCAGGGCTTAACTCAATTTTACGTTTAGCTCGGCAGTTCATTGGCATCTCATTACGTAACGCATTAAAGCCAGAATGCATTTCACTAACAATCGCTCGCGCTTTGGCCCGCTCAGACATATCAATCGGCCATGCAGCACCATCCAGATAACGCTCATTTACATACTCGCAAATAGCGAGAGAATCCCAGACATTCAATTCACCATCGAGCAATACAGGCACTTTGGCTACGGGCGTATGCTGTTTTAACGTTTCATAAAACTCTTCAGTAAATAGGTTTATCTTGAGTTCATCAAATTCGACCTCAAAAGCTTTGAGCATCAACCAAGCTCTTAATGACCAAGACGAGTAGTTTTTATTCCCAATGATTAACTGCATAACATCCTCCGTATCTAGACCTAAGATTGTGGCAACTTGCTTTCTATCTGACTAACGAATAGTTTTGATAGCTCCTATTCGAAATATTGATGGATGTTCCCTGTATGGATATAGATGCACTTCGCAGCTTTATCGCTTTTGTGGATACTGGAAGTTTCACTCGCGCGGCGAAACAGACTTTTCGTACCCAAAGTGCAATCAGCATGCAGATGAAAAAGCTTGAGGAAGAGACAGGGCACAACCTATTCATCAAAGAAGGGCGCAACCTTTCGTTAACCAACCAAGGCCAAGAACTGGTAAGTTATGCTCGAAGGCTTATCGCTTTGCATGATGAAGCTATTGGACACTTTTCCCTTACCCAAGCACAAAGGCCATTAAGAATTGGCTGCCCTGACGATTATGCAGAATCTGTTCTCCCGCAACTATGCCAGCAAATCAGCGAGAGAATCCCTGATTTAAATTTTAATATTGAATGCAATTGCAGCAGTAAATTACGTTCAATGCTGGATTCGGGTGAATTAGATATCGCCATTCTTACCCGGGCACCAGATGGCGACGAAGGATTTGTACTTAAACACGATATCGGTGTTTGGGTACATGGAGGATATCCAGAACTGCTAGAGCAATCACCCTTGCGTTTGGTGTTATTTGAGCCAGATTGTAAATTTCGTACCACAGCGGTTGATGGCCTAGAAAAACAAGGGCTCGATTATCGTTTAGTCTGCGCGTCTTCTAGCTCAACTGCACTCAAAGGTTTATTAAGAGAAGGGGTAGGTATCAGTGCCATGGCGACTTCGAGCATTAGTCATGACCTAGTAATTATAGATGAGAAACGATTACCTCCACTGCCCTCTGTCGATATCGTTCTAGCGATCGCACCTCGACCGCATCCTATGTTTGGCTCATCTGTAGCGACTGAATTGAGTACAATTTTGTTAGAACAGAGCGAAAAAGCTACAACGCTTTAGCATAACGCTCTTTTAAGATAGCAACGCGCTCAACATAGGCTTTAGTTTCAGCATAGGGAGGCACGCCATTATAGCGTGTCACCGCTCCTGGGCCGGCATTGTAAGCTGCTGTACTTAGGGTGAGATCACCAGAGAAGTTCTGTAATAGCTGGGCTAGATACTTAGTCCCGCCCTCAATGTTTTGATTAGCATCCATGCTATTTGTAACCCCAAGATCTTTCGCTGTCGCCGGCATTAGTTGCATCAGACCTTGAGCCCCTACCCGAGAGACAGCATTAACTCGGAAAGCAGATTCAGCATGAATGACTGCACGGACCAAGGCTTCATCAACGCCGTATTTTTTCGACATCTCTTTAACTTGATAACTATGTGCATTCAAATTTAAAGGCGTGGTGTGCCAATTAACAGTTGAAGCTACACCGCATGCAAAACAATCAAACCTGAGAACTTCAAACCCAATATTCAACGGTCTTTGATCTGAGAATGACAATACCCCGTCATCATTACGATACTTATAGACTTGTTTGAGTGAAGAGGAGCTTTTATTAGTGTAGTTAACCTTCCTCTGCTTATCGCTAAGGTTGGTATATTCGACCCGTCCATCTGGGTGCACAATTTTCCTAATTTCGCCCGCGACAAGATTTATTGGCGTTAGCGAAACGAAAACACCAATAATCGTTAGGACCGCGGTTGAAACCGTAGCTTTCCATATCTTCATAAACAGCAGTTTAGCAGCTATTAAACTCTGAGGTTAACCCTTCGCCATCACAGCTCTTTAGGGGGAAGAATTAATGAGGAAAACAGCAACCCTGTCACCAGCGCGATAGCAACAAAGCTCATGCTAAATGCCGTATCGATCCCTTCAAGCACATTCTTTTCAACCATAAGGGAGAGACTCTGAAAACCAACACTTCCCGGTACCAGTAAGATAATACCCGGCATTAACATGACCGCTCGGGTAATCCCTGAAATACGCTCAAACAAGTTCGCTACCAAGCCTGTAATAAAGGCACCAATAAATGCACCTAAGACCTGACCAAATAGCTGAGCCCCATACCAGGTTGCTGCAAAAGCAATGCAGCCACCTAGGACTACCCAATGCATATCGACTGGACGGCTCTGGAAAAGAAAACATAACCCAATCCCTGCATAGGCGATTGATAGCCATAGACTCCAATCAGGTAGATACCATTCAAAGGTCACTGGCTGAGCAGGAAACAAGCCCGTTCCAATAGCGTTACCAATTGCTACACCAAAACCTATCTGTAAGAAGATAGTACCGGCATAAACCAACCTTGCTGTTCCCGAAACCATATTCTGTCGAGCCAATTCCGCTACCGCAGTGGTCAAAGGTAAACCGGGGACTAACACAATCACCCCTGCAACTGTTGCGATATAGGGAGATGACAGCCACCCCATACTAGCAACAAAATTGGCCACTAAAGCCGACAAAATCGCCGATAACGTCGGAAATAAATATTTAAGTGAATCAGTTTTTAAAAATTTAACCGCGATAAGTGCTGTTAGCATGCCGATAAAAAAGGCCACCAGCATCTCAGCTACAGCACCACCTAAAAGATGAGCGATACCCGCTGATAACAGAGCAAAGCCGGCCATCTGGCCTTTAACACCAAATCTAGCAGCTGAGTTAGAGATTGCCTTGAGTTGATGAGCCCCTTCTGACACAGTGATAGATTCAGACATGACATCCCGAACCACCGTGTTTACTTGGATCTGCCTCTCAAGGTTTACCTCGCCTTGATCTACACGGAAAACATAGGTTTTAGGCTCAGGCTCTTCTGGGTGTGAGAAGCTCATTATGAGGTTTGTAGGCTGCGCTAAACACTGCACCCCAAAACCAAGAGTCTCACCCACACGTTTCATCGTATTTTCTAGCTCATAAGCGGTCATTCCATAGGTGTGCAGAGCTTTGGCTAAGCGCAGCATAAAACCCACCGGCAAGGTTCTAGGCGGAAAGTTGGGCTGTTTATCTAATGAGTAGTGATCAAGTAGATCAAACGACATAACGGCTTTGAATCCTCTATAGCCCTAAAACAAAAAAGGATAAATTATCGCTAATTTATCCTTTCCTAGATTCGATTGGCGAATTTTAATATCAGGTGATAACAGGTATCTCAGATTTAACATCTGCGTTTTGTGCTCGATCACGTAGTAAGTGATCCATCAACACAATTGCCATCATCGCTTCGGCAATTGGTGTCGCTCGAATACCTACGCAAGGGTCGTGACGACCTTTAGTCACAACTTCAATCTCTTCGCCACGACTGTTAATACTACGACCCGGTAAACGCAAGCTAGAGGTCGGTTTAAGCGCAATATGCGCAATAATATCTTGCCCAGTTGAGATGCCACCCAAAACACCGCCTGCATGATTCGACAAGAAACCTTCTGGTGTCATCTCATCTCTGTGCTCTGTGCCTTTCTGTGAGACACAATCAAAGCCATCACCGATCTCAACACCTTTTACAGCATTGATACTCATTAGCGCATGGGCAAGGTCAGCATCGAGTCGATCGAAAATCGGCTCACCCAAGCCAACAGGCGCGCCAGAAGCGACTACTGAAATTTTAGCACCTACAGAGTTACCCTCTTTACGCAGGGCATCCATATAGTTTTCCATCTCAGTAACGGCTTCAGCATCTGGAGAGAAGAATGGATTGTTAGGTACTTCATTCCAATCGAAGTTAGCTTCGTTGATTGCAATTGGACCTAATTGAGATAGGTAACCTTTAACTTCGATATCTTTAGACGCTAAGTACTTTTTCGCTATCGCACCTGCTGCAACACGCATCGCAGTTTCACGCGCAGATGAACGACCGCCACCACGGTAATCACGGAAACCATATTTATGCGTGTAAACGTAGTCAGCGTGAGCTGGACGGAACGTCTCTTCGATATTGGAGTAATCTTTAGAACGTTGATCGGTGTTTTTGATCAGTAAGCCAATTGGTGTACCAGTAGTTTTACCTTCGAAAACACCCGATAAGATCTCTACTTCATCGGCTTCGCGACGTTGAGTTGTATGACGAGAGGTTCCCGGCTTGCGGCGATCTAAATCTAACTGCAGATCAGCTTCAGAAAGCTCGATGCCTGGGGGGCAACCATCAACAATACAGCCAAGTGCCTTACCGTGACTCTCACCAAATGTAGTGACTGTAAACAGCTTACCGTAACTATTTCCTGACATCGCAGTATTCCATCCAAAACGTTCTTAAAAATTCAGGGGCGGGATTATACCAAACAATCCCGATGTTGGCGCAGTTCCTTAGCAGTAATCGCAAACACACCATTGCCACCACGCTCAAATTCTAACCAGATAACCGGAATCTGTGGGTATTTCTCCATCATATGCACTTCACTATTACCTACCTCAACCACCAAAAGGCCATCTTCAGTTAGATAATCATTCGCTTGCGCAAGAATCTGACGGGTAATATCCAAACCATCAGGACCAGAACCCAACGCTAGTTCTGGCTCATGGTCGTATTCTTCTGGCATCGAAGCCAGATCGCTTTCATCCACGTAAGGAGGATTACTCACAATCAGATCATACTTCTTACCCTTTAAGTTAGAAAACAGATCACTTTCAATAGCTTGAACACGATCACCAATCTCATGCTTAGCAATATTGATGTTAGAAACATCGATGGCATCAGGTGATATATCGGCCAAATCAACTTCCGCTTCTTCAAAGGCATAAGCGCAGGCTAAACCAATACAACCACTGCCCGTACACAGGTCCAAAATACGTTCAACCGGCCCTTCTCGCAGCCATGGACTAAATTGATTCTCAATCAACTCAGCAATAGGTGATCGCGGAATCAGCACTCTTTCATCGACAAAGAAAGGTAATGAGCAGAACCAAGATTCACCAATAATGTAAGGCAAGGGTCTACGCTCTACTGCACGTTGATGAATAAAAGAGATGACCCGCTCTTTTTCTTCCTCTGTAAGACGACCATCCAGAACAGCAGGATTAACATCCCATGGAAGATAAACGGCCCCTAATACAAGCTGAGTAGCTTCATCCCACGCATTATCAGTGCCATGACCGAAATAGACCTTATGTTGCGCAAATTGACTCATCGCATAACGGATGTAATCGCGTAAGCTGTGCAACTGGTTAGTAATAGAGTTTGAAGTTAAAGCTTGCTGGCTCATTCAGTCTGGACCGATATTTTGTTAAATTTAAAGGGCAATATTAATAAAACTCGCACAGGAACACCATGAAAGACCCCCGTGAGAATGAAGACATCGATTTTATGTCTGCAATGGAGGGCGTAACCCGCCATAAGCACGACAAAGCTGATACTCAAATAAAGAGATCAAAGAGTGACCTTCATAACAAGCATTACCGCCGCCAAGCTGCTATTCAGCAGGAAGATAAAGTAATCGATGGTTTATCCGATGAAGCAGTAGAGCTAGTAGAATCGAGCGAGGAACTTTTATTTGCGAACCCAGGGGTACAGCTTCGTGTTCTAAAACGCCTGAAACAAGGGCATATACCTTGGGAACAGGGTTTAGATCTTCACGGATACACGGTTGATCAAGCACGCGATCAGCTTAGTAAATTTATTTTTGAAGCGAGAAGAAACAAGGCTAGATGCGTCATCGTCGTGCACGGCAAAGCACATTCATCAGAAAGCCAGCAAGCAATGATCAAGTCTTACGTTAACGAGTGGCTAAAACGCCTAAACGGCGTACTCGCCTTTTGTTCCGCACAAGCCAAAGATGGTGGTGCAGGAGCCCTTTACGTTTTGCTTAAACGCGATAAATAGCTAATTGATTGGATCACCATTTTCCAGTGCTTCCAATCTATCTCGTGTTGCAAGCCGCCCATACTCGATTGCCTCTGCAGCACGATGAAACTCATAAAAGCTACACAGATCTTTGGGGATACGCACGAGTAAATCAGGCGGGTAACCGGCAATTTTGTACTCAGCCAAACTCGCTTGCATAACTTCCACAGAGTTAAGTAGGACATCCATGCGGCCTCCTATCTCTGTCGCCTCCTCAGCTAACTCTTCTTCACTTTCATCTGTAGAACTTGCATCTGGCATATGCCATTCATCACTCATGCCACTACGCTTTAAGTACTGATTGCTTGGTAACTGCAAATGACTATGACTAGAATCCCCTGTGTTGAGATCTACCGCAATAATAAGGTCTGCTTGAGCAGCAACAACAGGGATAATTGGCAGAGGGTTTAAGATCCCGCCATCAACAAGTACTCTCCCTTCTTTAACGACGGGAGTAAATAAACCAGGCACAGCAACGGACGCACGAATGGCGTCAAGTAGAGAGCCTTTTTGGTACCAAACTTCTTTTTGATGGGCTATATCAGCAGCCACAGCTGTATAATCAATCTCAAAATCTTCGATATTAGGAGAACCTAAAATTTCAGCCAATTGCACAAAAATTTTGTCACCGCGAATAGCCCCTCGTGACAGGGTAAAATCTAATAACCTAACCACTCTCATCCAATTGAGACTGGTGACCCACTCTTTATATTCAATTAATTTCCCAGCAGCATGCATTCCTCCGACTAGAGCACCCATTGAGCTTCCTGAGATAGATACGATCTCATATCCTCGACGCTCTATCTCTTCAATCGCTCCTATATGGGCATATCCTCTCGCACCACCACTACCAAGAACTAATGAGACTGTAGCCATAATGACCTCCTAAGCACTTAAAGCTAGGAAAACTAAATTAGAAGTCGGTCTCCTTTAAGCCGATTACATATCTTCTTTATAGATCATGATCTTAATATCACCATTTTTTGGCTTTGTTCCAAAAGCTCCAATGGAATGCAGATTCACTTGTTCAGCTAAAACGCCTTTAGCGATTAACTTAGCTTTTAACTGATTACCGTGCTCTAGCGCATTTTTAAGCTTTTCCTGATAGGAACCTGCTGAATAATCGGCAGCAACGATCCAAAATTGTTGCGTTGGATTGCTTTGAATGAAGGCTAAAAGTTTTTCGAAACTTGCTTCAGTATCTACATATTCTTGAACCAGCTCACTCTTATCTAGCCCAGTATGATCTGAAGGTGTTTCCAAAACATCTAATCGCAAATAGACTTTTTTGTTACCTCTCTGGACTGAATACAATGCGAAGTAACGTTGATTATTTTTGAAGGTAGCTACTCGTTGAGTGGTGTCTAAACCATACAATCTTGAATACTTAAAAATGGTATTGGCCCATTGATTACTGCTTCCACATGCCCGCCCCTGACAATTAAATTGTTCAGTTGCCCCTTGCTCTTGCAACTGCGTGGAAAAGAACGAAAAGACCTCCTCAGAGGAATGATTTTGTGGAATACGGTAGGTCAACTGATACAACTTACCACTTAAACGCTCTTCTTTTTCGGGTGCTATAACACCATCAATCTTTTCAAGTCCACCTAATACAAAACGATAATCCGCGTTTTCTATCTCTTTGTACTGAACAATTGTTGATCGAGGAAAACGCTCAAATGAGCCGTAGTCGCTGCTGCCTCTAACATCGGAAGCAGACTGAACATTCATTGAAAAAACAAAAAACAAGCAAGATACTAAAAAACGCATTCCATACTCCTGAAACGTAACACTGATAATGGTTCATCATGCCCATTGATTTATACGTTCAGCCAATAAAGCTGCTGGTTTAGGCTCTAAGTGCAAATGATGCCCTCCTTCCATATCAATCACTTCTACATGGTAAAAGTCACCTAACCAAGGATTAATGATGCTATCTGCTGCACCATTCGATCCCCTTATAACTATAGCTTCTGATCTTACGGATTTAACAAAAGAAGAGATCTGTGAAAAACTAAATCGAACCAAAGAAGGCATCATCAACTTTGGATCATTACTCCAGATATAACCCTTGTCAGTTTTGGATATCCCCCGCTCTAAAAGGGCCTCAGCCGCTTCTCTAGACACGGGCCAACGACCATTCATACGGGCTTGAATCGCATCTTCGTAGTTTGAATAAGGGCGCAATGTTTTAGAAACCATCTTACTGCGCTTAATGACAGCATCAGCAAACAACTGTGGCAATTGTTCTTCTTCGTAGAAAAGGGGTGCCAAACCTTCTATTAGCATAAGGCGATCAACCCTTTCTGGAAAAGCACCTGCAAATAGCATTGCAATGCTCGCACCCATTGAATGTCCAATGAGGCCCACTTTATTCAAAGAAAGTGAATCTAAAACAGCATAAAGATCATTTACATTGTCCCAAATATAGTAAGGCATGACCTCAGGACGATGATCTGATCGCCCATGACCGATTAAATCAATTGCGATTAATCTAATCCCTTTGAGATGTTGGGCTAAACCATCAAAGCTAGCGGCATTATCAAGCCAGCCATGTAACGCAACCATTGGAGTACCATTAGGATCCCCATATTCGATAGCCGCAACGGAATAACCGGAAATTCGTATCTCAAAACTAACTTTATGTGGCATAGGTAGATAAAAACCCTATTAACGATAATCAGTTAGGTACTATAAACCGAAATTACGCTAAGATCTCAGCTAAAGAAAGTAATTGGAACTTACGAAACATGACTCTACGACTTGAACTGGAAAAGGATCCTTCCCTAAAAAAGCCACAAAAAGTCTTTTTTGTACTGTTTGGCTTAATGTTTCTAATTGCTCCGTTTTATTATCAACCCAATTTAGGCGGTGAAGGCTTAAATATTCCCCATAACAGCTCATTATGGATAGTAGCCTGCTGGATTATCGCCGCAGCAAGTTATATCGTTTTCAAAACGCAAAAGCTGGTTTTGCCTAAGTTTTGGTTTCCCTTAGCTCTATTGCCCTTAGGTGCCGTTGTAACCAGCTATATAGCCGATAATAACAATCCCACAGAATGGCTAGTTAGGCTTTTAGTGATCAGTGGTGGATATGTATTTTTCATAGCGCTATTCCAATTTAAATTGAATGCTAAGCAACTAGAAAGAAGCCTATATATACTCTTATCTATGGGGCTTATTGCGGCCTTTTATGGGATAGTTCAAGTACTCGACATACCTCTTTTGTTCAACATTGTCCCCAAAACAGATAAAACAATCGCTATAGGAATTTTTCAGCAAGTTAATGTTCAAGCTGCAATGATGGCCACGACATTAACTTTGGTGTTTTATCTTATAAGTCGTCCAGCATGCAGAAGCCTCCATCCCATAATTATTATTGCATTACATTTAGCAGCTTTAGCATCGAGTTATAACATAGCAATCAGTGGCTCAAGAGTGGGCCTGCTAGGCATCACAATTGCTTTAACATTATTAGTTATTGGCCGTTGGAAAATTTTTGCAGCATCAAAAACAATTTTTATCAGTATATTGATAAGTGCGCTCATTGGTGGATTTTTAGGAAGTCAGGGACTTGGTTCTACCACTAAAAAGTTTGATCGAATAATGGGCCAAGATATCAGATGGAGTATTTACGAAATGTCTTGGGAGCTATATACAGAAGCTCCAATATTCGGACATGGGTTAGGTAGCTTCCAAAAAGTATTTCAAGATAAACGAGCAGACCACCAAGAAAGAGGCCTACACAATTTAGGCAAAGCACCCAAATTTGGCCACCCACATAATGAATTTATCTTCTGGCTGATTGAAGGGGGAAGCTTCGCAATCGTTGGTATAATTGCAGCGAGCTTATATACATTTATACAATTAATTCGGTTAGGTTGGCAAAGAGGCTTTGGTTATGCGGCACTACTTGTCCCTATAACATTACACACACAAGTAGAGCTACCCTTTTACATTTCAAATACACCTTGGTTCCTACTACTCGTTTTACTGTTTCTAGTTCATCAATTCGGAAAAAAAACATACTCAATGAGAGGGTTATCATTAACTGCTCGCCGAATAATACCTGTTAGCACTACGATCATTGCATTAGTTTCAACAAACAGCCTAGTTCAAGCGCAAGTGGGAAATGCAGGGATACTTAACTACTTTAAGAGTGGGCAAAAAAATCCTGCTTTCCTTCAATCATCAATTAAATCTTCATATTTCGAAGATTACACAAGCTTTTTAATTCTGAGAAATAATATGTTTATGGGTATTTCGCAAAATACCCATAAACATGCAATTATTTACGCGAATTGGGCTGAAGAGCAAATTAAGGTTAACCCGGCTTTGATCTACTACAGAAACTTAGCCATCGCTTATGACTATACAGATCGAAACAATGAGCGGGATAGAATCATGAAAATTGCGATGACTACCTATCTAAATAATTTAGACCTGCAGCAACTGAACCAGCAGTTTATGCAAAAAGACCTTGAGGATAAAAAGAGCAGTGGCGCGATCAAACAGCTAGATACGTCGAACTAAACGCCCAAGTCCAGCTGCAGGCCAATCAGCTTCTAGCTGGGCTATTTCACCACAATTAAATGCTGCTGGGTTATGAGCATTCCCTTCACAACATATAGCCTCTACATAGGAAATTAAAGGCATATGGGTAACAACTAGAGGACAACGACTTTCAAAACGCTCAAGAAAAGCTAAAGCAGTCGCAGGATCTGATTCTGGCGTCCAAAGCTCCGAAATAAACTGTTCAACCCCACCTAAATGCTGATTAACGATTTCCGCAGTCTGACAGGCTCTGACATAAGGGCTATGAATAACACAATCCACACCTTTAAGATGAGGGACAGCAATCTCCAATCTTGACGAGAGCCTTTTAACTCCTTCAGGAGTCAATTTACGCTGAGCATCCGATTCAGCAAAAAACTCTGCTTCACCATGACGCATTAAGAAGAACTTCATTCACCTTCTCTAGGTAAGACAAATTCAACATCGGTACTCTGTTCGCTCATCATCAGCATTTTTACAACTTGAGCGACCGGAGCGTGATTGAAAACAACCTCATATAAACCTGCAACCAGTGGCATATACACGCCCATTGCAGCAGCTTTTTCTTTGACGTGCTTAATCGTATTAACACCTTCAGCAACTTGCCCTAAAGCCTCAACGGCTTCATCTAAGGTTTTGCCTTCACCTAGTGCATAACCAACACGGTAGTTACGACTTAAAGGCGACATACAGGTTACAATCAAATCACCTACACCAGCCAGACCAATAAATGTCATAGGGTTTGCACCCATGCACACCGCAAAACGGCTCATTTCAGCCAAGCTACGTGTCATTAACATACTCTTGGTGTTTTCACCCATACCAAGTGCAGCACTCAAACCCGCTGCAATGGCATAAATATTTTTTAGCGTACCACCCAGCTCTACACCGTAAGTATCAGAGCTAGCATAAACACGAAAATAAGAGCTATGTAGGATATCCTGAACCAGTGTTCTAACGTCTGCTGACTCACTAGCAATTACCGTTGCAGTTAATTGTTTAGCAGCCACCTCTTTTGCCAGATTAGGCCCACTTAAGACGCCAATACGAGCATCAGGCACCTCTTCTGTCAGTATCTCGCTCATCAAGCTAAATGTCTTAGCTTCAATACCCTTAGTTGTACTTACAAGCATCTGCTCAGGCTTTAACCAAGCTTTAGCCTGTTCAATCACTTGCCGAAATGACTGACTCGGAATAGAGACAAAAACCAATTCTGCATCAAGGAGGACATCTTCTAGCGAACAAGATGCAGTAATATTTTTGGAGAGTTGATAGTCTGGAAGGTAACGAGGGTTTTCGTGGAACTGATTTATATGATCAGCTCTTTCCTGATCACGTAACCACAAACTAACTTTATGACCATTATCAGCGACAATGTTCGCTATTACCGTGCCAAAGCTACCTGCACCCAGCACTGCAACCTTACGAATATCAGACATAGATAAATTTCGCTTCTACCAACTATTTTTCCGAATCGTCCATACTATCTAGGACTTTATTAACGCCTTTAAACAGGTAAATCACAATTAGATAGCCCAAAGCAGCCAAGCCTAAAAAAAGCATAAGCTGCAATGGATCTTCCGTTCGCTGATAACCTGCCACACCTAAAGCTGCAATGACTGCGCTGAAAACAACTGCAGCAATAGAGGCGATACGATTAGTTTTGTGTTTGTCCTGATCTGTCACTTTCAACATCACTTTCAGGGTTAATTACTGTCTCAACCGAAGATTCTTCAGCTGCAAGAGGCTCAACCGCACTTACATCAGCTACGTCTTCGTTTGTTTTTTCTTCCACTAGGTCAGCGCTTGGTTCCTGAACAGCTTCAGGTGTTTCTTCACCCTCTTTTTCAGAAACTGTAGCTTCGGAATTAGTTTCAGATGCTTCTTCTGCTGCTGGCTCAGAAATAGCAGACTTAGGCTCAGCTAATAGCTCTGCTTCAGGGTGAACACATTCAAGTTTAACGCCTGTTTCAGCTTCAATTTCAGGAATGAGAAAGGAATCATCTTCACAAGCAAAACAGATCGATGCACCTGTTGCACCAGCACGACCGGTACGACCAATACGGTGTACATAGTCATCAGGGTCTTCTGGCAGCTGATAGTTAAATACGTGAGTAACACCATCAATGTGGATACCACGACCTGCGACATCGGTCGCAACTAGCACCTGAATTTTACCACTGCGGAAATCTTCTAACGTTTTCACTCGCTTTTGCTGTGGAATTTCACCTGACATAAGGGCAGCTTTAATTCCATCTTTACATAGACGATCTGCTAACTTACGCGTCTCATCACGGCGGTTACCAAAAACGATAACCTTCTCCGCATGATCCTTATCCATGTAGTTACGAAGCAAACGATATTTTTGCTCACCAGAGACTAAATAAACGGTCTGACTTACGTTATCCGTTGTTTTAATTTCTGGTGCGATCTCGATTTTTACCGCATCTAAAGTCCACTGTTCTGCTAGGTTAAGCACTTCATCCGTAAACGTTGCACTGTAAAGTAGAGTTTGTCGATCACTACCTTTGCGCGGCGTGTTACGTACGATCGTTCTCACATCTGGGATAAAGCCCATGCTCAGCATGCGATCCGCTTCATCGAGAACAAGCACTTCAACATTCCATAGATCGACATCTTTTCGATTTATAAAATCGATTAGTCGCCCTGGCGTAGCCACTAAAATATCAACCGGCTTACGCTTAAGATTTTGGCGCTGTTTTTCATAATCCATACCGCCAACTAGGCTAACGACATGTAAGCCTGTGTGCTTCGCTAGGCCTTTAGCATCTTCAGCGATTTGAAGTGCAAGTTCACGCGTAGGCGCAACTACCAAAGCACGAGGCTCAGCTAAACGTGGTTTTTCATCTAATGGATAGTCAATTAGATCTGTAATAATGCCCAGAAGAAACGCTGCTGTTTTACCTGTACCAGTCTGGGCTTTACCAATGATATCTTTGCCAGCAAGTGCAGCAGGAATAGTTTCAGCTTGAATACCTGTACAGTATTCAAATTTAAGGTCATAAACCGCATGAAGTACATCATCAGGCAGGTTGAAATCTAAGAAACGCTTTTTACCGTCCACCTCAGGCACGACAAACTGCTCAGGGCTCCAAGACACTGCTTTAGATCGATTGTTGTAACGACGACGTCGTTGAGGCTTACGTGCAGATGAATTTCTTTTTTTGTTTGCACTTTCAGTCTGCTCAACTGATTTATTTTCTGTACTCAATTCAAAAATTCCTAAGAAAAATTTCGCCGATAAGGCGGTAAAGCGGCTAAGAGCTGCTTTCCATAACGACGGGTAATAAACCGTCGATCAAGCAATGTTATTTTGCCGCTATCGCTCTCAGTTCGTAGTAAACGCCCTGTAGCCTGAGTGAGACGCATCGACGCCATCGGTATAACCCATTCTTGAAAAGGGTTACGCCCTTGAGATTCTAGCCATTCACCATAGGTTGCCTCAACCGGGTCATCCGGGACACCAAATGGCAACTTCGTGATAATTACATGCTTAAGGTAATCACCAGGTAAATCTACACCTTCAGCAAAAGAAGCTAAACCAAAAATAATACTTGGTTTGTTAGCATCGATACGAACTCTGTGTTGTCGCAAAATTTCATGCTTTGCAAGTTCACCTTGCACAAGAATATCTGCTGTTATACTAGCAGGCATACGCTCAAGAACATACCGCATCTGACGCCAGGAGCTAAATAACACCAAGGATGCACTACCCTCCTGCAAAATAGGCAATATGATTGCCGAAATTTCTTCATTGTGATCATCAGGATTTCCTGGGTCGGTCTTCATTGCAGGCACATGTAATTCGGCAGCATTTTGGAAATCAAATGGACTCATAAAGATATTGCAAGGACTATCAGTTGGTATACCAAGATCAGCATACAGCCGATCAAAACGTCCTAGCGCGGTTAACGTCGCCGAAGTAATAACAGCACCATAACAATTTTTCCAGAGGTGCTCTTGCAAGGTTTCTGCAGCAGATACAGGACTACTACAACACTCTATGTCGATGCCATCATTACCGTCTACTTTCACTATCCAGCGAGCCGTCGGTAAGCCTGCTGTCGAATCAGATGCAGCGTAGGACTTAGCCAACCAATACATAGATTGCATGCGTGATAACAGCACACCCATCTGTGGATACCATGTTTCACTGATAGCAAGGGGAAGATCAGCTAATTCCCCATCCATCCCTTCTTTCAATAGATCAACAATCTGCTCAAATTTTAAAACGACTCTCTCAGCAGCCTGAGCAAAATTATGAAAAGACAATTGTAATGGTTCAGGGATCATTCCTTGCGCAAAACGATAGCGATCACTTGGGCCTTGGAGTTTATCTTCAAGTATTTGATTTAACAGCAGCTGGACTTCCTTCAAGGAGTTTTCCATATCCGCAAAAGGGTTAGCTAACTTCTCAATATAATTCCGAAGCACTATATGATCAGACGCGTCATTCAATAATTTATTCAAACTACGCGTCGCTTTACTCATCCAACGGATACTGGATTTAACCCGTAAACTATAAGAAAAATGCCCCGTGGTTTTAGTGCCTAGATGGTGGCCTTCATCAAAGACATAGATGGTATCTTCAGGTGGTGAAAGAATGGCACCACCACCAAGAGAAAGATCAGCTAAAACAAGATCGTGATTGGCAACAATCAGATCCCATTTATCCAACTCTTGTCTCGCCTTAAAAAAAGGACAGATAGAAAAGTTACTGCAACGTCGATTAGTACACTGCATATGATCGCTAGTAGACAACCGCCAAACAGCATCAGGTACTGTATTCTTTAAAGCATCTCGGTCGCCATCCCACTCGCCAGAGGCATAGTGACTCAGTAGAGATTTAACCTCGTCAATGTCAGAGGATTGAAGTTTTTGAGCTACTTCATCTTCATACAATGCAATTTGGCCCAACTCATTCTGTTGCTCTAATACTTTCTCTGCGTTGGAAACACAAAAATATCGCCCTCGGCCTTTAGCTAAACCATAAGTAAGATTGATACCGGCATCACTAATCAGCTGCGGGAGGTCTTTAAGAATAAGCTGCTCTTGAAGTGCAACTGTTGCTGTAGAAACAATTACCTTCTTTTTGCGTTGCTGAGCTATAGGAACTGAAGCCAAAAGATAGGCCATCGTCTTACCCGTACCGGTACCAGCCTCAGTAACACAAATATGCTGACCACCCGTCCTTTCACCTTCTGAATTAACAGTAATCGCACCCAACGTTTTCGCAACCTCAGCAATCATTAACTTCTGGCCATAGCGAGACTTCAATCCTCTGTTATTGAGAAAAGTACTATAGGCCTGCTGTATTGTTTGCTTGAGTTGCTTATCTAACAAAACCGTAATCCACCGAAAATCTTGCCCGCGATTCTAACAGTTCTGACTGTTTAATAACAAAAATACTGTATAAAAAAACATAAGTTGCTTTACAAACCCAAAATACTGTATAAAAATACACATACTGTATAAACAAACAGACATGATCATGAAGCTGACTAAACGACAAACGGAAGTTCTGGATTGCATCAAGCGTCACATTGGCGATACCGGCTACCCACCTACTCGCGCCGATATTGCCCGCGATTTAGGGTTTAAATCAGCCAATGCAGCTGAAGAACACTTAAAAGCGCTGGCAAAAAAAGGCGCGATAGAAATCATTCCAGGTACTTCTCGAGGTATCAGAGTACCTGAATTGGAAGAGGAAAATAGCGGCCTACCGATTGTTGGTCAGGTAGCAGCAGGATCACCGATACTAGCTCAAGAGCATGTTGAAGATCACTGCACAATCTCCTCTGACTTCTTCCACCCCAAGGCGGATTATCTCTTAAGGGTGAGAGGCAGCAGTATGAAAGATGTAGGCATCATGGACGGTGATCTACTGGCAGTGCACCAGTGCCAAACAGCAAAGGATGGGCAGATTGTAGTCGCTCGAATAGAAGATGAAGTGACCGTAAAACGCTTTAAGCGTGAAGGTAACATCGTTTATCTAATTGCTGAAAATGAAGAGTTTGAACCGATTATAGTGGATCTAAACGAACAACCACTGGCAATAGAAGGTTTAAGCGTAGGCGTTATTCGTAGAGGTAACTAACCATGATGGCATTTCACGCAAACCAAACAGCACCAATCATGCAGAATACATCTGCAAATGAAAAACTTTTCGCTAAGCAAAAGCCTACTAATCAATTAGCAGGCACGATGACTGAAATCGTTGTTCATGATGAAAATTTTTCTAACATCCCAATGTTAATGCCATTGCTTGCACAACTGAGTCAAGATGATCGCTGGTTTGTGTGGATTGCTCCACCAGTACTGTTGCCGAAAAACCTTCTGATCGAAGCAGGCATTGATCTTAATAAAGTCATTCTGCTTAATCCAGATAACAAACACAGCACCTTTGAGCTTGCTAAACAGGCCCTAAGCACTGGCACTAGCCACGCTGTAATTTCATGGCCTGGATACTTAAACGATGAAGAGTTTAACGACTTAGAAAGTGCTGCTAAGAAAGGTCAAAGTCACGGAATCATTATTAGACGCCGCCAACATAGCTAAAAGTATTTTCTAGTTTTGTTAAGGGCACCTAACCGAAGTAATATCACCCCAATAATGAGCTTTACCTGAAAGGAGCTCATTATCGGAAATGACTTAATGGATAGTTGGTGGAATTTCTTCAGGCTCATTTTCTAAGCCCACCCCAGACTCTGCCATCATCTGGATACCCGCAGTTAACATTACGCGAGCGACATCTAGATATTGATCACTTAACTGTTCTTTAAGTGCATCAGAGAAATTAACTTTAATCATCGGCTCTTCATCGCTATCCATATTTCGGATTGCTAAACCGCCTTCATCAAGCTCTATAATTTCAAGCACAGTCTCGGGTGTTAGTCCTGACACTTAATTTACCACTCTTGCATGCCTTCTCTAAGGCGATTAACTAATTCAGACAGCGAATCAAACCAAGCTTGATACTCAGTAATAATTTCACCATCCTCTGCATGATCAGGATTGATCTGCAACACATGTATTTCAGAAACACTGCTTGTTTCAGTCACAGCCTGTTTAGAGTCAGCGCCATGCCAGCAGGCTTCATAAGCAGACATCATTTTATGCAACCAAGATGAATCATCTGATTCTAGGTTACTTAACTGGCTCAACTCAGGACTTTCGACACCGGTCTTACCCATTTCAGCCGCTAACGCACGATAACCTTGAAAGGTTTCCGTATCGACTTTATACCATTCAGCAATTTCGCGTAAAAATGCATCGTAGGCTGATGTCAGGTGGAATAGCACTGATTCATTATAAGACTCAATCAATGCATGCTTGCTCCAACTGGTGTCATCTTGCGCTTTTTTAAGCTGCTCTAGATGAAGTCGTGTAAAGCTCAACTTCTGATTCGTGCGTGCCTGATATATACCGCTCATGAAATCCCCGACTATTTCTTCTTCGCTTTTTTACGGGTCTCTTCTTCGACCCATTTACCATCGCGATAGAATGCACGCCAACCAGTCGCTTTACCATTGACCTCGGTCATAACGTACTGTTCTTTGGTCTTTCTGCTATAGCGAATGACACTCAGATTACCTTCAGAGTCATTTTTAGGCGCACTGAACAAGAACTCATATTTCGGATCAATCTCAGCCTGATGTGGCAGTATTTCCACTATCTTCGGAGCACGTGTTTCTCTGTTTCTCGGGAACTGGCTTGCTGCCAAGAACAAACCAGACGCACCATCACGTAGGATGTAAGTATCCTCAACCTTTTCGCACTGGAGCTCAGGCATTGGAACTGGATCCATCTTAGGTGGTGCCGGCTCACCGTTTTTCAACAACTTACGGGTGTTTTTACACTCAGTACAGCCAAAGTATTTACCAAAACGACCTGTTTTAAGCTGCATCTCTGCTGAGCACTTATCACACTCTAGAACAGGCCCATCATATCCTTTGATACGATATTCACCCTTCTCAACTTCAAAACCGGAGCAATCAGGGTTATTGCCACATACATGCAACTTACGATTCTCATCGATCAAATAAGAATCCATTGCTGAGCCACATAGGTTACAACGATGTTTCTTGCGCAGAATGCGAGATTCTTCTTCATCGTCGCCATCAGCGCTAACAACCTCGTCACCAGAAACTAGGTTGATCGTACACTTACAACGCTCTTTTGGTGGCAAGCTATATCCTGAGCAGCCTAAGAACACACCTGTACTACCCGTGCGGATCATCATATCTCGGCCACAATCAGGGCAAGAGATATCTGTCTCTGTAGGAGAATTCGGGCGCATACCATTCTCTGCATCCTGCGCCTCTTCCAGCTTCATCGAGAAATCAGCGTAAAACTGATCTAAAAGCGCTTTCCAATCAGCACTGCCCTCAGCCACATCATCAAGGCTTTCTTCCATACGTGCTGTAAAGCTGTAATCCATCAGGTCAGAGAAATTCTCACCCAGACGTTCAGTAACAATATCGCCCATTTTTTGAGCATAGAAACGTCGATTCTGAACTTCTACATAACCACGATCTTGGATCGTCGAAATAATCGCTGCGTATGTCGATGGACGACCAATGCCTCGTTTCTCAAGCTCTTTAACTAGGCTTGCTTCGGTGAAACGAGGAGCCGGTTTCGTAAAATGTTGCTTAGGCAACAGATCGACTAAATTTAGATTATCGCCAGCTTGAACATCAGGCAGGATAATATCTTCTTCACCTTTGCCCTTCGCTGGCATAACGCGTGTGTAACCATCAAACTGTAGAATTCGACCTTTGGTAACTAATTCAAAGTCACCGGCAGACACAGTTACACGCGTGCTTAGGAATTTCGCTGGAGTCATCTGACAAGCTAAGAACTGTCGACGAATAAGCTCGTATAGGCGCTCAGCGTCTCTGTCCATGTTTTTCAGCGCAGTAGCTTCCACATTTACATCAGACGGACGAATCGCCTCGTGGGCCTCTTGGGCACCCTCTTTGCTGCTATAGCTGTTAGGCGTTTCAGGTAGGTATTTACTACCGAAATGATCTCCAATGTACTCACGACAGTTCGCAACGGCTTCAGCACTTAAGTTTGTCGAGTCTGTACGCATATAAGTGATGTAACCTGCTTCGTACAAACGCTGCGCCATCATCATGGTTTTCTTAACACCAAAGCCAAGACGCGTACTCGCGGCCTGCTGCAGTGTAGATGTGATAAATGGAGCTGAAGGTTTACTGCTGGTCGGTCTATCTTTACGGCTGATTACTTCAAATGAAGCCGAACGCAGCTGTTCTAAGTGCGCTTTAGTTTCATCTTCTGAACCTGGACGGAAAGTTTCGCCGTTTATTCGATGCACCTGCAGTTTTAGTGCAACTTTATCTTTCGTTAACGTATCAGCCTGCACCTCCCAAAATTCTTCAGGGATGAATGCCCGAATCTCTTTTTCTCGCTCTACGACCAACTTAACGGCAACCGACTGAACTCGACCTGCAGATAAACCGCGTGCCACTTTTTCCCAAAGTAACGGAGAGACCATATAGCCAACGACGCGATCAAGGAATCGGCGCGCCTGCTGGGCATTAACACGATCCATATCCAACGCAGAAGGCTGCTCAAATGCTTCAGAGATGGCTTTTTTAGTAATCTCGTTGAAGACAACACGACGGTAACGCGTATCATCACCGCCAATCGCTTCACGCAAGTGCCATGCGATCGCTTCCCCTTCGCGGTCCAAATCGGTTGCGAGATAGATTTCGTCAGCATTCTTAGCTAGACGTTTAAGCTCATCAACAACCTTCTCTTTACCCGGAAGGATCTCGTAATGCGGATCCCATCCTTTATCAGGATCGATCCCCATACGCCCAATAAGCTGTTCGCGCGCCTTCTTCTTTTTATGTACAACCTTTTGTTCAGGCGACATTTTGCGCGTCAGAGCCGCTTGGCGAGCCCGCTCTTTCGGATCGCTCTTCTTAGTACTGCCACTGGTTGGCAGGTCGCGAATATGACCTACACTGGATTTTACAACGTACTGATTACCCAGATATTTGTTAATGGTCTTCGCTTTCGCGGGTGATTCCACGATTACCAGGGATTTTCCCATAGCGTCCTTCTTTCCTCGGGCTACATGGTTAAACGCTGACGAACTATCTATTTTTGCAACTTGTCACGATATTACTGTGCAAAAACCGTTCACTTTCGAGTTTAGCGCTTAACTAACAATAATATTTGGGAGCATATATAAGTGTTGAGAATGCTGTGGTCAAGCAGCAATTGCGATAAAAGTAGACCAATGGATCAACAAGAACTTTACCTATCAGCACTTACAAGCCACAATATTCACCATAATTAACAATAATTTAATCGTCCAGAAAATACTGATGCTTAACGATAATCTTTTATTTGTAATTCTTATCGCAGTGGTCGGCTTAGTCGCTATTACTGTGAATTTTGTAATTACGACTCGAGAGCAGCAGGAAGAAGCTAAAGATCAGCGTCTTACTTGGCTAAAAGGACAGGCAGAACATATTCTGCAGGCAATTGCTGTGCTGCGCGAAGCAGACTGCAAACCAGAAATCATTCAAAAGATTAATGAGCATGCAACCTCTCTTCTCGAAGAGGTTGCTATGCTAGCACCAGACTCGGAACTGTTTAATTCCCTCACTCAGCAGAAAGATACCGCAGACAAAGCATTCGCTTCCGCAGAGGTCTTCGATAGCGACAAGGCACTGAAACGCGCGCAGATCTATATTAACTTTGCTGAAAAGCTCGTAGTCCAACTGGCAAGAGGAGGGAAGATTACTCTCACCCTAGCTCAGAGCTATAAACAAGAACTTTATTGGCTACGCATTACAGTGGTTGCAGACGCTCATGTAAGCCAAGGCAATCGCTTTTTACAGAACGAAGACTCCATGACGGCAGTTTCCCATTACCGTCACGCCAAAGCTTTACTAGTAAGAGCCAACATCCCTCATACAGTTAAAAAACCGCGTCTAGATACAGTAGATAAACTAATTGAAGAGATCCAACCCAGAAAACCGAGGTCTCAAGGGACTTTAGCGGACTCTTTAGATCGCCTTCTTTAAGCGATTTTCTTAAAACGAGGGACAACTGAGCCGTCTTCTAGGGTTACCGTCTCAACAAACATACCTAACGGGCGCACCCAGGTAGATTCATCACCGTACCCCAGCTTGTAGACCACCAGCCACTCTTCAGTCTCAGAATGTCGCGCCACATCTAATACAATATATTCAGGTCCTTTATAGTGCTGATAACGACCTGCAGGTACTTCCACCGGTGGTAACATCAAAAATTGCCCTCACTAAATTCTTTGAGTTGTTGATAAAGGGATTCCATTATCACTTCACCTTTATCACTGTTTCCCGCTTCATCCCAATGGACACCGACATAAGCTGGCGTTGATTCTAAAGAAAAAACACCCTTCGGAAGCTCCTCCAACAGTGCATTTAACTTATCTAATTGCGGTTCAGATAAAGTGCGCTCACCTTGAGCCCAGCACCAGCCCGCATTCAAACCGATATTAGCAATGGACTCGACCCGGAACACTTGCCAAGTATTGAAGCTATTTTTCTGCTCACGGCTTAAGCCTTCACGCAAAACTCGATAAGCGGTCATATTACGCTCATCTGGCTCCATTTCTCCCTGTGCTCTAGGCGGCTTCATCTTTTCGAGTTGTATTTGGAAGCCCAGCGCTTTTGCTTTAAGCCTTAGAGATGCTTGGTATTTTTGCTTTTTAGTGGGCATGACCCACATCATTGAGCCTAACAAAGACATCATTATCAGGACGATTATCATCCATTCCATTACTAAACCCTCAGCCCAATTACCGTACGCTCGGAAACATTGAATAGCAGGCTGTACATGACTGGCGTAAAACACCCAGAAATAATACAACCTATTAAAATATTGATAGAAATCAGCTGCCGCGAGTTTACCAGAGTACGTACAGCAACGCTCTATGCTAATCTGTTAAAAGAGTCTGTAAGTCACTCTCAACAGCCTTAAACACTTTGCTAGTGGAGATGCAGTTATGGGAACTTATTCCAAGATACTTTTAGCTTTAGACCTCTCAAGCGAATCTGATCAGCTCAAAAGTAAAGCCTATGAACTTGCAAAAGCGAACGACGCACAGCTCTATGCAGTTCACGTTATTGAACCACTCAGTTTTGCTTATGGGGGCGATGTTCCGATGGATCTAACCTCAATACAGGAGCAGCTAGACAAACACGCCCAGCAAAAGCTCAAGCGCTATTGTGAAACCCTAGATTATCCGGTCACTGAACAGTTAGTGGTAACGGGTCAAACAGAATCAGAGATCCACCGACTCGCCGACGATTATGATATAGACCTAGTTATTGTAGGCAGCCACGGCCGTCACGGTATCGCCCTTCTACTAGGTTCAACCGCTAACGGCGTTTTACATGGTGCTAAGTGCGATGTTTTAGCAGTCAGAATTCAGGATCAAGACTAGGAAGGGGTTACTCCCCTTCCTGCAATGCTTCCAACTCGACCCAGCGGTCCATCAGTTGCTCAACCAGTGATTCCTGATCTTGTAGCTCACTGAGCTTTTGACTCACGAATTCGTGATCCTGCTGATAAAAATCAGGAGCGGCTGTTTCCGCTTGCAACGTTTCCAGCGTCACTTCCGCTTGCTCTAATTTCGCAGGGAGCTCATCTAATTCACGCTGTAGTTTGTAACTTAGCTTTTTCTTCTTCGCAGGCTGAGAAGACGCTGTTTCTTTGACTTGTGGCTTTTCAGCCTTAGGCTGTTTACTCTCCTGTTTGACAGGCTCCGGGCGCTGCCTCAACCAATCTTGATAACCACCAACATATTCATTCAGTTCGCCGTCACCTTCGAATACCAAGGTGCTAGTGACCACATTATCCAAGAAAGAACGGTCATGGCTTACGAGAAGAATCGTGCCATCAAAATCCAGAATAATCTCTTCGAGCAACTCTAGCGTTTCAATATCCAGATCGTTGGTTGGCTCATCCAGCACTAACAGGTTTGCTGGCTGACTAAAAAGCTTGGCTAGCAAAACCCTGTTTGTCTCTCCACCGGATAATGCTTTTACAGGCGTCCGCGCTCTTTCAGGCGCAAACATAAAGTCATTCAAGTAACTGATCAGGTGACGATCACGGCCATTGATACTTATACTTTCTCGACCTTCAGCGATGTTATCCATCACTGTTTTTTCAGGATCAACTTGCGCACGTAACTGATCAAAATAAGCAATTTTCAGATTCGTACCGAGCTTCACTTCACCTTGATCTGGAGATTGCTTACCTAAAAGCACACTTAACAAACTACTCTTACCGGCACCATTTGGCCCAATAAGACCGATACGATCACCGCGTTGCAAGACAAAATCAAAGTTACTAAACAATGGCTTGCCAGCATAACCCAAAGACACATCTTTGAGTTCAGCAACTAGCTTGCCGCTACGAGCCGCTTCCTCTAAAGAGAACTTAGCCTTACCGCCACGTTCACGTCGATCCGCTCGCTCATTACGCATCTTTTTAAGGGCTCGGACACGCCCTTCATTACGGGTTCGACGCGCTTTAATGCCTTGACGAATCCAAGTTTCTTCTTGTGCCAGACGCTTATCGAATAGAGCGTTCTGCTTTTCTTCATCCTCAAGCATCTTTTGCTTAAGATCCATGTAAGCAGAATAGCTACCTGGGAACGATGAAAGAACACCACGATCAAGCTCTACAATACGAGTCGCCAAGCGGTCCACCAACGCTCTATCGTGAGAGATAATCAACAAGCCACCTTTAAATTCAAGCAACTGCTGCTCTAGCCATTCGATAGTCTCGATATCTAAATGGTTGGTAGGCTCATCGAGTAATAAAAGATCAGGATTCTGAACTAAAGCGGCACCTAATGCGGTACGACGACGCCAACCACCTGACAACTCAGACATTAACTTGTCGCCAGGAAGATCTAACTGCTCAATCACACGCTGAACACGTTGTTCTAAGTGCCAACCATCCACAGCTTCAATCTGATGCTGAAGCTTGTCCAGCACCTTCATGTCTGCATTTTCAGATGCAGCAAGCTCATCATAATCCTGACGTAGCTTTTGAATATCACCCAAACCCGCAGTGACCACATCACGTACTAAACGTTCATCTGCCGCTGGCATAGCCTGAGGTAATTCAGCAATTCGACAAGTTGGCGATACCCAAAACTCGCCACCGTCCGCTTTGTGATGACCTGCTACCAGCTTTAACAGTGTTGACTTACCAGCACCATTCATGCCGACCAAAGCAACCCGTTCACCGGGGTCAATTTGAAAATCAACGTTATCGAGAAGTGGCTTGGCACCAAAGGCCATGGATATTTTATCGAGTCGAATCAGAGGCATGATAGGTCAGCTTTTGTTCATTGAGGCCGCTATTCTACTCATTTTCGGCAGATATGCATGAAAATGCTGCATTCAGGTAAATTATTATTTAATTAAGCCGTTAATCTATCGTATAAAGTGATAATGGATTATTCATAGGACTTGAAAATGAAACCTTTTTGGCAAACAACAACCGGTGTATTCACTTTAACATCGCTACTCATTACAGCACCGCTTTCGCACGCTTCCATCGAGCAACAACGCAAACAATTTCTGCAAGCTGAAACTTACCTAAAGCAGAACAAATCACAATCTTTTAAGAAGGCTCGAAAAGCACTTGCAGATTACCCTTTGGCGCCTTATTTAGATTATCAATACGAGCTAAAAAGGCTTTATAAATCCAATTCAGCCAATATCTCAGTATTTATTAAAAAGTACCCAGAACTACCTATTGCCGACCGACTTAACCGTACTTGGTTAAATCACCTCGCCAGAAACAGCAAATGGGAAACCTACCGTAAGCATTATAGAAATCACCCAATTACTAGTGTTCACTATCAGTGCCAACAGCAAACTGCGCTACTCAATGGTAATTCTAAGCAGAAAGAGGCTGCGCTTTATCAAGCGCCAAAACTTTGGATGGTTAGCAACTCTCAACCAACAACCTGCGACACTCTATTTAAAGCCTGGATGGCTACTGGGCGACCGACATCAAATGAAGCATCCCAACGATTTTGGATGAGCGTTGAACAAAATGAGATCAAACTCGCTCGCTACCTAACCAAGAAGATCAAAGATAAAAAACAGAAACAACAAGCAGAACTTTTCTGGAAACTTTACAACTCGCCAGAACTCGTTAATGGCTCAACTTTAAATAAGATAGATAAAGCTCAACGCCCTATAGCCGCTGCCATCGCGTATAAACGCTGGTATCGAAAGCAACCAATAACAGCCACTCAAACCTGGATTAAAAAGCGCGACGGGCTGATGCCGCAGGTCGATCAAGATAAAGTTAGCCTGTACATGGGTGAGCGCCTTAATTGGACCTATCACAGCCAAGCCATCAAGTTGAGCAAGCAGCTTGACCCTGAATACCGCATTGAGGAACTAACAGAGCGACGTATTCGAAATGCCCTAGCTAAACAAGACTGGAAAACTGTTTTAGAGGCAACTAACCATCTCAATGAAGAAGAGAAAAAAGATTCTAAATGGCAATACTGGTCTCTCATTGCTGAAAGACACCTCAAGCCCGAGACCGACCAGAAAGAAAAAATCGCCGAAGTTGCTAAAGACCGGAGCTTTTACGGTTTCTTAGCCGCAGAGTTAAACCAAAGTCCTTTCCAGCTTAACGCTAAATCAGATGCTGTAACTCAAGAACAGCTAGATGAGTTAGCCAAATTACCGGCTGCAGCCCGCGCAGGTGAGTTATTCAAATTAGGTCGATTGACCGAAGCTAATCGAGAATGGCGCCTCGCTCTGTCTCAGATGGACGAACAGCAAAAGAACCTTGCAGGTTATCTAGCTAATTCTTGGGGTTGGCACCTACAAGCAATCATCAATGCTGCAAAAACTGAGCGTTGGGACCATATAGATCTTCGTTTCCCTTACCCTCACGCGAAACTATTTAAAGAACATGCGCTTAAAAACGATCTCGATCTCAGCTTCCCTGTTGCTATAGCCCGCCAAGAAAGTGCGTTCCTTTTCAACGCTACATCCCGTGTTGGTGCACGAGGCCTGATGCAGTTAATGCCTCAAACAGCCAAACTTACGGCTAAAAAGCATGAAGTTCCGTATAAGAAAAATGCAGAGCTAGACAAACCTGAGATCAATATTACGCTGGGCTCAGCCTACTTAGGTGACATGTTGAAGAAATTCGACAACAACCCAGCCTACGCAGCAGCAGCTTACAATGCTGGCCCTCACCGCGTAACTAAGTGGCTCAAGCAGCGTGGAGATCTTCCTTTAGACATCTGGATTGAAACCATTCCGTTTAAAGAAACGCGCAAATATGTTCAAAGTGTATTAGCATTCCGCGTCATTTATGATCGCCTCGAGGGTCGACAAGCAAGCTTACTTAACGATAAGCAAATCGCTATGTTAGCCGTAAACCAAAGCAAGAAGACCGCTTTATAAACAAATAGTAAAAGAAGATAACTGTATGACTAATCCTTGCTGGATTGATATTGGCGTTAACCTTACCGACAGTAGTTTTAATAAAGATAGGGAAGATGTAATCCAGCAAGCATTAGAACAGGGTATTGAACGTCTAATCATTACAGGCACAACACTCGAAGAGAGCCTCCAAGCTATCGAGTTATGCCAAAAATATCCTGAACATCTCTACTGCACAGCGGGAGTTCACCCCCACTACGCAAAAGATCACACAACCAATCAACTGCAAGAGCTCAACGCGCTGTTAAAAGAGAACTGTGTCGTTGCAGCGGGCGAGATGGGATTAGACTTCAATCGAAACTTCTCTACACCGGAACAGCAAGTCAATGCATTTGAAAAGCAACTTGAAATCGCATGCGCTCATCAACAGCCTCTATTTCTGCATGAACGAGAGGCCCACAAGAAACAGCTGGAAATGCTTTACAGCTACCGAGACCATATCCCAAACGCCGTAGCGCATTGCTTCACCGGTAGTAAAGAAGAGCTGTATAACTATCTAGATCTGGATATGCACATAGGCATTACAGGTTGGATCTGTGATGAAAGACGCGGATTAGATCTACAAAAGCTGGTCAAAGATATTCCTGCCGATCGTTTGATGTTAGAGACCGATGCCCCCTACCTTATTCCTCGAGATATAAAACCTAAACCAAAATCTCGCCGCAACCTTCCTATCTATCTTCCGCATATAGCGAACAAGGTTGCTGAACTAAGAGGGGCAGAACTACTAGAACTACAACAGGATGTTTATCGAACTACCTGCGATTTCTTTGGGCTCAATTAGATACACGCTGAAGAAATTCTTGGAGCTGGGATTGATCAAAAGGCCATTCCAGCTCCTCTTTACTCTCCAAATCCAACAATACTGGGATTTTCACTCCATAGCGTTCAACTAAATCGTCGTCATCAGCAATATCAACCTGATAGATCGCATACTGCTGCATATCTACTGTAGACGCTATCAATTGCTCTGCTACTTCACAAAGATGACAACCTACTGTTCCCATCAATTCCAGTTCTCTCACTCTATTTACCCTTGCTAACTCGCTTTTATTCAGACCGTTTGACCGGAGACCTGAGCTAGATCACAGAATGCCTACAATCTGCATGCTAGAGTCCGCAGCCAATTAATCGCAACCATCAATTTATATAGCGAATGAAAAACCAGATCATACCGAAAAACGACGAAGTACGTTTAAACAATGATGAATTTATCGTGTCAAAAACCGACACAAAAGGACGTATCACCTATATAAATCGCGTCTTCATGCAGATCGCCGGCTATAACGAAGCTGAATTATTAGGTAAACAACACAACATTATTCGCCATCCTGATATGCCCCGCGGCGTATTTAAATTTATGTGGCAAACCTTACAGCAAGAAAAAGAGTTTTTTGGCTATGTAAAAAACCTCTGCCGAGATGGTTCTTTTTACTGGGTATTTGCCAACGTTACACCCGATTACGATGCTCAAGGACAGCTTACAGGTTACTACTCTGTACGCCGCAAACCTAGCCAACAGGCGATAAATACCGTCGCCCCTATTTATGCTGAGATGTTAGCACTAGAAAAGCGTATACCTAGCAGTCAGGCAGCCGAAAAATCTATCGAATTGCTCAATTCTAAACTGCAATCCTTAGGCAAAGACTATTTCGAACTTGTAATGGGGCTGGACCAAGAATAATGCGGATGTCAGAAAAACAATTTTCCAACGGTACCAGCCGCGGGGTTCCATTTTTACGCGCTCGCGCAAAGCGCTTAGTCATATGCTGGAACATATTATTGCTCGGTTCTTTAGCGGCAAGCATTCTTATTGCTGATACACCCTATTGGCAGATCATGCCATTGATCGCAGCAATAGCCTTAACTATCTACACATTGAAATCTAACGCCTATGCAATAAATGCCTTGGAACGAATCAACACCACACTAATCAAAGCCAATGATGGCGATTTTAGCACCCGCATTACATCTGTATCTGGACTCGGGGAAGTAGGTAAAGTCGCCTGGGAACTAAACGATCTTTTGGATCGAGTGGAGTCTTACTTCAAAGAGGTAGATGCCTGCTTTAGCTATGTTGCTGAAGGCCGTTATGATCGAAAAGCCCTCTACAAAGGGATGCCCGGTCGTTTGAGGAAATCCCTATCCCAAATCAACGCTTCTTTAGAGAAGATGGAAGAAGGTGCAAAATTTCTAGCCTCCAACCAGCTTAAGTCAGAACTTCACAATCTGAACACTAGCCATTTGATTGAAAACCTCAGACGAAATCAATCCGATTTGGTCAAAATTTCAGAAGAGATGGAGCAAGTGGAATCCATCGCTGCGAAAAATGGCCAAGCCGCCGCAAATAGCCAAAGCAGCGTCGATAATATGAGCGGTGCTCTCGCCAGTATTACGGCAAACATCACCAGTGTATCCGAAGTAACGAAAGCCTTAGAAGCTGACAGCACTAAGGTTTCGTCATCCTTGTCGATCATTACCGAGATAGCTGACCAAACTAGCCTCCTCGCGCTCAACGCTGCTATTGAGGCTGCTAGAGCGGGAGATCAAGGGCGTGGATTTGCTGTCGTTGCGGATGAGGTAAAAGCCCTATCCAATCGTACTAAAGAGGCTGCAATTGAGGTAACAGAAACCATCAATAGCTTCAGTGAACGTGTTGCAGACATGGTTCAGCAAGCAGAAATTTCCTCACAAGCAGCAGAAGAGATCAACACTCAAGTTCAGCAATTTAGAGAGCAATTTGCCGACATTGCCACTTCAGCTGAAGACACCCAACGTTATATTGCCTATGCCAAAGACTGCACTTTTGGTTCCCTAATAAAAGCCGACCACGTTATTTTTAAACAAAATGGTTATGTTGCTTTAGATGACACAAAAGACCGTACTGAAGAATTAGAGGCCGTAAGTGTTTGCCATACTGATTGCCGTTTAGGTCAGTGGTACTTCGAAGGCGAAGGGTTTGAAACCTTTAAAAACACTAAAGCTTATAAGTTGATGGATGCACCTCATGCAGCCGTGCATCACTCTGTTTTAAAAGCAGTTTCTTACCGTGACCAGAACTGGAAGAAAGACAAATCGATCCGTAAAGAGATTGTAGAGCACATGCAAAATGCAGAAGAAGAGAGTTATAAAATTCTGCAACATATCGACGATATGATTGATGAACGACACCGGATGAATAGTTAAAAGCACTACAAAAAACATGCGTTTTATCTACAAACGGTATGATATTTATTGAACCAAGGCCTTAACACCTTAGTGTGATCGACCAAGGAATACCTTGATACATTGCACCGCACAAGAATATGCTGGACAGATATATTCACGAAAACGCAATTAAAAGTTGCGATATTGTGAGTTAAACCGTAAAACTTGTATTTCCACGATTCCATACTCGTAATGAATATGTGAAGCACGCAAGATGGAAGGACGGATATGACAAAGAAAGGCGACCCAATGGACAACAATAGCAACCTACTTTCCAACCCTCAGGAGTTTATCGACTACCTGAATTCCGAAACCAAGAAAGTATTGGATATGTTCTCAGCTTCAGGCTGTGATGATATTTTCACTAAGTTCACGCAATCCTGGACAGAGTTAGCTAACCGCTCCTGGGAAGACCCTACCGTTTGGATCCGTGCAATTACCGAATATCAGCAAAGCCAAATGAGCCTTTGGACTAATTTGCTGACAGGTAAAAACAGCGAATCAGTTGCTGAGCCAGCACGTGGCGACCGTCGCTTCCAAGCTGAAGAATGGTCTCAGAACCCAGTATTTGATTACATTAAGCAATCTTACCTACTTAGCTCTAAGTTAATGCAGGAAATGGCAGCTAATGCGAATCTTTCTGACCAAGAACAGAAGAAGCTTGAGTTCTACACGCAGCAATATATCGATGCGATGTCTCCAACTAACTTTGCAATCACTAACCCTGAAGTGCTTCAACAAGCGTTGGAAACTAAAGGTCAAAGCTTAGTTGACGGACTTAAAAACCTTCTAGGTGATGCTGAGAAAGGCCGCATCTCTATGACTGACGAGTCTGCATTTGTTCTAGGAGAAAACATTGCAACGACTGAAGGTTCTGTCGTATTTGAAAACGAGATGTTCCAGCTTATTCAGTACAAACCAACGACTGAAGAGACTTACGCTCGTCCAACAATGATCGTGCCTCCTTGCATCAACAAGTTCTATATCCTTGACCTGCAAGAAAGCAACTCTTACGTGAAATACTGCGTTGACCAAGGCCAAACAACCTTCGTTATTTCTTGGTTGAACCCAACAATTGAACAGGGCCATATCACTTGGGATGACTACGTAGAAAAAGGTATCCTAAAAGCGACCCAAGTAGTTCAAGACATTACTAAGAGCGACAAAGTTAACGCGGTAGCATGGTGTGTAGGTGGTACCCTGCTAACTACTGCTCTAGCGGTAATGGCAGCACGTAAAGATACGTCTATCGCTTCTGCAACGTTCTTCACTACACTTCTAGACTTCACTGATCCTGGTGATCTATGTGTATTCATTGACGAACAGCAGATTAAGAAGCTGGAAGATAAAGTAAATAATCAGGGCTACCTAAGTGGTCGTGAGCTGGCCACATCTTTCAACATGTTGCGTTCAAACGATCTAATCTGGTCTTACGTTGTTAACAACTACCTTAAAGGTCAGACGCCTCCTCCGTTCGATATCCTGTACTGGAACAGCGACTCTACTAACCTACCAGCAGGCATGTACACGTACTACATCAACAACATGTACATGGAAAACGGTCTAACTAAGAAAGACCAGTTAACTATCTGCGGTGAGAAAATCGATCTAGGTAAGATCAAGATCCCTTGCTACTTCCTATCTACTATCGAAGATCACATTGCGCCATGGAAAGGTACTTTCGAAGGTACTGAACTACTGAAAGGCAAGAATGAGTTCGTTCTAGGTGCGAGTGGCCACGTTGCAGGTGTTATCAACCCAGCATCTAAGAACCGTCGTAACTACTGGATCAATGGTGAACTAGGTAACGGCGCAGACAGCTGGTTAGAATCTGCAGAGCGTCAGGAAGGCTCATGGTGGCCTCACTGGGCTGAGTGGTTGAAGCGTCGTGCTGGTAAGAAAGTTGCTGCTCCAGCTGCGCCTGGTAACGATGAGCACAGCGTTATCGAAGCAGCACCAGGTCGTTATGTAGCAGTACGTATCGACTAAATTGAACTAGAAACAAAAAACGGAGCATCTGCTCCGTTTTTTTTGTTTTAGTCCATTTTATATTTTAGACAGTGTCGATTATTCAATCTCAGATCGTAACTGCTGAATATCTTCTTGGAGTTCCTGATCCTCAGTGAACCCCGCAAATTTTTCCGCTTTAGCCAAAGCTTCAAGTGCATCCTCTTTTTGGCCTTCTTCAATCAGGCGCTGAGCTAAAGAGTATTGAATTGAAGCCTTATACTCCGTCTCTTTTAAGCTATCAGCCAATTGATAAGCTTGCTGATAAAGTATGATCGCATCTTGGTTTTCTTCAGCGAAGTCAGCTAGCGTCTCCCAAAACACAGGGTGATCGTTTTTCTTACCTTTATACTGCTCAGCTAAAGCTTCCAATTCACCATAAACCGAATAAAACTCTTTTTCGCTATCCGCTTCAGCTGCCTTCATCATCGACTCGGCAAAAGCTTCAATTTGTTTAAATATCTGTCCGTTCATTTATTAACTCTCCAACCAGACATCTTTGGCCCAGTTCCAGATCGATGGCCACTCATCTTCGATAGTATCGCCGTGTTGCCAGAGCAAGATCGCCGCATCTTGGGTAATGCAATAGTAACCGTTTGCATGCTCACAGATCGGAATATACTCTCGAGGCATACCAATATCCCAAGCAGTGGCGGCTAACTCAGGCAAAAACGTGTGCGAACTTGGGTCAGCCACAGTCGCCGGTTCAATAGAGCCACAGACGATATCGCTTACTTCAAGCAGAAAATGTTTATATTCATCTGGCAGCGAAATCAGAATCTGTTCTTCGATCTCAACAAGATCGTCTTCATCAGGTAGATCTAAAGGTACAGGAACTTCGACATTACGTTCTTGTAGTAACTCAATAATATCTTCCATATAGGCGCTCCTGTATTTGGCTTTTCAGATTCGTGGGCAGACTAGTCGAGCAGAACAGATAAGTAAATAAAAGAGATCGGTTATATCCTTCTTTAATAACTTTAGAGAATATTTATATACACAAAGACCGCAAACATTACTTCATACGACAGTAGTCATGCCTAAATATGTAATACTTTAGAATTAATCTAATCCGAATTGCTAACTCCTTTGGCCTTATTTCCCAAGACATTGCCGACAGAATCCGTATAATTCGCGCCAAACATCCTGCAACCTCCAAAAAATGTCATAAAATTATGTTCTAGGTGTTGCAGAACAAAGAAGTCTCGGGTGATAACAGCTGACTCACCAAAGTCATGACTGTTGCGGCCACAAGCCCCCATCCCCGCAGCTACTTCACAAACCATTATTATTATTAAAATGGCGAAGTTCCTATGACCACAAAATCAGTAGACGTATTGCTAGTCGGCGCGGGAGCTATGAGTACGACCCTTGGCGTCATGCTCAAGCAGCTAGATCCTTCCCTGAAAATCAGCATGATCGAGCGCCTAGATCATGTCGCCCATGAAAGTACAGATGGCATGAACAATGCCGGTACGGGCCACGCGGCATATTGTGAATTGAACTACACGCCACAAATGCCAGACGGCACGATCAATGCCACTAAAGCTTTCGCGATTAACGCCTCTTTCGAAGTTAGCTTGCAATTCTGGTCATACCTCGTAGAACAAAACGCCCTTCCTGAACCTTCTCAATTTATTAACCCTGTACCACACCAAAGCTTTGTATGGGGTGAGAAGAACGTAGAATTCCTTCGCAATCGTTATGAAACATTGAGTGCTACGCACCAGTTTGCTGACATGGAATACAGCGAAGATCACGCAGTCTTGAAAGAGTGGATGCCACTGGTCATGGAAAACCGTGATCCAAGTGAGAAAGTTGCAGCCACTCGTGTTGCTTACGGTTCCGACGTAAACTTTGGTTCGCTTGCACGCAACATGGTGAACTTCCTAGAAGCTCAAGATGATTTCGAACTTCTACTAAGCCGTACAGTAAAAGATCTTAAGCAAGACCAAGATAAAAACTGGACTATTACGCTAAAGAATGACCAAACTGGCGATAAAGAAGTTATCAACGCCAAGTTTGTATTCCTTGGCGCTGGTGGCGGCGCGCTACCGCTTCTACAGAAAGCAGGCATCTCCGAAGGTAAAGGTTATGGTGGCTTCCCTGTAAGTGGTCAATGGCTAGTATGCCGCAAACCAGAAATCGTTAAAAAGCACTTGGCTAAAGTTTATGGTACAGCACCTATCGGTGCCCCACCGATGTCCGTACCTCACTTAGACACTCGTGTCATCGGCGGTGAACAAGCACTACTGTTCGGTCCATTCGCTGGATTTACGACTAAGTTTTTGAAGAAAGGTTCTATCTTCGACATGCCACTAAGCATCAACCTTGGCAACATCAAACCGATGCTTTCTGTAGGTATGAATAACATGGACCTAACTAAGTACCTGATCAGTGAAGTAATGCAGTCTCACAGCTCTCGTGTAGACGCGCTAAGAAACTTCTTCCCTGATGCAAAAGATGAAGACTGGGAGCTTTCCTACGCAGGCCAACGCGTGCAGATCATCAAAGAAGATGAGAACGGTAAAGGCAAGCTGGAATTCGGTACTGAAGTAATCTCGGCTGAAGACGGTACGCTTGCTGCTCTCCTAGGTGCTTCACCAGGTGCTTCAACTGCAGTCCAGACGATGATCAACATTGTGGAAACATGCTTCGCAGAAAAACTTGCTACACAAGAGTGGCAAGACAAGATTCATGCGATGATCCCATCTTACGGTCAGGATCTGACTAAAGATGCAGCGTTATTGAATAGCGTGCGTGAGCGCACTTTATCGACGCTGGGGCTTGATACTATAAAAAAGACTGAACTGCAGGCTGATAGCAGCCTGCAAGATCAAGGCACAGCAGCCTAGTCGAATACAACTATAATGATAAAGAGCCAATTCCAAAGCCGGTCTTATGACCGGCTTTTTTATTTCACCGCCCTTTTCGCTACAATAACCTTTTAACCTTTCCTGCCATTACTATGCAATGTAGAGAAAACTGCGGTGCCTGCTGTATTGCACCGAGCATCACCAGCTTGAACAAACCTGCAGGCGAACGCTGTAAGCATTTAGATCAGCAAAATCGATGTAAAATCTTTGGTACAGATCAAAGACCAAAAGCTTGTGCTAACTTTGCACCTGAAGAAGAATTTTGTGGTCAAAATAGAGAAGAAGCGCTGCAGATCCTAACCCTTCTGGAAAGTAGCACTCATTAATCGATACAGCTTTTAGGTAATAAAAAAAGCAAGCCCTAGGCTTGCCTTTCTATCGTGTGCAGGACGGGACTTCAACCCCGTAGCAACAGCTTAAACTTTAACGATGTTTTCAGCTTGTGGGCCTTTTTGACCTTGAGTCACAGTAAATTCTACTTTTTGGCCTTCAGCTAAGCTTTTGAAGCCTTCACCCTGAATTGCACTAAAATGTGCAAATACGTCCGGACCACCTTCCTGCTCAATAAAACCAAAGCCTTTTTCGTCGTTAAACCACTTAACTGTTCCAGTTGTTGCCATCTTTCAAAACCCTATTTTGGATAATTAAAATCAGCCGAAGCAACGAAAGATTTCCTGCTTAAAGCTGTTAAATAGAAAAAACCGACAGCATTGAAAGAGTTAGGCCAAGAGTTTCCTTGCCGCAACATTAAAGCAGCCATGTCTTTTCCGATCATCTGATCATAGCGCTGCTTTGTGTTAATTCAATTCCATTTGTGCGTTTTTTGATGTTTTTTTAACCAAAAAGGACTCTACAATAGTCTAAGACTCGACTAATCGGTAAGTGTTCTGCTGTCATATCCGCCTTTTACACAACTTGTTAGCGCGATTAAGCTCTTAATTTTTAACATAAGATTTAATCTATCTGCGCTTCATCGCGGTATACTTAAAACCAGTACAGGTTCGAGAAGAGCTGTAAATTTTACTCTACCCCTTTCAGTTGTATCTAAGGATCATCCCCTGAAACGTCTACAAGAAATCAAAATAATTCTTACCCTTGGCTTCCCTATAGCGATCGCTCAAGTAGCGCAAACCTCCATGGGTTTTGTCGATACGCTGATGGCCGGACGTTACAGCGCAACAGATCTAGCCGCAGTGGCATTAGGGTCAAGTATCTGGCTACCCATCTTTATTGCTAGCCAAGGCATCTTAATGGCCACCACACCCATGGTTGCTCATCTAGTAGGTGCCAATAAAGAAAAGGCGAGTTCTGAGACACTGCATCAGGGCGTAATCATAGTTGCTATTTTAAGCTTACTCGCGATCTTTACCCTGCATAACTGCGATCCAATTCTTGCCTTCATGGGCGTAGAGGAGGAGCTAGCAAGTTTAACCACACAATACCTAGCAGCTATAAGCTGGGGATTCCCTGCCCTTCTGCTTTATCAACTTATACGCAGTTATATTGAAGGTTTTGGTAAAACGCAGCCTGCGATGAAAATTTCCATACTTGGACTTTTATGTAACATCCCACTTAACTATGCACTGATCTATGGAGAGTTTGGTTTTCCAGAACTAGGAGGCGTAGGTTGCGGCTGGGCAACAGCTATTGTTATGTGGATTATGTTCATTAGCGCGTTTATCTATCTGACCAAATCACCAACCTTTATAACAATCAAGCCTTTCTCTGGCTGGTCTTTACCTGACCTGCCAGCACTTAAAAACTTTTTAAAGTTAGGACTACCTATAGGTATCGCTCTTTTAATCGAAGTCAGTATGTTTTCAGTAATTGCCTTGCTTTTGGCGGATCTTGGCGAAGTAATGATCGCCTCTCACCAAATCACAATCAGCTTTACTGGCCTGATTTTTATGCTGCCTTTAAGTATATCTCTGGCGCTCACTATACGCGTTGGCCATCAACTCGGGGCGCAAAAACCTGAAGCTGCGAAATTCAGTGCAGTTACAGGCTTGATTATCACCTTAACCCTAGCGATCTTCAGTTCTTCATTGATGGCACTATTTGCAACACCTATTGCCGAACTCTATACCCAAGAGCTTCAGATCATTGAAATCGCCAGCACTTTGATCATTATTGCGGCTCTTTTCCAGTTCTCAGATGCAATCCAGATAACATGTTCAGGCGCTCTTAGGGGTTACAAAGATACCGTAGTTCCACTCATGCTTGTATTTATCGCCTATTGGCTCATTGGCCTTCCTTCTGGCTATATCTTAGGTAAAACAGAGTTAATTACTGCGGCGATGGGCCCAAAAGGGTTCTGGATTGGTTTACTTATTGGTTTAACCATTGGCGCTATACTGTTAATTAGTCGATTACATTGGAAAAGCAACCAATTGCTCAGCCAAGCCCAACATCGTTAACCTAGTTATGCTAAAACGGCTCTCTATTCTTATCGTCCTACTAATATCCCTAAGCGGATGTAGCCGAGATACACCTGAACTGGTATTGGAGAATTACCTTTACCGCCTGAGTAACACCCTCGATCTAAACCAACCTCAGTCATACATCCCTGAAGCAAGGATACAATTCCCTCTTAAACGCGATCGAATACTTAAAACCACAGAGATCCGTGAAGGCCTTTTAGATGTATTGAAATTAAAACGTTGTGACCTGCTACCTTTAATCGCAGAACGCAATAGCTCTCTTGGCAAGGTCGCCAAGCCATCAACAAAATTGCAATATGAGCTAAATTTCTATTATTTATTAACTCAGTGCCGAGAATCTTTGCGCAATGCCAGCGCTATTGATACCGAACTACTAAAAAGAGTAAACGAAATCCATCGCGTTAAACGCGACAATTTACCTGCAGAATTATGGAATGGGATTTTTACTGCTCCAGAAATGGAAGCCAACTTCAGCCGTTCGCAAACTGCCCTACCTCTAGTTGATAACAGCAGTACTCAACAGAGCATCGAAGCCTTGCGAACCCTTGTAAATTTAACCGCAAATAACCTTGATCAATTTGGTTTGACAAAACCTAATGAAGATCGCTTAAACCAAGCATTCAAAGTATTGCATAGCAATCGATCTGGCCCTGCAATTATTAGCTCACTTGAAGTCTTGACTTACCATCTTGATCAAGCCGCGAACTTGTTAGGTAAGCGAAATTCGCCTAATACCCCTCTATGTAGAAACCAAAGCCCAAATAAAACGGCACGCATCTTAGAAAACGTTTTTTATAAGTTTTATATAGGTGAAGTTCTACCTTATTTAGCACAAACTGACCGATATGCCTCCCAGTGGCTCGACCTTAATCAGCAATTACTGCAAAATTACACAACACTTTCTATAAGCATCCCACAATCAATGGAAACTTATTCAACCACTATACTGTCCAAATCAGCACCTAATGGCATTTGGTTGAGTTACCAACGCGCTAGGGACAAACATACAGAAGCTTGGCAGAAAACCTTAAAAAACTGCGGCATGATGCCGACACAGAAAGACTAACCGCTTTTGAGCTACGGATTGGACATTGAACCCAGCCTTTAAATCAAAACAGCACAGTAACAACTTATCGTTTAACACGGCATTTTTTGTATTGTTACTGTTTGCTTCAGCCCTTCTGCTTACCCAAGTGGATGCTGAAAGCGTGCGCCTAAGCAAAGCTGATATTGAGAAATTGGGGAATAAATACGGCGCAAAAGCAAAACGTCGACTCGAAACTTGGCAGAATCTATTAACTGAATTAGCCAATGAGAGCGAAAGCCACAAGCTAGAACGCGTAAACGACTTTTTTAACCAAGTTCGATTTATCGATGACATCAAACACTGGAAAAAGAAAGATTACTGGGCCACACCCGTAGAGTTTCTTATCACCAACGGCGGTGACTGCGAAGATTTCAGCATAGCGAAATACTACACACTCAAAGAGTTGGGTGTACCCGTAGAAAAAATGAATTTAGCCTACGTTAAAGCCTTGGAGTACAACCAAGCCCATATGGTTTTAACGTACTACCCCAAGCCACGTGCAACCCCTTTAGTTCTGGACAACATTAACGGCGAAATTTTGCCTGCTTCCAAGCGTACAGACCTATTACACGTTTATAGCTTTAATGGTGATAAACTATGGCTCTCAAAAATGGGCCGCAGAACTACGTTAGTAGGAACATCTGACAGATTAAAGCCTTGGGTAAAACTACAATCTCGTATTGAAAACAATGACATTAACCTAAGGTAGGTTTAATGATGAGGAGTATCTATTATGTCACTGGTTAACCAACTTATCGCCGCGATCTTTGCGGTACTTATAGGTTTGGTTTCTGGCACCCTTTACATAATGTCAGAAAGCTCGCGCTCTGTTCTTCAGGACCAACTGGAGTCACATGCGCAGGATTCTGCCACCCATTTAGGCCTTTACCTTGCCCCTTATATGGCTGAAAACGACAGTGCGACTATCGAAACAGCCGTCAATGCTATTTTTGACAGTGGCTTCTACCAACGCATTATCGTTACCAATGCGGATGAAGAGATTCTGTTTGAGAAAAAAACTAAAGAAACCATCAGCGAAGAAGTGCCTGAGTGGTTCAGATCGATGGTGCAGATAACACCACCATCCATGTTCAGGGAAGTAACTCACCAGTGGCAACAAGTGGGTAAAATCTACGTACAAAGTAGCGCGGGTTATGCTTACGACAAGCTTTGGAAAGGTGCACAAGATAGTATCATTCTGTTTATCTCTTTATCGATTCTATGCCTACTCGCTATAAGCTCACTGATTAGATACCTACTAAGACCATTACACTCTGTAGAGCAGCAAGCTATCGCTCTTTCTGAAAAACGCTATCTAGAGCAAGAAAAGTTGCCGGGCACACGTGAACTTAAGCGTGTAGTACAAGCAATGAACCGCATGGTTAAGCAAGTGCAGGTAATGTTCGATGAGCAAGCCCGCAATATTGAAGAGTTACGTCGAAACGCCTATCAAGACAGTTTAACGGGCTTATCTAATCAACGCGCAACTGAAGCACAACTAGCCGAACGCCTTGATTACCGTAAAGATTTTGGTAGAGGCACTCTATTCAATATCCACCTATGCAATCTGCAAGAGACTAACCAGCAGATAGGCATGGATAAGACCAACAACCTACTGAAACACCTAGCCAGCCATCTAGAAGAATTTGCACGTGGCTCTGATCAAAGTGTACTTGGCCGTGTGACTGGTGCCGACTTCATACTGCTGGTTAATACAATCGATACCGACCAGTTGAAACTCAAACTGGAACAACTTGACCAAGAAAGTCGGAAACACCTTGCTCAATTGATGGGACAAGATATCGAAGACTCAATCATCAGTATCGGTAGCTGCGAATGCAGTGATGAGAGTAATAGTTCACAACTATTGTCCGAAGCACGTATCGCCAGCAATGAAGCTGAGCAATCGAAAGTACTGTGGAAACAGTTCAACACATCAGAAAAAACCGCAGCTCAGCCACAGCAATCTGACTGGAAACAACACGTTGCTAACGCGATCAATCAGCGCCAAATCTTTTTACAGATTCAGAGCGTGTTTAGCAAAAAGCCTGGCTCTATGCCGATTCAAGATGAGATCTTTGCACGTATTCTTAATCAGGAAAACCAACCCGCTTCTGCCGGAGAGTTCATCAGCGTAGTAAAAGAGCTTGGCTTAATGCCTGAAATGGACCGAGCTGTAATCGAACTAGCGCTAGAACAACATGAGAAGATCGCCTGCCCGCTGACTATTAACTTGAGCCATGAGGCCGTCAGTAGCGAGAACTTTAGAACATGGTTACTTGATAAGCTAAAGACCATCAGCCCAAGCGTTAAAGTTCTGTTCGAGCTGGATGAAACCAGTGTACTGAACAATATTGAAGGCATTCTAGAGTTCCGTAAGGCTCTAAAATCTATTGGTGCAGAGTTTGGTGTCGACCATTTCGGTATTCACCCTAGCGGCTTCTCTTACCTGTACTCAATACAGCCTGATTACATCAAGATCGATGGTTCACTGATCCGTAATATCGATCAGAACGATGAAGACCGCTTCTTTGTTAGCAGTCTAATCAGTGTAGCTCACAGCCTTGAGATCAAAGCCTACGCAGAACACGTAGAGAGAGAAAGTCAGTTACAGATTCTTGAAGCGCTGAATGTGGATGGTAGCCAAGGCTATCTTCACGGTACACCAAAACCCTTAAGCAAAGCTTAGGGGCTTGGTGAGCATATTCTAAACATAAAAAAACGGCGGTATATACCGCCGTTTTTTTGTATCTACTGTAGGACTTACTTACGACCTACTAGCATTTCTAGCTTTTTGCTCATACGTTCTTCACGCTCTTGCTCTTTGCGCTTTTCTTGACGTACTTTGTTGATCTCTTTCAACTTGCCTTTCGCGTGATCTGACTCTTCTTTAGTCACCACACCAGCTGGCTCACCGTTGATATCAATACGCTCAGCACCTTCACGCAGGGAGCGGTAGTAGTTCAGTGAACGAACATAGCTCGCTAGAGCACGTTTGATTTTGTTCTTAGCGACTTTTTCGTCAGCAACAAGATCTTCTTGAATGCCTATTTTTAGAGGCCTAACGTTTTTACGATCAAAGGTTTTCGGATACGCTTCCATCAACTGCTGCAGAGCAGCCATATTTGCAGCACGGTTTTTGGATTTCGCCTTTGGCGTTTTGTTTACTACGTCATTCACCTGATTAGCCTCTGATTGGAAAACTTGCTTTGACTGAGTCAGATTCGCCTCCGCAGAATCCAGCATATTTTCCAATTGATCAATTAATTGCCTAGTTTTAGTACTTATCTGCTCAACATCCACAGACATCATTCACCCTTACGAATGTAATACCCGTAAAGGTCGTCTTCTACATACTGCTCAACCAATTCATGTCCTAAAAACGTACAGAACTTAGGAATATCGCGTTGAGTAGAAGGATCAGTTGCCAAAATATGCAGCACTTCCCCTGCCAGCATATCCCTAACATGATTATGCAACATCATAACAGGCTCAGGGCAGTATAGGCCCTTTGCATCAAGAATATGGTCGGCTTTGATGTCCGTCATGTTTTATCTCTTGCAGAAAGATGCGTATTGTCTCAAATTACCTATGACAGCAAAAGTCATTTAATCAGTAATTAAGCAACTAAAGTCGCTTTTAAAATAAAAATAATCCATTCTATATGTATGGAACGTAGTTTTTAGATGGAGAGATCATATGATTCGAGTACTTATCGAACGACATATTGCCGATGACTTAGGCGCACACTATGAAAAAGCTGCACGAGAAACGCTGCAATTAGCGATGCAAGCACATGGTTTCATTTCTGGCGAAGCCCTGAAAAACACCAGAGATCCAAACCACCGTTTAGTCGTAGCAAACTACAGAACCTTACAAGACTGGCAGCGCTGGTCGACATCGTCAGAACGCCAGGAAATGATGGCGACAATTAATCCCATGTTGGAAACAGAAGAAAAAGTCACCGTTTTCGAACACTAAGTTGCTGAACTGCCATCTTAACACTGTATTTTCACAGCACTCTAAGGTGGCAGGTTATCTCTTCACGGTCATGATAAAGGTGTTTAGCAGATAACTCATACGCTAAGCCCTCCTGCATAAACCTTTCAGCAATCAGATTTAAACAAGATACAACCTCTTGATAACGTTGCTTCATTGGCAGCTTCAGATTGAAGATAGCCTCATCACACCAACCATTGATCACCCAATCCGCCGCCATCCCGGCAGTTTTGATCGGTTTATCCACAACATCACACACCATCATATTGACAGGCTGCGCAGGTATAAACTTGTAAGCGTCTTCTTGAACGTGGGTCACTTGCCCGGATTCCATCAACTGATCTTGCATCGGCCCATTATCAACTGCAGTAACAAACATACTGCGCTGAACCAACTGCCAGGTCCAACCGCCCGGTGCGGCCCCCAGATCTACTGCTGTAGAACCATGAGGGATTCGCTGATCCCAATCATCACGTGGAATAAACCAGTGCCATGCCTCTTCCAATTTCAACGTTGAGCGGCTTGGAGCTTGTTTGGGAAATTTAAGCCGGGGTACACCTAGTGGCCAAGGCGCTGAATTATTCACAGGCGCATAACCTACGAACATTTCACCGCCAGACAATACGAACAGCAACAAACGATTCCCTTTGCTATTCGCTTTTTTCTTCAAACGTCCGCTCTTACGCAACTTCTGAGCCAAAGCTGAGCTAAACTTCTTCGAAAAGGTCGCTAACTCGCGCCCATCTGTTGTATCAGGGTACTCTGCCCAAAGATCAGTACAATCAGGAAAATCAGCAAGAATCTGTTGTAGCTGCGAAATACGATCATCACGCTCAAGCTCCTGACAATCACCACAAACCATCCACTGCCTTACAAAAATCAAACTATTAAAATCAATTTCAGCAATAGCCCGCTCTGCATCACCTGGAGTTTGCAAATGAAACTCTACATAACCCTGACCAGACTCTAAGGTGCAGTATCCGTATAGGCCGATAGTAGAGCACTGATCAGTAATCTCCCCTGCGACCTCTTTCTCGAAGCCTGAGCGGCACTGTAGGACTAATCGATTAAAATATGTCAACTTAGCTGTTTCCCGATAATCTGAGCGATATGGTTCATATGCTGAATTTGCGTAAAACCTGAAGCCTTACGTGGTTTGATGTCATGATCACCATCCTCAAACCAATACACATGAACAGATGGCGGCAAATTGTACTCTGTAACTTCAGGAAGTGAACCCATTGGATCCCTTTCGCCTTGAAATATATGCAAAGGCTTTGGTAAATCTTTTAAATGATCAACACGTAACGAATCGGGCTTTCCACGTGGATGAAAAGGATAACCGAATACAAATCCAGCACTTACGGCTGGATGACTAAGTAGCATTGAAGCAGCACGCCCCCCCATAGATTTTCCCGCCAAATACAGTGGCTGACCATCCACTACTTGCTCTTCAATCAATTGTGTAAAGTAATCCAGCAATTTAGGCATTCTATCTGGAGGGCGTCGCTTGCCCGTTTCTCTAATGGTCTGCATATATGGAAATTCAAAACGAACAACCTGCAATCCAAGTTTAGCTAAGCGCAGAGCCATCTGTTGCATAAACTCACTGTCCATTGGCGCACCCGCACCATGCGCAAATAGCACTTTCCCCGTTTTCAATTCACCATCAATTAACATAAACAGCCCCTTAATCAGTCAAAAAATGAGTTTTACCGCTGTTGCAAAGTTGACTTGAATCAACAAACGCTGAGAAAAGCCTTACTGTGCAGCACAAAATGCGACGTTTTTTACGACAAAAAACGCCAAAATTATATCTCTTTTTAAAACAAAGGATTACAACCTATAAAAAATATTCCTTATATTTCATTAAGTTAAAAAACACCCCAACCTAAAAGTATAAAGCAAACAATACCTAGGTAGAAATTTCGCAACTGCGACAAAATGCCTCATTGAATGACCTAAACACATTGAAAATAAGGCCCTATTCCAAGATAATTGCCTGCGAAACTCAAAATTTCCATAAATAGCTTGTTGATGAGAGCCTGACATGAGCACAGCAACTGAACACCCCACCTACAATTATAAAGTGGTGCGCCAGTTCGCCATCATGACAGTAATTTGGGGTATCGTCGGTATGACCGTCGGTGTCCTAATTGCTGCACAGTTGGTTTGGCCAGCACTAAACTTTGATACAGCGTGGCTGACTTACGGTCGTCTACGTCCACTGCACACTAACGCAGTTATCTTTGCATTCGGCGGCTGTGCCCTGTTTGCAACGTCTTACTATGTAGTTCAACGCACCAGCCAACGCCGCCTGATCTCTGATGGCCTTGCAGCGTTTACATTCTGGGGCTGGCAAGCAGTTATCCTTGCAGCAGCAATTACTCTGCCGCTAGGTCTAACTTCTTCCAAAGAATATGCTGAGCTAGAATGGCCAATCGACCTGTTAATCACTATCGTGTGGGTTGCATACGCTATTGTATTCCTAGGTACGGTGAAGATGCGTAAGACATCTCACATCTACGTAGGTAACTGGTTCTACATGGCATTCATCATCACTGTAGCTGTTCTACACATCGTTAACAGCATGGCTATCCCTGTTTCTATGTGGAAGTCTTACTCCATCTACTCTGGTACTGTAGATGCGATGATCCAGTGGTGGTACGGTCACAACGCTGTAGGTTTCTTCCTGACAGCTGGCTTCCTAGGTATGATGTACTACTTCGTACCGAAACAAGCTGAACGTCCAATCTACTCTTACCGTCTATCTATCGTTCACTTCTGGGCGTTGATCGCGACATACATCTGGGCTGGTGGTCACCACCTTCACTACACAGCGCTTCCGGACTGGACTCAGTCTGTAGCGATGGTTATGTCTCTGATCCTTCTTGCTCCATCTTGGGGTGGTATGATCAACGGTATGATGACTCTATCTGGTGCTTGGCATAAGCTTCGCACGGATCCAGTTCTTCGTTTCCTTGTTGTATCTCTTTCCTTCTACGGTATGTCTACGTTCGAAGGTCCAATGATGTCTATTAAGACAGTAAACGCGCTGTCTCACTACACTGACTGGACTGTTGGTCACGTACACGCTGGTGCATTGGGTTGGGTTGCAATGATCTCTATCGGTGCGGTTTACCACATGATCCCTCGCCTATTCGGTAAAGCTCAGATGTACAGCGTTGGTCTTATCAACACTCACTTCTGGCTAGCTACAGTAGGTACGGTTCTATACATCTGCGCGATGTGGGTGAACGGTATCCTACAAGGTCTAATGTGGCGTGCAGTTAACGCTGACGGTACTTTGACTTACAGCTTCGTAGAAGCACTAGAAGCTTCTCACCCTGGTTACTTTGTTCGTTGGTTGGGCGGTATGTTCTTCCTGACTGGTATGATTCTGATGGCCTACAACACTTGGCAGACTGTTCGTAAAGGCAGCACTGCACCAGAAGCTCAAGCTTCTGCACAGGCAGCTTAAGGTCATAGGAGCAGATAGAAATGATCAAACACGAAACGATAGAAAAGAACATTGGCCTGATGATTCTGCTTATCATCATCGTAATCAGCGGTGGTGGCCTAGCAGAGATCGTTCCTCTGTTCTTCCAAACTTCTACTACTAAGCCAATTGAAGGCCTACGTACTTACACTCCGCTTGAGTTTGAAGGCCGTGACATCTACATCCGTGAAGGTTGTAACACTTGTCACAGTCAGATGATCCGTCCTTTCCGTGCTGAAACGGAACGTTACGGTCACTTCTCAACTGCGAATGAGCACGTTTGGGAACACCCATTCCTATGGGGTTCTAAGCGTACAGGTCCAGACCTAGCTCGTGTAGGTGGTCGTTACTCTGATGATTGGCACCGCGCTCACTTGTACAACCCTCGTGACGTTGTACCTGAGTCTAAGATGCCTTCTTACCCATGGTTGTTTGAAAACAAACTAACCGGTGCAGACACTGCTAAGAAGCTTGAAGCACAACGCGCTGTTGGTGTTCCTTTCACTGACGAGCAGATCGCTAATGCCCAGAAAGAAGTTCAGGGCAAATACGAGATCGATGCTGTTGTAGCTTACCTACAAGCACTGGGTAAAATGCATTCTGAATACACTAACAAGCGGTAGTAACGCGTGAGTTACGAAGTTTATGGCCCTTATATTCCGGTAATCATGCTGATTACGTTCTTGGCGCTATTTGTTTGGGTGCTTAATCCAAAAAATAAAGACAAGTACGACGATGCAGCCAATATGCCTCTGAACGAACCCGATGAGGCAGACGAGATGAAATCGGACAATACAGAGGCCAGTGACGGGAGAATTGAAAAATGAGTGCTTTTTGGAGCGCATGGGTAGCAGTGATTACCCTAGCTGTAATTCTTGGTTGTGCTTGGCTATTGATTGCTACTCGCAAAAGTCAGCCGCACCAAGATACAACTGAAGAAACATTAGGCCATGAATTTGATGGCATTGCTGAATACGATAACCCTCTGCCAAAATGGTGGTTCCAGATGTTTATGGGCACCGTTGTTTTCGGCATTGTTTATCTTATTCTTTACCCAGGTTTAGGTAGTTTCCCAGGTCTATTGAACTGGACTTCTACTGGCCAGTGGGAAGAAGAAATGGCTCACGCTGAAGAGACGTACAAGCCAATCTTTGCTAAATACGCAGCTATGTCAGCAGAAGAGCTACAGCACCCAGACAACGCACTAGGCCTAAAAATGGGTCAGCGTATGTTTGCGAACAACTGTTCTCTATGTCACGGCACAGCAGCAACAGGTGCACACGGCTTCCCTAACCTAACGGACAACGATTGGTTGTACGGTGGTGACGAGAAGACTATCAAGACATCTATTGCTAACGGTCGTAACGGCGGCATGCCACCTTGGGGCGCTGTACTAGGCGAAGAAGGCGTACGTGACGTAACTAACTACGTACTATCTCTAAGCGGTGCAGAAGCTGATGCAGAAGGCGCAGCTCGCGGTAAAGGTCAATTCCAAGCACTATGTACTGCTTGTCACGGTACTGACGGTAAAGGTCTACCTATCCTAGGTGCACCTAACCTAACTGATGACATCTGGTTGTACGGTGGTAGCTTCGAAAAAGTGGCTCACTCTATCCGTGTTGGTCGTAATGGTGTAATGCCAGCTCATAAAGACCTACTAAGCGATGAGAAGATTCACCTGATCACTGCATACGTTTACAGCCTATCTAAAAAGTAATTAGATAGTTGAACTAAAATAAAGGCGATATGATGTAGATCATGTCGCCTTTTTTTTTGAGGATCTATTATAATATTCAACTTTGCTAATACATGGTGAGCGTATTAGTTCTGATGAGTTTAACTTTCACTGGTGAGTATGTGAGCAACGATATGAATCAGATCCCGGTTCAAGATGTCACACCCAAGAGCAAGAAAAAATCCCAAGAGTACGACCTATATGCCAAACGCGAGCATATTTATGTAAAGAATTACAAAGGTATCTTTAAAACCTTACGCCAAGCCTCTAGCTTTATCATGCTATTGATGTTCTTTGGCTTCTCATGGATCACATGGGATGGCAGACAGGCCGTTCTGTTTGACCTACCCAACCGACAATTCCATGTATTTGGTAGCACCTTCTGGCCACAAGACTTTATGTTACTGTCTTGGCTATTGATTATTCTTGCCTTTGCCCTCTTCTTCTTTACCGTGTTTGCCGGTCGATTATGGTGTGGTTACGCTTGCCCACAATTCGTTTGGACTTGGATCTATATCTGGATAGAGAACTTCACCGAAGGTGATCGCAACAAGCGAATGAAGCTGGATAAATCTAAAGGCTGGAGCAAAGAAAAATTACTTAGAAAAAGCGCAAAACACTTCCTATGGGTCGCTTTCTCCATCATTTCCGCTATCGCGTTTGTTGGTTACTTCACTCCGATTCGCGAGCTTATCCCAAGCATCTTTAGTTTTGAACTTGGCCCTTGGGAGATGTGGTGGTTAGGCTTCCTTGCCGTAGCAACTTATGGCAATGCAGGCTGGTTGCGTGAGCAGGTATGTATCTACATGTGCCCTTACGCTCGCTTCCAATCAGTTATGTTCGATCAAGACACTTTGATCATTTCTTACGACGAGAAACGCGGCGAAAGCCGAGGCAAACGTAAAAAAGGCTCTGACTATAAAGCCGAAGGCTTAGGCGACTGTATTGATTGCTATAACTGTGTTTATGTTTGCCCGGTTGGCATCGATATCCGCGACGGTCTGCAGTATGAGTGTGTAGCCTGCGGCGCTTGCGTTGATGCCTGCGACGACATTATGGAACGCGTCGGTTACGAAAAAGGCCTTGTACGCTACACAACTGAACATCAGCTCGAAGGCAATAAAACGCATATTATGCGTCCTAAACTGATCGGTTACTTTGTTGTCCTATGTGCTATGTGTGTTGTTTTTGCCTACACAGTCTACAGCCGTATCCCGCTCGAAGTTGACATATTACGAGACCGTGGACAGCTATATAACGAAGTCACTTCAGGCGTCATCGAGAACGTATATACACTGAAACTTGCCAATAAAGAGCAAGTTGATCATAGCTACACTATTTCAGTCACTGGCCTTGAAGGCCTTGAATATATTGGTAAGTCAGAAGTCACTATTAAAGCTGGCGAACTGATCGATTTACCAATTAGATTGAATATCAAGAAAAAATACCTAAGCAAAGCCAATAACAATATCACCTTCAAAGTAATGGCAACGGACAATTCCGATATCCTAATTGAAGAGGAAAACCGCTTTATTGGTCCTGCACCTAAGCGCTAGGTCAAAAGAAGGGTCGATAAGAAGAAATTCTAGGCCCCTTCTTTTAGAAATAAGGTAGAATAGCTGTCGGTCTGAAACTGGGTGTTCCAGTTTTGGATACGACAGTTTTTTTTTGGGTATTGATACATGAGTGACAGCGACAACAACATCCCCGGCCCATGGTACAAACAACCTTGGCTTTGGTTTATTTTATCACCAATTATTGCCGTAGTTTTTTACGGAACTTTTTACCTTTACCTATCCATCGTTACACATGACGGTTTGGTAAAAGATGACTACTACAAAGTAGCCCGCGGCCATTTTGTAGATAAAAGTCAGTCTCAAGAAGCTATCGACCTTGGCGTTAGTGGACAGTTAAATCTCGATAATACAACTGGCGACCTAATGCTGAAATTTAAGAGCAAAGGCGATTACCTTCCAGAGTTCCTTAACCTCAGTATCATTCACCCTACTCACCAGCAATACGATCAGAGTATTCTGCTTAAGCAAGTTCCTGGCACTGAAGCCTATACAGGCAGCTTAAAGAGCCTGCTACAAGGTAAGCGTTATCTGATCCTGAAGGATGAAGCCCGCAACTGGAACCTCCGTGCAGAGGCACATCCACCATACGATCAGAATACAATTGAGTTTAAGCCTGCCCACGAACAATGAGCAGCAATATTAACTCAGTAAAGTCTGCTGACTGTTACCACTGCGGCCTTACTATCCCCCCGGGTAGTAACTACAGCGCTGTAATTAACGGTGAAAGTAGAGATATGTGTTGTCCAGGCTGCCAAGCAGTCGCACAGACTATTGTAGATAGTGGCTTGGACAATTATTACAAACATCGTACTGAAGCAGCCTACTCGCCGGAGCTTAACACTAAGGACCTTCCGGAAACACTGCTTCTTGAGCTTGAGCTTTACGACGACGAAAATGTGCAAAGTAATTTCGTCAAAGTTAATGAATCTAGCTCCGAAGCCACACTGGTTATCGAAGGTATTACCTGTGCAGCTTGCGTATGGTTACTCGATCACCACATCAGTAATATCGAGGGTGTAAGTAAAGCTAAGGTCAACCTGACCAACCACCGCGCTCGTATTACTTGGGATAAATCCCAAGCAAAACTCAGCAAAATCATGGCTGAGATTTACCGAATTGGTTATCAAGCACACCCTTACCACCCTGACAAAGAAGAGCAGCTCTTAGAGCAGGAACGTAAACGTGCAACTCGGCGCTTAGGTGTTGCCGGCATCGGCATGATGCAGACAATGATGTTTGCTATCGCGCTTTATGGCGGTGCTCTACAAGGCATGGAAGATAAGTATGTCAGCTTTATCCGCTGGGCTAGCTTAGTGATTGCGACTCCAGTAATCCTTTACTCTGCGCGACCTTTCTTTATCGCTGCGCTAAGGGATCTTAAAACTCGACACTTAACCATGGACTTCCCTGTTTCCATCGCGATAGGGGGAGCTTATTTAGCCAGTGTTTGGGCTACCTTCACGAATAGTGGCGAGGTCTATTACGACTCCGTTACTATGTTTACTTTCTTCCTGTTAATTGGCCGCTATCTTGAAATGCAGGCCCGTCATAGAACAGGTAAAGCAGGTAACGCTCTCCTAAACTTACTACCGGCTAGTGCTATCAAATTAGTCGATGGTGAAGAGCAATTAGTACCTGCACAAGAACTGAAGTTAGACGATATTGTTTTGGTCAAACCGGGTCATACGATTCCAGCTGATGGCATCATCATTGCCGGTAGCAGCTCAGTTGATGAAGCCGCGCTAACGGGTGAATACCTACCTATTCGTAAAGATATCGATGACAAGGTTGTTGGCGGCACAATTAACGTTGAAAACCCGATCACGATTAAAATTACTCAGGTGGGTGACGAAACCAAACTATCAGCCATTGTTCGTCTGCTAGATCGTGCTCAAGAAGATAAACCTAAAGTTGCTCAGATTGCCGATAAAGTTGCTAGCTACTTTGTAGCGGCTGTCTTAGTCACCGCAACAGTAGTAGCGACAGGTTGGTACTTCGTAGAGCCTGCTCATGCATTCTGGATTACCCTATCGGTATTGGTAGTGACTTGTCCTTGTGCCCTATCATTGGCCACTCCGACAGCACTTACGGCTGCCACAGGCACACTGCGTCAAAACGGCTTATTAATCACCCGAGGTCATGTTCTGGAAAGTCTTTCGACTGCAACTCATGTTGTTTTCGACAAAACAGGTACGCTCACCGAGGGTAATCTAAGTCTTCAGGAAGTAGTTCCTCTAGCAGGTCATGATCAAGATGCCTGTACTAAGTTTGCTGCTGCGTTAGAGAAGCACAGTGAACATCCAATTGCACAAGCGTTCCATGATCAGCACGGTGATCTAGTAGCAACCGAGATCAAAGCAACACTAGGTCAAGGCATCGAAGGTGTGATCGGTAATCAAAGGTACCGTATCGGTAAACCTGATTACGCGAGCGAGATCCTAACGCAAAGTCAGCCATCGCTACCTGAAACAAGTGGGCAGTGGCTACTACTGTGTAATGAGACTCAAGCGCTAGCCTGGTTCCGACTGAATGACCAGATTCGCCGTGAAGCGAAACAGACGATTGAGATCCTTCACTCGATGGGGCTTAACTGTCAGATGCTGACGGGCGATAACTCTTCAGCGGTAGCGGAAGTAGCAAGCCAATTAGGGATAGATACCGCTATCTCTGGCGTATCACCTGCAGAGAAGCTTGCTCATGTTAATAAGCTTCAAGAAGAAGGCGCTCATGTAATTATGGTGGGTGACGGTATCAACGACATCCCTGTACTTGCAGGCGCACAAACTTCTATCGCTATGGGCGGTGCTTCTGACCTTGCTAAAACCAATGCTGATGGCGTACTGATCAGCCACGATTTATTACGCCTAGCGGATGGTATTTTGCTCGCGAGAAAGACTCAAAGAATCATTAAACAGAACTTAGCTTGGTCACTTTGCTATAACCTAAGCGCTTTACCATTGGCTGCCTTTGGCTTCATTGCTCCCTATATGGCAGCGATCGGTATGTCGGCAAGTTCATTGGTCGTAGTCGGTAATGCGATGCGCCTGAACAAATTAACCCGAGGTTCTGTACGTTCCCATGACAGAGATCAGGGTACTCAGTCGGCTAAGCCTGACGCGGTTATTCAAAATCAGGTAGAATAAGCACATTTGAAAAATAGGGTTATGTAGTTTCAATGGATATAATTTTCCTGCTGATCCCCATTGCCATCTTGTTAATCGGCTTTGCTATCTGGGCTTTCTTCTGGAACGTTAACAACGGCCAGTACGACGATCTAGACAGCCCTGCACATAGCATTCTCTATGATGATGACGAAGATTTGATTCCGGATGATGCAAAAGTAAAACCGACTGACAAAGGCAATGACTGAAGCACTCGTCATACCTACAGCATTCTTATTAGGTTTGCTTGGCGGTACGCATTGTCTGGGTATGTGCGGTGGCATAGCTGCCACCGTCTCCCTTAGCTCCCCTAAGGGCGGTCAAGGCTTCCTACTTCTACTCGGCTATAACTCTGGGCGTATTATTAGCTATGCAACTGCAGGCGCAATTTTAGGTAGCCTAAGTTGGTTGTTAACCGATCCTGTACTGCAACTCGTACTTCGCAGCTTTGCCGGATTGATGCTGATCTTCATGGGGCTATACATTGCCCAATGGTGGAAAGGTTTAACCCACTTAGAAAGAGCAGGCGGCGTTCTGTGGAAGCAGATAAGTCCCGTTGCGAGTAAGCTTCTACCGGTTAGAAATATCGGACAAGCAATCATGCTTGGTGGCCTATGGGGTTGGCTGCCATGCGGTTTGGTTTATAGCACTTTAATTTGGGCTTCAGCAGCATCCGACTGGCTGACCAGTGCACAATTGATGGCGGCCTTTGGCGTAGGCACTTTGCCAGCCATGCTGTTAACCGGTGTACTGGCCCAACAAGTTAAACAAATTCTTCAGAAACGCCTGACTCAACACATTTCGGGCGCAATCATTATTGGAATGGGCTTATACAGCATCCCATGGCTGGGAATATTCCAACAATAACTGAACACATTTTTCGCAAGAAACTGATTACAGAGGAACACAAACGTGGATAACAATCTGATTAAATGGGATCTGGACTTGATTAAACGATACGACCTATCGGGTCCTCGTTATACATCCTACCCTACTGCTGTTCAGTTTGACCCAGAGTTGTCTCCTAGTGATCTGGTAGCAACTGGACAAAACTCTGCGGACATCAATGATCCGCTTTCTCTGTATGTCCACATCCCATTTTGTGCACATGTTTGCTACTACTGCGCATGTAATAAAGTGATCACGCGTAACCGCAAAAAAGCACAGCCTTATCTAGATACTCTTTACAAAGAGATGGCTCAGCTATCCAAGTGGTACAGTAATGACCGCAAAGTTACTCAGCTGCATTGGGGTGGCGGTACACCAACATTTATCAGCCACGAGCAGATGGTTGAGCTTATGGGAGAAATGCGCAAAAACTTCAACCTTCTTGAAGACGATAGCGGTGATTACTCCATCGAAATTGATCCTCGTGAAGCGAGCCTTGAAACAATCAAAGTTCTGCGTGAGATTGGCTTTAACCGTATTAGTCTGGGTCTACAGGATATCGATCCAAAAGTTCAGGAAGCAGTTAACCGCGTTCAGTCAGTAGAACAAACAGCAGCGATTCTAGAAGAAGCTCGCAGATTAGGTTTCCGTTCCCTGAACCTGGACTTGATCTACGGACTTCCTTACCAAACGTTCGAAGGCTTTAACGCAACCCTAGATACCGTGATCGAGATGAATCCTGATCGTCTTTCAGTATTCAACTACGCTCACCTTCCAGACCGTTTCCGTCCGCAACGTCATATCCAGGAAGAAACGCTACCAAGTCCAGAGACTAAGCTAGCGATTCTAGAATCTACGATCAATAAGCTGCTTGATGCTGGTTATGTTTATATTGGTATGGACCACTTCGCTAAGCCGGATGACGAGCTAGCCATTGCTCAACGTACCGGTAAATTGCATCGTAATTTCCAAGGCTACACAACTCATTCAGAGTGCGACCTTGTCGCTATGGGTGTTTCATCAATCAGCCAAATCGGCTCTGTTTATTATCAAAATGAGCACGATATGCCGTATTACAGTGCTGCCGTTGATAGTAATGATCATGCAATTAAGCGCGGTGTAAGCCTGACGCAAGATGACATCATCCGTCGTCATGTAATCACACAGCTAATCTGCCACTTTGAGCTAGACAAAACCGCGGTTGAATCAAAATTTGATATTGCTTTCGACGACTATTTCGCAACTTCCATTGCTGAGCTAGAAGCATTTACTAAAGATGGCTTAATCAGCATGAATGCAAATGAGATTGTAGTCTCTCCTGCTGGTCGCCTATTGATTCGTCGTATATGTATGGCATTTGATGCATATATACCAAAAGATCAGAGTTCACAGCGTTTCTCGAAGATTATTTAACTTTCCGTATTTACGGAAATATTACATAATCAGTGGGTAGCCATTCGATATAACCACGACAGGATCGCACTATGAGTGATAACAAGGCAACTGATGGAAAACTACGTAGTCTACAGCAGGTAAGCTGCAACACTTGTAGTCTGAGCTCTTTGTGTCTGCCCGTATCTCTGGATATGACAGAGATGGAACGCCTGGACAACATTATCGACAAAAGCCGCCCACTGAAAAAAGGCGAGCACCTTTTCCACCAGGGCGAAGAGTTTGCGAGTGTTTATGCCATCCGCGTCGGCACAGTAAAAACTTACACAATCACAAATGAAGGTGAAGAGCAGATCACCGGGTTCTACTTCCCAGGTGAACTGGTTGGTATGAGCGGTTTTGATAACAACGAATACCCTGTATCTGCAAAAATCCTCGAAACAACTACGGTTTGTGAAATTCCGTTCGAGCGTTTAGACGAACTTTCCGGTCAATTACCCGAACTACGTCGCCAACTGCTGCGTACGATGAGTAAAGAGATCCGTGAAGAGCAACAGATGATGCTGCTCCTATCGAAGAAGAATGCTGAAGAACGTGTTGCAACATTCCTTGTGAAATTATCGATGCGTTTTAAAGCACGTGGTTATTCTGAAACAAGTTTCCGTTTATCGATGTCGCGTAACGAGATCGGTAACTATCTAGGCCTTGCAGTTGAAACCGTAAGTCGAATTTTTACCCGCTTCCAGAAGTCCGAACTATTACAAGTTGAAGGTAAAGAGGTTCATATCCAGGATCTGGATAAACTTTACGAACTATCTGGCGAGTGTCCAGCTAAGGACGCTGAAGAGCCTGTAACTGCTCAATGTGGCAAAGGCACTTGCAGTTAGCCCCTACACATAAAAAAGCACCGATCGCTTTCGCAACCGGTGCTTATTTAGTCGCACAATTAAGTAGCCATCTCAATGTGTAACCCAACGCATTTATTAAAGCTTTTGCTGCGCAATAAAACATTGAGCTGTGTCAAAATCTGCTGTTTCTAAGGAGTTCTTCATGTCATATGACGAATGTTATGTGAAATCCGTAATTCGTACGATCCCTGACTGGCCGGAGCCAGGCGTTCAATTCCGCGATATCACTCCACTATTTAAAGATCCTAAAGCGCTTCGCATGATCTCTGATGCATTTATCCAGCGCTACATTGATAGTGATATTACGCACATTGCGAGTATTGATGCTCGCGGCTTCTTGATCAGCTCCATCATGTCTTACCACCTAAATATTCCTTTGGTACTCGTCCGTAAAAAAGGCAAACTACCGGGTGAAACCATTCATCAGGAATACCAGCTTGAATACGGTACTGCAGCTGTAGAGATGCAGACTGATGCTGTGAAGGAAGGCGATCGCGTTTTGGTATTTGATGACCTGATTGCTACAGGTGGCACTATCTTAGCAGCGTGCAGTCTGATTAAAGAACTTGGTGCGGAAGTGTCAGAAGCAGCAGCACTAATCGATCTGCCAGACCTACAAGGTTCTAGCAAAATCCAAGATGCAGGTGTACCAGTACATACCCTTCTTGCTTACGCTGGCATCTAATTAAAACCTGACGGCAGCCCAATCTAATCGCTGCCGTCAGTTTTATCCCTTTCTTACTTATCCCGCTAGCTAATTCTTCACCTCTCTTTTATTTCAGCCAATTGCAGATTTTCTCTTCCATCGCGTACAAATCTTGCCTACCATGCTCTGCCAATTTTTTCGTTTTCTGGAGCTGCTATGTGGTTTAAAAATGTAATTTTCTATCGCCTAACTGAAGCGTTTGAATACACTCAAGAGCAGCTGCAAGAAAAACTTATCGAACACGCTTTTCACCCATGTAAAAGCCAAGAACTAAGCCGTTATGGCTGGGTATCGCCATGTCACTTATTGGATGATGTTCACGCGCATCAGGTACACGGCATGTTTATGCTAGCTGCACGCAAGGAAGAAAAGATCCTTCCCGGCGCCGTAATTAAAGAAGCCGTTGGCGAAAAAGTTGCGGTCATCGAGCATGAACAAGCACGCAAAGTGTACAAAAAAGAACGCGACCAACTGAAAGATGAAGTGATTCTTGATCTATTGCCTCGTGCCTTCAGTAAATTCCAGCAGACCACCGCTCTGATCAACCCTGCAGCTGGCTGGATTGCAGTAGATGCTTCTAGCCATAAACGCGCAGAAGAGCTACTAAGTCACCTTCGTGGCACCCTAGGCAGCCTGCCAATAGCACTGCCTGACGTAAACCAATCGCCTTCTGCAGTTATGTCTCATTGGTTGGAGCAACACGACAGCATCCCACAAGGATTTGAAGTACTAGATGAGTGTGAGCTACGTGATAACGTCCTAGAAGGCGGCGTAATTCGAATCAAAGGCCAACAACTAGAAGATGAAGAGTTTGTTGCTCACCTAGAAGCAGGCAAGCGTGTCGTAAAACTAGCCCTAGAATGGGATGAACAGCTCAAGATTACTCTGCAGGAAGATCTATCCATTAAACGCCTGAAACTGAGCGAACAGCTACAGGAAAAAATGGCTGACGAAGCAGCTGAAGATGAGATCGCTCAATTCGATGCCGATATGGTTCAAATGGGCCTAGAGTTCAGCAAACTATTCCCTGCCCTAATTGAAGCCTTTGGCGGCGAAGCACAACGCCCTTAATCATGGACTAACTGCCTCAGCTTAATTTATAACTCCGTACGACAAGTGGTAAGGTTATAAATTAAGCTTTCGTAGCCAATATAGGCAGACCAGATGGATTACGCACCGGAATACACAAAGCGGGAGAAGATAAAGCTCATTATCCTGTTTGTGGGTTTAGGTGCAGTTCTCATAGCCGCTGGCGAGCTTTGGCTATTCCCATCTATCACCCGCCTTGCAGAACAGCCTCACTGTTACAGCCTGTTTGGCCTAAACGGGGCTGATTATCTTTGGCACCTTTTACTGATTGGAATGCCTATTTCAATCTTCCTAATCCTAGCCATAACGATGCTCCCCATGGCGATCAAAGGGTTAATACAAGCGCAATTCCCACCTAAGGGCTACAAAGTATTTAAACCGACACCTATTCGCAAAGGGATGAGAGGGCAGTTCATGGCAGGCCTCTTGATGTTTGTCATTGCCTCTCCCCTGCTTATCGCAATATATGGAGCCAATCAGTTGGATAAAATGCCTGAAATAGAGGCCCCTCAAGATTCCATAGAGCTTTGCTCCCATATCCATACGCAAAACCAAACCTCTACTAATCATTAAGCCCCTATAAATTTAGCGTTTATATAGTTCTAAATAAGGATATTTCCTAACACTAAAAACTGATTTAATAATCATTATCACTTGCATTATCAACGTAAGGAATAACATAACGATGAATATTAAAACTCTAAGTGCGGGCCTAGCTCTGGCAGTTTGCGCAAATTTTGCTAGCGCTGCTGATCATACAGTCATGATGAAAAACTCAGGTCCTGACGGCTCAATGGTTTTTGAACCTGCCATTTTAAATGTAGAAGTAGGTGATACCGTTACATTCCGACCAACAGATCCAGGTCACAACTCTGAATCAATCAGCAACTTAATCCCTGCGGGTTCGACAGGCTGGAAAGGCAAAATGATGAAAGAAGTTTCTTTCACAGTCGATAAAGAAGGTGTGTACGTATACAAATGCCGCCCACACGCGATGATGGCAATGGTCGGTGTTGTTGTAGCAGGAAAACCAACAAATCTAGAAGAAGTAAAAACCAACGCGGCTGAGCTAAGTGCTACTTTTGTGATGAATAAAGACCGCTTAACGGACTATCTAAACCAAATTAAATAAGCGTTTTTTCAGATAGTAGGGAGAACCAATAACACTCCCTACTATTCCAAATAATAATCCCCCACCGTAGTCAGCCCTAAGCTTGTCCATGCTTGCATACCACCTCGATAGTAATTCAACTTATCTTCAGGATATTCTAACTCCAGCAACGCCCAGATAAAGGTCGGTGTCTGTCCACACCAATAACCATTACAAAACGCAGCAAGTGTTTTGGCCTGACTAAAATCCCAAACACCATCTTTGTTAATTGCTCCCAACTCTTCCAACGTATCCGAAAGAGTTTCAGGATCTTTTAACAGCGTGTAAGGAATATTGGTGCTGCCCGGTATCGTCAACCGGTAATGCCAGCCCTCAGTCCGAGTATCGACTATTAAAATAGAGCTATCTGTTTGAGCTTGCTGTAAGTACTCAATAAATTCTCTCTCGCCGATGGTCTCCACCTCATAAGGCTCAAATGGAAACATAGGTTGCGGCGTGCCACGAGAGGTCGTTAGATACAGCTCATGGATAGTATTATCAGGCTCTTGGTTGCGCTTAATCTCAACAGGCTCACCTTCATGCTCAACCACAAAGGAGAAAAGTTCTGGGGTAATCATCACCCTATTACTCTGTTCAGCAACGAGATACGGCGAAAACAACAAAGCCACCCACACCGCAATAGATCGCTTAAAATGACTAAGCATCGTAAAACCTCAACTCTTGAAATCAGACACAAAAAAGGAGCCTTAGGCTCCTTAGTAATATCAATTTAGTGCGGAAATAAACAGCGCGTTATTTCATATCCAACAACATATCGATCGAATACTTAGACGCATCTGCATCTAAGGACAGCTTCTCACACTCAACCAGAAACTTATTTTCACGTTCTTTACTATCGCTATAACCAAACTCATTACCGTCTAAGCTCTGTAGCTGTAGGGTAGCCTTATGGTAGAAAGCGAGCACAATTGCCGCCGTTGAATCACCTTCTCTAAGGCGTTCTTCCCAACGATGACGGTGATTTTGAATCTTAAGCGCCTGTTTTTTTAGATTCCAACCGTAACGAAGCTCATCGAAATACGGCTTTTTCGCTACTTGGGTAAAGATAATAATGGAGATAATTAAACCGATTAAAACACCAGTTAGATTGACCATCATATTCTCGCCTTCAGCATTACCATAGTAATGACGTAATACGGCACTTAACCCTAAACCTATCACCGCAAAAATCAGACTAAAAACGATACCTACCTTGCGCTGCTTTTGCTTATAAACAACTTTATCAATTTCTCTAAGTTCCACGAACGTACCCTATAACACTAGTTAACCTGTAGATTACCTTACAGGCGTAATATGAACCGAATTAACTTGCAGTCAAAATCTGCCAGTGTAGACTTATCGCCTCGATTTTAAAGGCCCTTTCTACCACAATCTGATGTATTCCGTAAAAGAGATTTTCTATAGCTTGCAAGGTGAAGGTGCGCAAAGTGGACGCGCATCAATTTTTTGTCGTTTTTCTGGCTGTAATCTCTGGTCAGGGCGCGAGCAAGACCGTGAAAAAGCTATCTGCGATTTTTGCGATACTGACTTTATTGGTACCGATGGACAAAACGGTGGAAAGTTCGCTACCGCAGCTGAACTATGCCAATTTCTAAAAAGCTTCTGGCCAGATCAGAATAACGAGAAGCCGTACATCATCTTCACTGGTGGTGAACCTGCACTGCAACTCGACCAAACCTTAGTGGACGAGTGCCATAAAACTGGTTTTGAAGTTGCCATCGAAACCAATGGCACGAAGCCTCTACCCGAAAATATCGATTGGATCTGTGTTAGCCCTAAAGCCGATGCCGAAGTAATTATCACCCAAGGCGATGAGCTCAAATTAGTTTACCCACAAACTTTAGCGCAACCAAACCAGTTCGAACAATTTAGTTTCACTCACTTCTATCTACAGCCGATGGATGGCCCTGCACGTTCAATCTACACAAAAGAAGTGATCGACTATTGCTTAGCCCATCCGCAATGGAAGTTAAGCTTACAGAACCATAAAGTTCTAGGCATAGACTAATCCTCTATAACTGAACGCTAATTTTCGAATTCAATGACTCTATACGGCTAGATTCATTCAACCCAATTGGCATCGACTCAAAAACAATTCTTTAGACCAAAGTCTACACACGTTAATTAGCGCTCAATAGCGCCTTTTAATGAGGAAAAACAAAACTTCCTTAAAATATAGGGCCTTGCAACGGCTACTCACATTAGCTGTGGATAACTTTGTGAATTAAGACTTTAAAACGTCATGAAACGCCCATAAATCAAGGCAACCCAATAAACTGATCGTTTTTTAACCAGTTCATTTTTATTCCTTTAATATCAACATGTTATATAAGTCAATATATCAATATTAAATTCTTTTGTTGTTTATAGCACCTCTTTAGTGCACCTGTTTGCCCTACAGTGCACAACATTTTTCTGTAATAAAACAGAACACCGGCTACAGCCTAGTAATGACGGTAACCATCAAGGTAAATTCAAACAAGATAATTGCACCAAATATGGACTGAGCCAGATCAACAGCTCAGTAAAAAATCTCTATCTGTAATATCTCGATTTTCCAAGATAGATCATATGTTTTAAGCTCTAACCTGCTAGGCTTTATAACAATAATCTATCCTCGCTCCTACCGAAGTTATGCAAAGAACAGAACAGGAAAATAAGGCAGCAAACAAAGTGACTTTGATCGGCGCAGCTGTAAATGCCGTACTTGGTTTGCTCAAGATCATTTTTGGTTTGTTCTTTCATTCGGCCGCCCTAGTCGCTGACGGTATTCACTCCCTTTCTGATCTGATTACCGATGTGATGGTCGTACTGATATTAAAAATATCGGCTAAGGGCCCTGATGAAGATCACCCATGGGGACATGGGCATTTTGAAGCATTGGGAACTGTAATTCTTGGCAGTATCTTAATTGCTGTCGCTGGTGCTATGGCTTACGACAGCACATTAAACCTAATTGAATCCTCTGAATTACTATTGCCAGAATGGCCAGTTTTAGTAATCGCAGCACTATCCATCGCAGCCAAAGAATGGATATATCGTTATACACTGCAGATAGGTAAACAGATCGATTCAGCTCTCTTAATTGCTAACGCGTGGCATAGTCGTACCGATGCCCTCTCATCAATTGTTGTATTTATTGGTGTTGCAGGGGCTATGGCTGGTTTTATTTGGTTAGATGCCGTCGCTGCACTGATTGTCGCGGTCATGGTCGCAAAGATCGGTTGGGATTTAAGTTGGAGCAATCTAAAACAGCTACTCGGTACATCCATCCCCAAAGAAGATATCGACCGTTATAAAGAACAGATCCTCTCGATAGAAGGCATTATAAACGTCCATAGTTTTAAAACCCGGACTATGGGCAATAAACATGTCATGGAACTTCATATTCAAGTTGCACCTCACTTAAGCGCCTCTGAAGGACACTATATTGGCAACAAAGCTTGCCAGCGCCTGCAAGATAATCAGGAGATAGGGCATATCATCTTCCACATCGATACTTATGATGATGAAGGCCTTGATACTCTTGCACCGGAAACAGCATTGCCTTCAAGGGGTGAAATCACCTTATCAATAGATCATTTTTTTAACTCTATTTGCCAAGAAGCAGTGCCATATCAACTCTCTCTTTATTATTATGACCGCCATATTGATTTAGAAATATTACTAAGCCTTGAGCAACTCCAATTTCTTCGCCAGAACGGTCACGACGAGACCACTCTGGTTGATGGACTAAAAATAGAGTTAGCTAAAACTGGAACGCCATGGCTTGGGACAATCTATCTAGCAGGCGGCATTAAGCAATGACAGAGTTTTACCCTCAAAAGCCCTACCTCAGTCACGAAATTGAGATAAAACACAGCCGCTTTATTACCCATGTCGCTCACACACCCGATTTAGAGTGTGCGCGAAACTTTATCACCGAAATTCAACAGCAACATCCAAAAGCAAACCATAACTGCTGGGCACATATTGCGGGTACACGAAGTTATCTACAATGTTGGAACAGCAGTGACGATGGCGAACCTAAAGGCACAGCAGGCAAGCCAATGCTGAACGTGCTTGAACATAGCGACCTATGTGAAATCACAGTCGTGGTAACTCGCTATTTTGGCGGGATAAAGCTGGGTGCCGGTGGACTTGTGAGGGCTTATAGCCAAGCTGTCCAGGAAGCACTGAAAGTTTTACCTACAGAGGAACGCATCCCTCTATTTCCATTCGACCTCTATCTCCCCCATCACTTAGTGGGGGATATAGAGCAGTTATTAAATCAAGATCAGATTACTATTCTTGATCGCCACTGGAGTGAAGAGTTACACATTCAAGGCGAAGCCAGTGCAACCGCATTAGATGAGCTTAAGCAACGGCTGACTTCGTTTAAGCATCTAACCCGTTACAAAGATGCTGATAGCCGCTGGTAAGCCACAAATCCGTAGAAAGAGCGCCCCTCCATTTATTCCATTTGATAGAACGGCTAGGGTTACGAATCTAGCCCTACCATTCCCCTCATGAAACTATGTTTAGAAATCAGTCACTTAGTACACAAGACCAGAGTACATAGGCACTCCCCACCAATAGATAAAAGAAATAAATTTAAATTTACCGGAGAATTTCTTGAAGATTTAATAACCTCTGCCGATACTACTTTCAAAGGAATTAGGCCTCAGTAAGGGATTTTTTCTTCCTCAGCGGTTCCCAAATTCAAACAGTTGTTTTAAAGTTACTGAGTTGCCGATCAAAATATGAATTGTATTGATAATCATTTACAATTCATATGTAGTAGCGTTCGTTCAACCAGATAAAGCGATAGGGGAAGTATGAAGTTCGCTGAAAATAATAATCAAGCTGCCGAGTATCTTCGTCAGGCAGTGCCATTAATGGTTAAGCATAATATACCGCCTAACCCGCTTAATTATGCTCTGTGGTATACCTACGTAAGTGATCGTGTGCCTGAGCTAAATGTGCAACTTGATAAGACCCTAACGACATACGGAACGTGTCCTACTATGCTCAGCGAACAGTTGTTCCGTGAGCATATGATCAGAGATGAGATTAATGGTGCTGAGGATATACAGGCCAATCTGATCAGCCTTATTAATGACCTTCATGAACATGCAGGTAATGCCGCCGAGAAAACTGAAAACTTCAGTAACGTTCTTGAAGAAAGCCTAGAAGCACTTCACCAGCAAGAAGACGGTGAAGCTAGCCTGCCAATTGAATCCATCATTCATGCCCTTTCCGATCACACGAAATCAGTCAGCGAAACGGCTCGTCAATTTCAGGAAAGAATGAATGAAGCACAAGCAGAGATTCAATCTCTTAAAGAAGAACTAAACAAGACCCGTCAAGACGCAAGAGTCGACCCTCTTACAAATCTATTCAACCGCCGCGCATTTGATGCAGAGATCAGTCAATTAGTGGGCGTGAATGATTCAAGTTTAGTGCTCTCGTTTATTCTTGTTGATATAGATCACTTCAAACGCTTTAACGACACTTATGGTCATCTGATGGGTGATAAAGTGTTGCAGTATGTTGGTAAGCTATTAAAAGAAGTTTGCCCAGAACCAATGTTGCCAGTTCGTTTTGGTGGTGAAGAGTTTGCGGTATTAATGCCTCAAACCGATAAAGAAACGGCGGCGGAGCTAGCTGAGCAAGTACGTCAAAAAATTCAAGCGATCCGTATTAAGCAGAAGAAGTCTGGTGAAATCATTAGCTCTATCACTGCATCGTTTGGTGTTTCTCAACTTACTGTTGGCGAAACTTCTGAACAATTAATTGAACGTACCGATAAAGCGCTTTACCAAGCAAAAGATGGCGGCCGTAACCAGGTTGTTATCTCCTCGTAAGATTTGAGTACACCTCATTCGCTGGAAAAAAGGTAAGTAGGGGCTACGTTGTAGCTCCGAACCCCCCAGCCCATAAATTACCTACCAATTGTTCATTCTGTATTTTGATTAGCTAAGTTTTAGCTGTTTTTCCGATAATTCCGCTGCAAAAACCCAAATCAATGACAGTTCAAAAGCATTTTAGCCTTATGCACAATTAGAAAAATAGCAATCAATATCAAATTTCTACAATAGCTTAATAAATTTAGATTAAACAAAATTACATAAGTACAATTCAGTCATTTTAAAACTGTATAATTTCATACCTTCGCTTTATCTCAGCCCCGCAGTTGTATAGCATATTCCCCATCTTCCTAAGCTTGGTTAGTCTTGGATACGCCTTAATGAAGTCTAAGGTTTTATTTATCTTATCTTGTTTTTACTTCACATCAGTTCAAGCAGAAGACAGAATTCATATTTTTGCAGCTACTTCTCTAACAGCACCGTTAGAAGAACTGTCCGTCAATTTCAGAAATAAACACCAACATCTGCCTGCATTAACTTTCGCCTCCTCCTCTGTTCTGGCACGACAAATCACCCAAGGCGCCCCTGCTGATCTCTATATCGCAGCAAATAAGCGCTGGATGGATTATGTGGAAAAGCAGGGTTCAATTCTGCCGAAAACAAGGCAGCCTCTGATCAGTAACCGATTAGTTATTGTTGGCAATAAAGACAATACAATTCCTCCTTTCCAATTTTCCAAAGATGTCAAAATTGATCATCTGATTGATAAACATTCACGCATTGCTATTGGCGATACTAATCACGTGCCTGTGGGCATCTATGCCAAAGAGGCTTTGCAATCTGCGAACCTCTGGCAAGAGTGGCAAAGCTATTTTGCCCCCACAAACAGTGCGCGTTCAGCCTTGGCTTTGACTGAGCGAGGTGAGACTCCGATGGGGATTCACTACAAATCCGACATTGTAGATAAACCTCAACTCAACATCCTGAGTGAGATCCCAGATGTAATGCACAGCCCAATAGTCTATGAGATTGCTAAAATTGAGGGTAAAGATAATGCTAGCATCTCATTATTTTATGAATTTCTATTTAGCAAAGAGGCAAGCAAAGTTTTTAAACGTTACGGTTTCAAAACGCTGCAAGAAAACTAATCCATGTTCATAACAGAATACGAGTGGGCCGCCCTATTACTGAGTTTAAAAGTATCACTCACATCTGTTCTGTTTAGCTTACCCGTTGCTATTGGCGTTGCTTGGGTACTTGCACGAAAAAAATTCCCAGGTAAGACCTTATTAGATGGCATCGTTCATCTACCTTTAGTATTGCCACCTGTCGTTATTGGTTATCTCTTATTAATTGGCTTTGGTCGCCAAGGCTGGCTCGGAAAACCACTTTATGAACTAACAGGACTAAGTTTCAGTTTTAGCTGGCAAGGTGCTGCATTGGCCGCTGCCGTCGTTGCATTCCCGTTGATGGTGAGAGCTATAAGACAAGGCTTCGAAGCCGTAAATCCAAAGCTTGAATATGCTGCTAGAACCTTAGGCTCCTCACCCACCAAAGTGTTTTTTACCATCACGCTGCCATTAACACTGCCCGGCATATTAACGGGGATCATTCTGGGTTTTGCCCGTTCGCTGGGTGAGTTTGGGGCCACTATCACGTTTGTATCTAATATCCCCGAAATTACACGAACGATCCCTCTGGCAATGTACTCCTTTATTGAAACGCCAGGGGCGGAAGTCCAAGCGGCTCGATTATGTGCCATCGCTATATTCATCGCCCTAGCATCCCTCTTAGCTTCTGAATGGCTAACTAGAAAAGCGAAACAGAAACTCGGGGGATCGCATGCTTAAAGTTGCCTTAGACACCCAATTGGGTGATCTCAAAATGGAATGTGACTTTGAACTGCCTCGCAGTGGTGTGACCGTAATTTTTGGGCGATCAGGCGCAGGAAAAACCAGTCTGATTAACTATATATCGGGCTTACTTAAACCCCATAAAGGCCGTATTTCCTTAAACGGGCGTGACCTTACCAATACCGAAACCAAACGTTTCCTTCCACCAGAGAAGCGAAGTATCGGCTATGTATTCCAAGAAGCACTCCTCTTTCCGCATTACAGTGTTCAAGGCAATCTACTGTACGGCTCGGAATACACTCCAGAAGATGAGAAATTCCAAAGCGTAGTTGAGATGTTGGATATTCAAGCGCTGCTGCAACGCTTGCCTAATACTTTGTCTGGCGGTGAGAAGCAGCGTGTAGCAATCGGGCGCGCCCTGCTTTCCGATCCTGGCTTATTGTTGATGGATGAACCCTTAGCCTCACTCGATCTACCACGAAAGAAAGAACTGTTACCCTACTTGGCAAAACTAGCGAAAGAGGTCGAGTTACCCATTTTGTATGTAACTCATAGCCTAGAAGAGATTATCCAGCTAGCTGATTACTTGGTTTTGCTAGAACAAGGGAAGATTCTTCAGTTTGGTAACGTTGAAGAAGTTTGGTCGTCGGAACAGATGAGCCCTTGGCTATCCGGTGATACCCGCAGCTCTCTTTTCAACGCAACCCTAGACCATCATCATCCTAGGCATGCAATGTCCTGCTTGAACATATCCCACAGCACTCAGCTGTGGATGCGAGCCTTAGACATACCTCCAGGTACGGCTTTACGTGTCCGAATTAAAGCTAACGATGTGTCTTTATCTAAAGAACAACCTCAGCAAACCAGTATTCGTAACATACTACCCGCTACAATCATGCAGATTGATGAAGAGTCGTCGCATCAGATCGAGGTCGTTCTGAATATAGGAGGCTGCAAGCTATGGTCACATATAACCTGTTGGGCATTAACGGAACTTAATCTCAAGGTTGGAGACAAAGTATATGCTCAAATCAAAGGTATTAGCGTAACCCAAGAAGATTGGTCTGGACTGTGACTGACTAATTTGTAACGATCACTCAATATTAATGGTTAATTTTATTGTCTTCGTATTTTCGTGTTTAATGGACTGATGACTACAACAAAGCGCACCATAATCCACTACTTGATCGCAATGACGCTGTTCTCTATCTATGGCGTTCAAGTATGTCCGTTCTTAGATTCTCTCACCACCGCGCAACTGCTCTTGCCCATATTAGTAACGTTTATTATTCAGGGCAGTCTTAGATACCTACTTGAAGGGCAGATTCAAAAACAGCCGTTAAAAACCAAAGTTAGCTTCCAGTTCAAAGTCGATCTTGGTTTATTTATTGGTTGCTCAATTCTACTTGGCCTGTTCAACACACTGGTTTATGAATTTCCGTTTGAGAGCGCGGGAAAAGTGTTAGTCGGTATGGGTGTACTGGGTTACCTAATCTCTTGTGATCTAGCCCTATTCAAAGAACATAAGCTAGCTCAATGCTTACAAGCACAGAAAGAACATTTAGAGCCTGATAGCTCGCCCTACCCGCTCACAAAAAAGTTCACTTGGTTCGCCACTATCTGTGCTATCTCAGTAATTGGCGTAGTTTTCTTGGTGATTAATAAAGACTTGGAGTGGCTAATCCACACAGGTGATAGCATTCCACTGGAAACTTCTCAACGCTATATCCTGACGGAGATTGTGTTTGTCGTCGGTGTGGTCATGGCATATATCTTAACCATCATTTTGGGTTATGCACGCAACCTCAAGTTCTTTATTCAGGCCGAAAACAATACGCTAGAACAAGTATCCCTAGGCGAGTTAAATACAGAAGTGCCGGTTACCACCAATGATGAATTTGGTTTGATGGCACTTCATACCAACCAGATGATCAGCTCACTTGCTCAACGTACACGCGAGCTAAACGTAACACGTGATGCCAGTATATTAGGTTTAGCCAGTTTGGCCGAAACCCGCGATAACGAAACCGGCGGACATATATTACGTACCCAAAACTATGTGCGCGCTTTAGCCATTAAGTTACGCCAAAATCCTAAGCACGCCGATTACCTAACTCCAGAAACAATCGAACTGCTTTATAAATCAGCACCACTTCACGATGTCGGTAAAGTCGGCATTCCAGATAGTATTCTGCTCAAACCGGGTAAGTTGACAGACGAAGAGTTCGATATTATGAAGCAGCACCCGCAGATTGGGGCCGATGCTTTAGAAGTCGCAGAGAACCAACTAGGCAGTAACTCTTTCTTGAGAATTGCCCGTGAAATCAGCTTAACCCATCACGAAAAATGGGATGGTAGAGGTTACCCTAAAGGCCTACAGGGCGAAGAGATCCCGCTGTCAGGTCGTCTAATGGCCGTAGCAGATGTTTATGATGCCCTTATCTCTAAACGCGTCTACAAACCTGCATTCAGTCACGAAAAGGCTAGAGACATTATCGTTGAAGGTAAAGGCAATCACTTTGACCCAGAAGTCGTCGAAGCCTTTTTAGACTTAGAAACAGAGTTTAAAGAGATTGCCGCTCAATATAGCGATGAGAATACCGTTGCCGCATAAGCTCTAAATAAGCTTATGCGTGTAACGAAAACTGCTTATGCTGTTGATCCCACAACCATAGGTTATCGTCCGTAATCTCGACACCACCTCGCCATAATCCATAATGATTTCCTTGCTGCCAGTGCCTTATACCTTGTAGCGCCTCAGCGCCTGCTGCAGTTAAGGAATACACCGCCGGCTCACCTTCGGTCACACTCACGTAAGGTATTTCAGCTTGTACCAATCGATCCAGCTCATGTTTGACCGATAAGTCACCCATAAAAGGATCCACTTCTAATCGCTGTAGATGATGGAAAATTCTCTGAAAAGTTGCCGGGCCTGACAGTATTTCGTAATAACGACTTTGCGCAGTCACACCTTCGGGTAGTCTGCCGTGCTGTTCTAGCAGCGCTAGATGTACTTCTAATGCTGGTAGTTCATCCGGCGCTTTTAAAAGGGTAAGGAGAAGATAGGTCTGAGTTAAAGTCAAACCGGTTTCTAAAGCCGGAAACTCGCAACAAAAACGTCTTAATGCCTTTTGCATATAAGGCCAGCCTTCAACCGGTTCAGCTGCATATTCAGCTAATCGTTCAGGGCTAGCAGCGGTTAAAGCAGACCAGATATCAGCTGCCGACTTGAGTTGTTCTAAAGTAAGTGATTCTCGCTGTGGATAGAGGCCACCCAACATCTCCGGGGTAAGGTTGCCGAAGCCATGAAAGAAAGGAACTTCAGGATGATCATCAATACAGATGATAGACAGCTTCGGTAATTGATCTATTTGTGAAAAGAGATGCTGACAAACATCTAACAACTGCAGCTGATCGTACAGATCATGTTCGAACCAGAGAACAATCTCGTCAAATTCTGCGACTCGCGCTATAACTTGATCACGCTCGGTAAAGTCTTTTGTGACAAGCGCTTTGGGATCATCAATATCCAGATCGCTGTTAACTAACAGCTCGGTTAAAAAATTAATCCGAGCCTCACGATTTAAGGTAGGCTGGCTTAAAACTGGGCCATCATGTAACAGGTCCCGCCAACATAAGACTTCGCCATCAATGCCGTCTGCTTCCTGCAGCATATCCCCGGCGCAATCGCCATTTGTGATATGTAACTTCACTCTCTACTCCTTGAATGATTAATCAGTGCCCTCAACCTGATTTACAGCATAAGCGATTTTAACCTGTAACGTTAGGCTTCTGGGATAACCGCTAATAGATCAGTCACTGCCAGATCGATACCTTTTTGGCTCAACATCGTGCTCACCTGCCCGCGGTGATGGGTTTGATGATTAAAGAAATGCTGCATCAGATAGCCAAAACGCTTTTCAAACTTATTACCCTGCATATTGCAGTAAACCAAGGAGTGGTTCAGATCATAAACTTCGATCTCATCGCATAATTCGACAATGGCACGATCAAGCAAGTAACGCGCATCACGCAGTTCTTCAAAATCGGAGTAAACTACCGTGCTTAGTTTGGCTGGGCGCTCCATCGCTCTTACTTCTTCTAAACTTTTGTAAGCTGATGGATGATCGGCAAAACGTTTTAACCAGATAATATCGCCCACCAATATATGGTTGAGCGTAGCTAAAATAGACCCAAAAAAAGCTCCCTGATCTGTACTAACTTCTCCCTCTTCGAGCTCGCTTGCGGCTTCGTAGATACTTTCATTCATCCATTGGTTATAACGAGCCATCAGCTCAAACTGGTCTTTCAGTGTCATAGTTCCTCCTTAGAATTCATCCATTTAAACAGCAAAAGATGACAACTTATAGAAACCTTACAAATAAAAGGTAGAATGCTGGTTTTTCTTTCTAGGTTAATTCTATGCTTAGCGTTTTAGTGATCGGCTACGTCTGGCCCGAACCCAACTCATCTGCAGCTGGTAGCCATATGCTGTCACTATTACGTCTGTACAAGCAGCAAGGATGGGAAGTCACATTTGCCAGCCCAGCACAAACCACAGAGCATATGATCAACCTAGATGATGAAGGCATCGCTCACTGTAACATTCAACTTAACAGTGACTGCTTTGATCAGTTCGTCAGCGACCTTAATCCCAATATTGTGATGTTCGACCGCTTTATGATGGAAGAACAATTTGGCTGGCGAGTCGAGAAGAACTGCCCAAACGCCCTACGCATTTTGGATACTGAAGACCTGCAATGCCTGCGTAATGCCCGACATCAAGCCGTTAAGCAAAACCGGGATATAACTCTGACGGATCTATACTCTGATCTAGCTAAACGAGAGATCGCGGCGATCTATCGCTCCGACCTATCGCTAATCATCTCCGATTACGAAACAGAGCTTTTAAAAAATCAGTTCTCGGTTCCAGAACAACAGTTCCATCATCTACCTTTTATGCTCAATCTAGATAAGCTGCCACATCAGGTTCAGAGCTTTGAAGAGCGCACTCACTTTATGATGATTGGAAACTTCCGCCATGCGCCTAATTGGGATTCTGTACTGGAGATGCAAAGGTTATGGCCGCAAATACGCCAGCACCTAAAAGAACGCGGCGAAACCAATGCCGAGCTACATATCTGGGGATCTTATCCACCACCGAAAGCCACAGCGCTAAACAATCCTAAAACAGGCTTTCTTATCAAAGGCTGGGCAGAGGATGCCTACGATACATTTAAGTCAGCCCGCGTTTGCCTTGCCCCACTACGTTTTGGCGCAGGTATAAAAGGTAAGTTGCTGGATGCGATGGTTTGCGGTACGCCAAGCATAACTACATCTATAGGCAGCGAGGGGATGTTGTCAGATCCGAGCCTTTGGCCGGGAGCGATTGCTGATAGCGATGACGCCTTTATCGAAGCTGCTGTAGAGCTATATCTAGATCAGCAAGCATGGCAACGTGCTCAGCAAAATAATAAAGCACTGCTAAAAGATAGGTACGATGGTTGCCAAACAGGGCCTGCTCTGATTTCACGTATCAAAGCGTTGCTAGAAAGCCTAGAGCAACATCGCCTACAAAATTTCACTGGGGCCATGCTTAATCACCACAGTATTAAAAGCACCCAATATATGTCCCAATGGATCACGGCTAAAAATAAGCTGGAAAGCACGCTAGAAAATCAAGAAAAGTCATAAGGTTGTCACAGTTCTAATTTACTCTGCTAAGATTTTTTAGATGAGAACAGGACAGAACATGGACAAGGTTTGGGAAGTCTTTTGGCGATTCCTATTATTAGGCTGCACCAGCTTTGGTGGGCCTGCTGCACATATTGGCTACTTTCAAAAAACCTTTGTACAAGAGAAGAAATGGATCGATCAGGATTCCTACGCAAGGTTAGTTGCCCTTAGCCAATTTCTACCGGGTCCAGGATCAAGCCAAGTGGGTTTTGCACTTGGCCTAAGACAAGCAGGTCTTTACGGTGGTATTGCTGCTTTCCTTGGCTTCACTGTGCCCTCGTTCCTAATTCTCTATTTGCTTGCCACAACCGATACACAAAACAGCGGTGGCTTTCTTACGGGTGCCGTTCATGGCCTCAAGCTCTTAGCCGTTGTCGTCGTTGCTGATGCCACGCTGAGCATGCAACGCAATTTCTGCAAAGATAACCAATCACTCAGCATTGCTATCTTCACTGCTGCGGCCCTTCTAATCGCCCCCTCTTTGTGGACGCAGATGACCGTACTGCTTATTGCAGCCGCTGTAGGCATCTATCTTAAAAAAGCTGAACTGACTTCAACAGATAAAGATCCAGAAACAGCAATTGAAAAGACAGAACAACCGGCAAAACTACCGTTAATCATCTTCGGCCTACTGTTTATTCTGATGCCACTATTCGCCCTTGTTTCTGACTGGGCATCACTCTTTAACGCGTTTTATCAAGCAGGCAGTTTAGTGTTTGGTGGTGGTCATGTTGTCCTTCCACTCCTGCAACAGACACTTGGCGAAGCGGTAGATCCAGACCGTTTTGTCGTCGGTTATGCTGCTGCTCAGGCAATTCCAGGTCCGATGTTCACCCTTGCAACTTTCCTTGGTGCAGATATGCAAAGCAATGCAGCACTTATGGGTGCCATTGTTGCAACTCTTGGTGTTTTCCTACCGGGCTTTTTATTGGTTTTGAGTCTTCAAGGTGCGTGGGAATCATTAGCGGCAAAACCTAAAATTGCGGGGGCCGTTTGGGGAATTAACGCAGCGGTTGTGGGTTTACTGCTTTCGGCTTTGTATCAACCGGTCTTTATCACCAGCGTTACCTCTGGATTAGATATGGCATTGGTGATTATCGGCTTCTTTACCCTACAAAAATTTAAGCCGCCGATCCTAGCGCTTGTAGCAGGGTTTGCGGTGGCTGGATGGGCTTTCTTTTAATTAGACTCTTTGTAAACAAAAGATTATTCGATATAAGGCTGGCTTTTGAAGATAAGAGTTCAGCCTAAATCAAATTTGTTTCTCCACCTCCAGTTCGTACGTCATAAACTTGCTTCCCATCAGCTCGCTCTCGTATACATTTTTCGACAATTTCTTTAAGAAGTTATATTCAGGTCGTGTATGGAGGAAGTGAATAAAGATCGTTTTGTGGCCCAGCTCTTTAGCCCAGCGCATGATTTCACGAAATATTTGTTTTCCTATACCCCAATAACTGTCATCGATGACAATAGCGATCTCGTACTTCCCTTCTTCTAACTGTATACCGCACCAACCAGCTAGCGTGTTCTTAACTTTAATCGCTCTAACCCTGCAACCCTCAACAGCATCAACCTCTATTTTTTCCTGAATCCAATCAGTCACCATCGCAAGACTAAATAGGTCATGATCTACCAGATGCTCCCGTGTCGATCGCTTATTTAACACAGGTAAAAACTCTAGCGGCTCAATATCAGTGAATTTTACGTATTCTAAAGAATGCATATGACCTTCAATAACTTGTTAATCGCGCAATAAAAAAACGCCCACTTTAAGGCAGTTCTACCTGTAACGAATGCCATAAGCGTTTATCACCTATCAACGCTCTGGTTTCATCCGAAAGCAAAGGGTTCGTGAGTTTAAAAACTTTCCGATGCTCTAGATTTGCTTTGGAAATAATATCGGCGGTAATCGGGTGTTGATCAAAAAGCGCTTGGAAACTTCCATTATCGATCGCTTTATTTAAACCTTCAGTAAGTCTGCTATGGAGCCTTTCATTTTCTCTATTCACAAAGAAGAACATCGGAGCGTGATATTGAACCAGAATATATCGTTCAACTTCCAAATTCGGTTTATCACTGATCTCTACCCAAGGCTCATGCAAGGCTCTTAAAAACAGGTCAAAACGTTTGTTTACCAGCATCGAGTGCAGAGTATGAGTCAAACCTGCAATAACGTTCATGCCATTTTCACGCAAAATTACCGTATCCGGCCAATCATGCCCCTGCCCTATAACAACACGTTGTAGCTGTTCTTTTGAAATATCGGGTGAAAACTGACTCTGATCGCCCTTACGAATAATACCAATGCGGTACCCCATCAACCCCCTTAACAGAGGAACAGGTACTGCCTTTAGGCGATGCTCCAATTCAACTGATGTCATCCTCCAAGCCACGTCGATATCCCTATCCGATTCAATCAACGTTGAGGTACGACTTTGCGGTACCTCTAAAATCACCGGCAAGACTTCATAGTCACCGTAGGTATCGCGAGTGTTTTCTAGGGCTAGATCCAGTAGATCAAGGAAATATTGCTGTTTAGCATCAGCATATTTTGTAGATGTAGCAAAGCGAACAGTATCTTTTGCGAAGCTTGGTTGGGCGGCGATAACTATATAAAACAGAAAGAAAAAAACAGGTTTCATAACAAGCCCCTCAGACTATAAAACAAGTATAGACGAGCTTTGATTAATCGATTCTGACGGGACAAAGAGAAGAAAGTCGAGCAACAAAAAAGCCGATGTATTTAAGGAACCTGCGAATAAGTCTCATACTTTCTCAGTGGGTTATAAAACGACCAGCTACGCGAAAGTCAGTGCAGTGAAATGTCTAGACCTTTTCAAACTGACTGACAATGTAGATGGTCGTTTTAGAGCCACCCTGCGGAGCTTACAGTGCAACCGAATCACTTTGTTAATGATTTTCGACAGGCAACCAGCATGCCTGAAATCATTGCCTCGTGCTTCAATTGCTCTGTAAGCCTGTACCCAAGGGGCATAGCAAAGTCGTATAGGACTTGTTCGCAGATTCCTTTACATCGGCTTTTGGTTTTCCATAGAGAAGAAAAATTAGTTTGAGCTTGGCTCACGCATAGTAACAAACTCTTCAGCAGCCGTTGGGTGGATACCAATCGTGCTATCGAAGACCTCTTTCGTTGCACCTGCTTTAAGAGCGATACCGATACCTTGGATGATCTCACCCGCATCTGGGCCAACCATGTGGACGCCCAATACCTTGCGGCTATCTGCATCCACCAGCATCTTCATAAAGGTACGCTCTTCACTGCCGCTGATGGTGTGTTTCATCGCACGGAATTCAGATTTGTACACTTCGATATTGTCGTACTGCTCCCGCGCTTGCTCTTCGCTTAAGCCGACAGTGCCGATATTAGGCTGACAGAACACAGCAGTTGGGATTAGATCGTAATCTACTTTCTGGTTTGCACCTGCATATAGGTTACGCACCAATGCCATACCTTCTGCAAGCGCAACTGGTGTTAGCTGAACACGGTCAATTACATCACCTACAGCGTAAACAGATGGAACATTGGTCTGGAACTCATCATTAACTACGATAGCGCCGTTTTTACCTTGTTCGATACCTAGCTCTTCAAGTCCCAAGCCCTGAACCTTAGGGTTACGGCCTGTCGCGTACATGATCTGATCTGCTGCGATTACAGAACCATCAGTCATAGTCGCAAGTAGTGAACCATCCGCTTGTTTCTCAATCGATTCAATGTTGTTGTTAAACTGTAGATCCACACCTTTCTTCGCCACTTCTTTGGCGGTGAACTCACGGATTTCATTATCGAAACCACGTAGGAAAAGATCACCACGATAAGCCAAAGTTGTTTTCGCACCTAGGCCTGCAAAGATGCCAGCAAACTCAACCGCGATATAACCACCGCCTACGATCAAAGCGCGCATAGGAAACTCTTCCAAGTAGAACACTTCATTAGAGCTGATGATGTGCTCTTTACCCGGAATATCCGGAATGTTCGGCCAACCACCAACAGCAACCAGAATACGCTCGGCAGTGTATTGTTTATCACCTACAGCAACCGTGTGTGCATCCACCAAAGTTGCGCGACCGTTAATAAGCTCACAGCCCGAGTTCACCAATAGGTTTTGGTAGATACCGTTTAGACGCTCAATCTCTTTGGTTTTGTTGTCACGTAGAGTGGGCCAATCAAATTCCATACCTTTGTGAGTTAGACCAAAACCTGCCGCCTCTTCAAAGCTTTCTGCGTAGTGAGATGCGTATACAAATAACTTCTTAGGTACACAACCTACGTTTACACAAGTGCCGCCAAGGTGGCGATCTTCTGCAATGGCAACTTTAACACCCATGCCTGCTGCCATACGTGCCGCACGTACACCGCCTGAACCCGCACCAATTACAAATAGATCAAAATCGTATTCCGCCACAATCGGCTCCTTTTCTTGTGTCAATCTTCAATGTGCTCACTGTACTGAAACCTGAATATGAAGGCCAATAAAGAAAGTTAAACACCCCGATAGAATTTACTAATTCATTATGAGTATCCATCCGGCTAAATGTTCACTAAAATCCATTTTTTATTTTTGTTCAGGATTGCGGCCTTATGAAACTGATTTGCTTTAACGTTAACGGACTACGTTCCCGCCTTCACCAGCTACAAGCGGTTATCGATAAGTATCAGCCAGACGTTATTGGCCTGCAGGAAACCAAGGTTCATGACGAAGCCTTCCCAATGGCAGATGTTGAAGCGATGGGTTACCACGTAGAGATCCACGGTCAAAAAGGTCACTACGGTGTTTGTCTGATCTCCAAAAAGCCATTGAGCAATGTACAAAAAGGCTTTTTAACTGACGAAGAAGACGCTCAGCGCCGCATGATCATGGGTGACTACGAGACTGACGAAGGCAACGTAGTAACAGTATTGAATGGCTACTTCCCTCAAGGTGAGAACATTGAGCATGAAGTTAAATTCCCAGCCAAGCGTAAGTACTATGCTGATCTACAAAGCCACTTAGAAACAAACTACACACCTGATCAGAACATTGTGGTGATGGGCGATCTAAACATCTCACCAGAAGATAAAGATATCGGTATTGGTGAACCAAACCGTAAGCGTTGGTTAAAAACGGGTAAAGCCAGCTTCCAACCAGAAGAGCGTGAATGGTATGGCAAGCTAACCGGTTGGGGCTTAACTGATTGCTTCCGTCATCAGAACCCAGATGAAGCTCAGGTATTCAGTTGGTTTGATTACCGCTCACGTGGTTTCGATGCTGAGCCAAAGCGCGGCCTGCGTATAGACGGTATTTTGCTAACAGCACCACTGCTAGAGAAATGCACTGACTCAGGCGTGGATTACGAAATCCGCGGTATGGAGAAACCATCTGACCATGCGCCAATCTGGGCAGAGCTAAGCGTTTAAATCAGATTTTTACAGGGCTGGCTTACAGAGCAAAAGTAAGTGGCCCTGTTTAAGGTAGATCAAAATACTTAGCATCCATCTCACAAAATTCTACCAAGGCATCATGAGCAAGTTGACCATTCGAATGCGACATTCTTAATAAACGCTTCACCCGTTCATCCAGATGTTGGTAAGAACTTTTATCTCCCGTTCCTAAAAACCTAAAGCCCATCTGCCAACGGGAAAACTCCCGCTCTGCTAAATTGTCATTGGTGTAGATGATATCCATATCTCTATGGCGCGTATCTGCTCTGATATCTGCCGCGATCTGCTTGATGGACGCTTCCGGCCCTTCTAACACCTGAAAAAATAGCGGAGGATCAAATAGCAACAAACCTGTTAACTCCAAGCGTTTATTTTTGGTTCGAGCCTGATTCATTAGCTCCCTTAAGCCCTCTAAGGAAAACTCATTGGCCTGATGACTGATATAAACAAACTGATGCAGCATCCATAACCTCAGCGACGCAGTTAATTCCTGATAAAATCAGGCTAGCTCAAGAGCAATCTTCTGTTAGCGACTTCTGTTAGAATAGCTCATCACTTTATCTTCCACCTTGAGTTATCACTTCAATATGTCGTTTTCTGCGCTCGGTCTATCTGATTTCCTGCTATCTGCACTGTCTGATTTAGGCTATGAACAACCTACGCCTATTCAGCAACAATCGATCCCGGTCACCCTAGAGGGAAAAGATGTTTTAGCTGCTGCAGAAACAGGCTCTGGTAAAACCGCTGCATTTACACTACCGATTTTACAAAGCTTAGCGACAGCCCTACCGCCGCGAAATAACTTAGTTACCGCATTGGTATTAGTACCTACGCGTGAACTGGCAGTACAGGTGGAAGAAGCGATCCGTCAGTACGGCCGTAACTTCCCAAGGAAGCTTAAATCTCTGGCGATTTACGGTGGCGTATCCATCAATGCACAGATGCAGGCGATGCGTGGTGGTGCAGATATTGTGGTTGCAACACCTGGGCGACTAATCGATCTATTCGAGCGTAATGCCGTTGATCTACGTAACGTCAGTACGCTAGTACTCGATGAAGCCGATCGCATGTTGGATCTAGGCTTTGCCGATGAACTGGATGACATCCTTGATGAACTGCCAGAACAACGTCAAAACTTGCTGTTCTCCGCAACCTTCCCAAAAGGTGTGCAGGAACTTACTGACGATTTTCTGGATAACCCAGTCAAAATTAAGATCGAGCAAGAGAGCACTATCCCAGAACAGCTTGTACAGCGTGCCATTGAAGTCGACCACAACAACCGCACAATGCTGTTAAAGCACCTGCTTAAACAGCAAAACTGGGCGCAGATTCTGATCTTTGTTGCCAGTAAACGTACCGCTAACAATGTCGAGATGAAGCTTTACCGCTCCGGTATTCAAGCGAAAACCCTACATGGTGATCTAACACAAAAAGAGCGTAACCAAGCGCTACAAGAGTTTAAATCGGGTGAATGTAAAATCCTGATTGCCACAGACCTTGCAGCCCGTGGTATCGATATTCCAAACCTACCTTGCGTACTTAATTACGACCTGCCTCGTGCCGCTGCCGATTACGTTCACCGTATTGGTCGTACTGCCCGTGCAGGCGAGATCGGCGCAGCGATCTCCTTTGTCGATCACGAAGGCGATGCGCACTTTAAACTGATCGAAAAGCGCACTCAGCAAAAGATTAAACGCGAGCAAGTCGAAGGCTTTGAACGCTCCACAGAAGTACCCAAAGAAGTGTTAGCTAAAAAAGGTAAAGCACCGGTTAAAGGCAAGCGTAAGAGTAAGAAAGACAAACTACGCGAAGCTGCTGCGGCCGAAAAGAAAGGCGGTGTAAATCCTTGGAAGGGTAGAAGCTAAGATAAAAAGTTACAGCGGTATACGTAAGAGCTTGTTCAGTTAAAATCAGATTAGAAAATAAAAGCCCCCTTATGGGGGCTTAAGAAATGATTTATAGAATTATTTCACATTGAAAGATCCTGCGCACTGCGGCTCTATAAGGTATTCACTGCTATCCCCTGAAACCATCTCTACAAAATAGTTACCAGAAGCTGAGTAACTTCGAGTTGACAAATTAAATTGCCAATTACCGTCAACGTATGCAAACTGATTACCCTCGAACGAGTTACCTGGTGAGAGAGTTTCCACATCAACTGCACTTTCGGGTGAAGCTGAAGAAGAGTATTTCACCGAAATAACTGGAGGGGTAGTAACATCAGCATCAGTGACCTCAAAACCATCAGCGTCAATTAATACCGCTTTATATGGTAGCGCTCTGTTCTTTTTAACAGAAACACTTTTATCCATAGGGGAGTCAAACCCCACGCAAGCAAGCTTGTCAGCAGAAGTAGCTGTTACCTCGACTTTATCAAACGAGAATCGCCTATCACCTGTAATACTTATAGCTTTAAGGTTATCAAAACCACTTAGAAGAAAAGAATTGAATGAAGCACTAGTTAGATTGACCGTTGTTTCAACCACTTTATCTAAGTTCTCATCGTACCCAATGATTCTTACATTGGATACTTCCCTTCTATATACAGTGGCAAGAGATAGACCGGTTAGAGTGAAAACTGCACCAAGATCTTCAGGTGAAATAATTGCCGTAGCCTTCACGGTTGCCGACCAGTTAAGAGTCAAAAAGCTCGGGGCTTTGTCATCACCTAGACTTGCTTTATATTGTAGACTGTAAGTTTGATGCCCCGCTTTCACACATGCTTCTACAGTACCAAAAGAATCACACCGTTTTACAGCTGTCACGAATCCTTGCTCGGATACATTATTATAAACATCACCTGCAGGAACAGCTTCGTAATCAAGTACTGCTGCCTGCACAGTGATAGGAATCGAAACAGCAAGAAGAGGTATTATTTTTTTACACAAAGTTGAACTATTCATATCACAACATCCCATGTAAATAATTATTTTGTGCAGACCAGCCGTCTATTGACTGCTTACCAAATAGACCTGTGACTTTCCGTCCTTGCCTCACGGCAAGTTTGGCGACAGTAAGAACCTTTCAAAAATTACAAATATGGTTCTTGATTACACTGCAATTTAGTACATTTATTGATCAACACAATGTTATGACTTAGAGAATTAGAATATTCATTCAAATAATAAAACGATCTTAAATAACCGTTTTATTAACACAGTGCCAAGGGTCACCATAACCAAGTAAAACACTCGTAAGAAACTAACAATTAAACTCTACCAACCACACCATCAATTTTTGCCATTGAGTTGGCAAAATTGGCGAAGCCATATCCTTTGTCATTCACGAAGGCGATGCGCACTTTAAACTGATCGAAAAGCGCACTCAGCAAAAGATTAAACGCGAGCAAGTCGAAGGCTTTGAACGCTCCACAGAAGTACCCAAAGAAGTGTTAGCTAAAAAAGGTAAAGCACCGGTTAAAGGCAAGCGTAAGAGTAAGAAAGACAAACTACGCGAAGCTGCTGCGGCCGAAAAGAAAGGCGGTGTAAATCCGTGGAAAGGTAGAAGCTAAGGTCATTAAAGATCAGGGCTGAATCGGCTAGGTTCAGCTCTTCTACTCAATAACTCTAAGATAAAAATCAGTGAGTTTGGATATCCTCATCCACTTTTGAACATAGATCGTCGGCATACTGCTCAAGCGCCGTCTCATACATCTCTTTCCAAGAATTAAAACTCGTATGGGTTTTAATCACTCTATCAAGTTGCTCGTTTTGTGTATCGGGATAAAGCGCTGACTTCATTTTGCACTTATGCAAAATCTGCCATAGATTTGTGAAGCAGCTATTCCTAGATAGGAAAGCCCTAGGGAATAGCTTTTCTAGCTCGCCATCATCTAGATAACCTTCTTCGATTCTCGTCATCGCAAACATCCTTATCTCCCAAACAGTACACATACAAAGTGTAGGTCTAATATAGTGATGTGCGCCATGAAACTTAGGTACTCGCCCAAAAGGCTTAAGAATAGAAATATACTGCGGTAAAAATCTGGGTTGAATCGGCTTAGTTCAGCGCTATCAAAACCATATAAAATCTAATGCACAATATATATGAAATTACATATATATGATTTTCCGTATATAATCTAAACTCTCTTTCTTACCAACAAGATTAGGTTTTAGCTTTATGGGTATATTCGAACGTTTCCTCACCCTTTGGGTAGGTGTCTGCATTCTGGCGGGTGTTGTACTGGGGAATTTAATCCCAACCTTCTTTGAACAGATCGCAGCGCTAGAATTTGCTCATGTAAATTTGGTGGTCGCAGTATTTATCTGGGTGATGATCTACCCGATGATGGTACAGATCGACTTCACTGCACTACGCGATGTTGGTAAACGACCAAAAGGAATCGCTCTGACGCTGGTAGTTAACTGGCTGATTAAACCCTTCTCTATGGCGCTCTTAGGTTGGCTGTTTTTCCGCGTTCTATTTGCAGATCTGGTTGATCCAGAAAGCGCCAGTGAATATATCGCAGGTATGATTCTACTGGGCGTCGCTCCATGTACCGCTATGGTGTTTGTCTGGAGTCAGCTTACCAAAGGCGATCCTAACTACACCTTGGTTCAGGTATCGGTAAACGACGTGATTATGGTGTTTGCCTTTGCACCAATCACCGCTTTCCTTTTAGGTGTGAGTGATATTAGTGTGCCGTGGGATACATTGCTGCTATCGGTTGTGCTGTATGTATTATTGCCGCTAATCGCCGGCATCTGGACACGCCATAAACTGGAAAAAGCAGATAACGGTCAGCGTCTAGAATCATTCTTAGCCACGCTAAAGCCTTGGTCGATTCTCGGCCTACTAGCTACTGTGGTTCTGTTATTTGGTTTCCAAGCAGAAAAGATCGTTAATCAACCGCAATCGATTCTGCTGATTGCTATCCCGCTACTTATCCAAACTTACGGCATTTTTACACTGGCCTACTTTGCCGCTAAGTGGATGAAGCTCCCGCACAACATCGCTGCCCCTGCCTGTATGATCAGTACCTCTAACTTCTTTGAATTGGCAGTGGCCGTGGCGATCTCACTATTTGGCCTGCATTCCGGTGCAGCATTAGCGACGGTGGTGGGTGTATTGGTGGAAGTGCCGGTGATGTTGTCGTTGGTGGCGTTTGCTAATCGGACGAGGCATTGGTTTCCTTCTTAACAGCGGCCAAAAACAGTCGAAACCAGCTAAGAACTGCATAAGCATAGGCCATTATTTTCTACACTTTTCAAACATACCTATCTCTGTCAGTATTGGGTTAACTAAGGAGATAGGTTAGCCCACCTTAATGGATTAATGAGAATGATTTTTATAAACAGTCATTTTTCAATTTTGATGTAGAAACACGACAATTTGTCGTCTTTCTACAAACACTCGATTTTCATAAATCCATAATTAAGTATTTAGCTTCAATGGGTTAAAGACCATTCCTGATTAATTTTAATTTGGTGATATACGACAAAGTGTCGCCTTTCCGCAAACCACTTGTCGTATATTTAGCTGTTATATTTTTTGAGCATGTTCGAAGCATCTAATTACATCAAGCCAACTGAATCACTAGACACCCCAGAGTCGGTTGTTATCGCTTGTATTACTGCTTACAAGAAGTGGTCTAAGGATTGCCAATCTTGGGAGAAAGAGCACAAAGGTCGGGTTTCTGAACTCTCCAAAGGGCCCGCTAAAGATTCTCACATTCAACTTCGAAAGCACTTTTGTGCACCTCTAAATAGGCAGTATCACAGAAGTCATTCTGGTTACTACTTCCTTGGTGGCATCGTAGACTCAGAGGCCTCAGTCCTAAACGTTGTGCATATCAACAGCAAAGAGACTGAGGTCTACACCAAGCTTACCAACACTAAGAACAAACAGTTAAAGTTCCATGTAGTTCGCCAAGGTACCAACTGGCGTATAAAGTCATTATCTCGCAACAATGGCAATAATAAGTGGGTAGACGAGTACCTGTAAAAATATAACAATCCAATGAATCTGACCCAGTAAGCGCCACTGGGTCAGCACGAGGCCGCCACAGTGTAGCGGCGCTCACTGGGCAGCTTATTGGGGCGTTAGGGCTCCAAATGCCATCATACTCAGACATTTATGTAATTTCAGATAAGCGAGATAGAAAATCTGTAGAAGAATTTCTGAATGAGTTTCTTCCATACAGAGATGAATCGGCCGATGAGTATGAATTCCCGCAATATTCGGATAGTGCAGAAATTGTCTTTTCCTCTGCGGATGATGCTCTGAATAAATGTATAGATGAACCAGATTTAGACTATCGATTATATTGGCGAGCGTTGGGTGAAAAGAAGCCAGAACATGCAATGGTATTCTTTTTGTCTGATGGTTATGTAATTTTCGGATTATCTACCGACGATGCTTATCCAGAATATGCGTCAGAACTATTGTTAAAAATGCAATCCTTTTTAGGCAGCACTTTGGGTTATATAGGCCATGAGGCATCGCCAGATGCAGAGAATTTAGAGCAATTCAAAAGAGAAATCCGTGTACATCAGCCCTAACAAAGGAACCTGAGGGTCAGGTCTTGTATCTTGCACTTAAATAATATCCGTATGCGCCTGATGTGGGCCTAAGCTCAGATTTAAAAGGAATTACATCTATGAAAATACAAAATATCTTTCTTATTTTTCTTTTTTTCACCACGGCAGTTAATGCAGATAGCTCTGAAGATATTCTTTATGCATATGCTGATATTCCACCAAAAACTGAACTCAACGAGCAATTGGCCATACCTGCAGGTAAATCCTACATAGCGACATACAAAGCGAAGCGTAAAGTACCAATTAACATACAGGTGGCTGGGTTGAGGAACACTGCTAAAGGTTTTTCTGTATACGCTATGCCAAAGAGCCAACTTAAAAACTTTATGAAAGGAAAACGATTCAATCACTATGCGCAGTTCTCCCGGACCAATGTAACTAGTTTTGACTCAACAATTGTATTTCCAAAAGGCGAAGTGGCATTCGCAATCAAAAACGCGAATAACCTAGTAAATCCTATTAATGTACATGTGGTCATCACCACACATCCACAAAATTAGGATCAATAACTGGGGTCAGATCTCCCTCTCTTAAGTTATAATATAACTTTTCGTGTCAGCATTAAGGCTCAACCCCATGTCATTTAAATTTTTCTATACCGACTACTCTACTGATAAGCATGTGCGTTCGGATGAGGCTGTTTCTGAAATCTTAGAGAAGGTGATCGAGCATATGCAGAGTATGCTGAAGGAGCCGGATAACTTTATCGGTTTGATTGATGAGAACAACCTTATGCTGCAGTTTATGGTTGAGGATGATGGTTCAATTTTGGTGGATGTACCAATGCATGAGCGTAAAGGTTCGTTTACTAAGCATGCTGACTTGAACGAGTCGATTGAGATTGTGCGCAGTCTGAATGATGAGATTGTGTGGGAAGAGATCGATGGCCTGCAGTTTAAGAACTGGTAAGCCGAATACCAGAATGAAAGGCGAAAAACGGATCGCTTATAAAGCGATCCGTAGTGCTAGACCAATCATCACCAAACCACTCACTTGATCGATCTCTTTGGCCTTTTTCTGTAGGGCTTTGATCACCTTCTCTTTCGATAGCACTACCGCTACGCTGCATAACCACAGCATATCGATACACACTACAGTGCCCATATAGATCAGCTTTTCGGTCACCGATTGATCCGCCGATACAAACTGCGAGAACAGTGCGATGAAGAACAGCGCCAGTTTAGGGTTTAAGACAGAGATCATCACCCCATCTCGGACGGCTTCTGAGTACGGACCTACGGTTTTGTCTTTACCGAAGTTGGCATTACCTTTAGAGCGGATCGCTTTTAAACCAAGCCATGCTAGGTACAAAGCACCGACATAAGTGATCACTTGATAGAGCATCGGGTGTTCCGATACCACAACACCCAAGCCCCATAGGGTTAAGATCGCCCAAACGGCTACACCGGTTGAGTGACTCACTGCGGTGATCACACCATGTTTACGGCCATTTCCTAATGTCTGGCGCAATACTACCGCCAAGCTTGGGCCTGGAGACATAGTGCCTAATAGACATACAACAACGAATGAAAGCCAGATGGCCAGAGTCATGGGAGTCACCTCGATCAGTAGATGGAGGCATTGTAGTTAGCTGAAAGGAATTAAAAAAATGCAAATATCAAATACCGACTATGATTTAAAATCATACCTAGTTTGATAAGTGCTATTCAGTTGCATGAGTGTCGATATGCATCTCTTCACGGAGCAGATCCGCAATCAAATTGCGTAACCAACGGTGGGCTGGATCTTGATCGTGAAGAGCATGCCAGCATAGGTGGTAGTTGTTCTGAGGCACTTCATCTAACGGTAGTTCGGCATAACTCAAAGGAAAGTGTGCTAACGCATTGCTAGCAATATGCTGCGGCAGGATCATCAGCATAGGTTCGCTAGATAACACTTGAAACGCCGCAGAGAAGAACGGTACTTCAAACTGAATGCGACGCTGTAAGCCCTGGGCTTCAAGCGCACGATCAAAGAAGGAATCTTTATCGCCACCGCTGTTTAAACGCAGGAATGAGTATTCCAGCATCTTTTCTATAGTAAGGCTTTCACCCGCTAGCGGATGGTCTTTTGCCATTAAACACACAGGGCTGTCTTGGCCGATATGAATGCTCAGTACATTCTCTGGCAGACTGTTGGTAGTGGTTGAAGCGAGATCGAGGGGAAGCTGGCCTAAACGTGTTAATAGCTCCGGTCGCCACATCTCGTAGCTGATATCGATCCCCGGTGCTTCTTGGCGGAGCTTTTGCAAAATATCGGGAAAGATAAACTGCGCCACATGATCGGTGCAGGCGAAACTAAAGCGACGCACACACTCGGCGGGATTAAAGCTATCGCCCTCGCCTAGTTCATCCACCTCAGCCAGAATAGCCTGCACTTTAGGCAATAACTCTTTGGCTTTGGCACTTAACAGGTAGTCGTTGCCTTCGCGAATAAGCAGCGGATCGGCAAAGTGATCGCGTAGCTGACTTAACTGTCGACTCATGGCTGATTGCGTGAGGTGTAACCGGTCAGCAGCACGGGTTACATTGCGCTCTTCCAACATGATGACTAATGCACGCAGCAAGTTCAGATTAAGTCGATTCACAAAGATTCAGCCATGGCTCTCAAAAGGTTAATCATAATCTATCTGATCCTATCCATCGAACACTAGAGTCTGTCCATTAAACGCTAGGGGCTATCCAGTAAACGCTAAGGGCTTTCCATCAAACACTAGAGCCTATCTGTACCGCTTTTAATGCCATCACAGTGTAACTGTGTTGGATCTGTCACGGTTAATTATCTCTTTTCTGCCTCTGCACCTAGAACTTTGCTTATACGACACTATATAGCTTACGAACATTTCCACTTTTGTATTTAGTTATCTGTTACAGAATTTATAAGTTACGGAACTCTTTTCATGGAAATCTATTTAGCGATTTTAGTTTTTGCGATCTCATCCACGGTAACCCCAGGGCCGAACAACATAATGATTATGACCTCTGGACTTAACTTTGGGGTTAAGCGCAGCATGCCTCACCTACTAGGTATCTGCTTGGGGTTCCCGTTGATGGTTGTGGCTGTAGGCTTGGGTTTTAGCGCGGTATTTGAGAAGTTTCCGATTGTTCACGAGATCATCAAAGTACTCGGCGTGACTTATCTGCTTTACCTTGCTTGGTTAGTGGCGTCTTCTGCCCCTACGTCGATGGAAGGTGATAAAAAATCTACCCCGCTTACGTTTATGCAGGCGGCACTTTTCCAATGGGTGAATCCGAAAGCGTGGGTGATGGCGACCGGTGCGATTGCGGCTTATACCTCGCAAGATACAACGATGCTGCTACAAGTTATGGTGATTAGCCTGTCTTTCTTTGTGGTGAGTTTCCCTTGTGTGGGCGTATGGCTAGTCTGTGGATCGGGGCTGAAACGTTTCCTAAAAGAGGCAAAGTACCAACGAGTATTTAATATCTCGATGGCACTTTTATTGGTGGTTTCGGTATTGCCTGTGCTGAATGAATTGCGCCAAACCTACTTAGCTTAATTCCTCATCTCGCTTCGCATCTCCGCTACACGCTAGCCTGTTGATCGTTAAACAAACGCGATCACATCCTCAACAGGCTGGCGTGGTTTCTGCGGCCAGCTCTGCTTTGCAGGGTAGCCAAGTGTTACCAGCATTACTGGAATATCAGTCTCTTCAAGCTCAAACTCAGCGTGTAACTGACCTGGATCGAACCCAGTCATCGCACCTGATGCGATGCCCATGCCATGTGCCGCTAGCATCATGGTCATACCCGCCAATGAACCCGAACGCAGTGCCTCATCTCGCTGTAGGGTGTAATTACCTTCGTGTGAATTAGTCGCCATTTCGATCCAACCATCCGCCACTGCTTGCGACATGATATTGGCTTCTACAACTGGACTTAGCTGTTTTGGCAACTGCTGATAGCCCTTCAGCGTGCCGCAGATAATCACTGTGGCAGATGCATCTAAAATTTGTGGCTGATTAAACGCGATTGGATGCAGCTTCTGCTTCGCTTCTTCACTGCTAACAACAATAAACTTCCAGTTCTGCATGTTATAAACCGAAGGCGATAGCGTCGCTAATCGCAACAGCTCTTTAAGCTGGGCATCTGATAGCTGCTTGTCTGCATCGTAACGTGCTACTGAGGCACGGGTTTCAATCAGTTGGGTAATCATATCTTTCATAACAACTCCTTACTCTTTTGCTTCAGCAACAACAGGCTGTTTAGAACGTGAAATAGGTTTAGGTGATGAAGAGATTTGCACGACTAAAATGCTGACCAACACTGTGATCAGGCCAAGTAATGCAAAGCCCTGTAAGCTTTGATCTAAAAACCACCAGCCCAGTACCACTGCAGTAACAGGGCTCAGCAGTCCTAAAGATGACACTGCGACTGGCGGCAGTGTCGCGATACCTTTAAACCACAGTAGATAAGCGATTAACGCTCCGAATATGGAAAGGTAGGCGTAACTAAGTATTTCTGTGCTACCCAATACAGGCAGTACAGGATCTAGAAAATAGGCAGCGGGTAGCAACATCAATCCACCCAGCAATAGCTGCCAACCGGTAAAAGCTAATACAGGAAGCGAGCTATGCCAGCGTTTCGCTAAGTAAGTTCCAGCACCCATGGAGCACGCGCCAAGAAATGCCGCGATAATTCCCCATAGATCCCACTCAGCATTCGGCGACAGAAGCAGTGCGGCCATGCCGATAACACCAAAAGTAGCTGCAATGACCGTTACAATTCGCGGTGCTTTGCTATCCACTAACCAGATCAACAACATCAGCAATAATGGCTGAATAGCTCCGACAACAGCCGCGATCCCGCCGGGTAAGCGATATGCCGCTACAAACAATAACCCTTGGAACAGTCCAATATTTAGCGCGGAGAGAATGATTAACCTCCCCCACTCTTTGCGCTTAGGCAGATAAAAACTCATCAATAACAGCAAGAATCCCGCAGGAAGCACACGAATAAATGCAGCGGTATAGGGACGATCAGCAGGTAAAAGCTCAGTCGTAACTATATAAGTCGAGCCCCAAATTATGGGTGCTAGTGCCGTTACAACAATGCTCACGCTGTTAGGTAATTTACCGATCATCCTCGTCACCTTGGTTATTTTATATCGATGAAGAATTTATCTTGAATTCAAGATATAATTAAACAATGACAGCAAACTATCTTGATATCAAGATAAATTTCAGGTGTAACAGATGACAGATAAATCAGCGGATGCCGTAGATAAGATAATTTCGCAGTGGAAATCAGAAAGACCAGAACTAAATTCTGAGCTGATGTCCGTAACGGGGCGTATCAAGCGAAGCTCGGCATTAGTGCAGCAAAGGCTCGAAAAAACCTTTTCAGAATATGGACTTAACTACTGGGAGTTCGATGTTCTCGCGACGCTTTGTCGATCAGGTACACCCTATTGCTTAGCGCCGACCGCATTATTTTCTACCCTGATGGTGACCTCTGGCACGATGACCCATCGCCTCAAAGGCTTGGAAAAAAGAGGTTTAATTAGCCGCTGCAATAATCCCGAAGATGCCCGCAGTATGTTGGTTAAATTAACCGATGAGGGTTTAGAACTGATTAACGAAGCAGTAAGTGCCCATGTTGATAACCTTGGTCGGTTAATGAGCGCCTTCTCTGAAGAGGAGAAAATTCAGATGGATAAAAGCTTAAAACGCTTACTAGAAGTGTTAGAGCAATAAGCTAAAAATCTATAAAAACAGGGTTAATATACATAATAATGGCGCTATCACCGCCAAAGTAAAGCACTTACCCATCACCTGAAGTAAATTATGTTGCGGGTTCTTCCACACGTAGAGCCCGTTAATTAACAAGGTAATAGGGATAGCGAACATACCTATCAAAAACGCAGCTAAACCGGCCCAAGAACCATTGCCTTGATTCATTGAAGCGATGATAAAAATCACCAAAGCCTGAAATGCTGAAGGCAGAATAACACCGATAAATACCCTCATGATTCTGGTACAGGGCAAACAAAATCGGGATGCTTAACGATCATCACATCACAATCAACATGATCGACTACATGTTCCGTTGTGCTGCCGACTAATAATCGATCCAGAATCGTACGTGCTACGCCGCCCATCACAACCACATCAATTTTATTATGTTTGGCATAGTTGCTGATGGTCAGATCTGCTTCGCCTTTGATGATGTCGACCATATCCGATTCGATACTTAAACCATATTCTTCGAGCAGTTCATCACAGGAGCTAAGGTGACTTCGCTCTACACGCTCCTGCAGCGCTTCGTAGTCTGTGACTACATGCTCATCAAAAATCACTTCTTGGGGTAAGGTGTTATAACAGTGTAAAACTCTTAGTTCGTTGTGGCCGTCATCCATGATTTCACGGGTTCGCTCGATCAGCTCCCTATCTAAAGCGCCTTTTACATCATCTTTATGTAGAGGATCTATGCAGGTTACAACGCGGGTATGGTCACCCCAAGGCCTTTGTTTCACAAACAGAACGGGGACAGGACATTTACGTGCAAGCTGCCAATCGACAGGGGCAAATAGATAATGGCCCAATCGAGTATGCGGCTGAATTGAATGAAGCACTAAATCCGGCTGAAAACGTAGAGCCTTACGAACAATTCCTTCACCAGTATGACGATTCCAGCTAGCATCAAAACCCGTTTTTATACCTAAAGCTTCGATATTTAAGCAGAGCTCTTCAAGCTTGGCTTCGGTTTGTTTAACGTAGGCATGTTCGGCTTTTAATTCTTGTTTAGCATCAAACATGTGGCTATGTTTGATCGAGCGGTTATAACAGCAACTAAACAGCTCGAGAAAAGCAGAATGTTGTTCCGCTAGATTTACTGCTTTCTCTATAAGGCTGGAGTTATCGTGTTTAAAATCGATATTAACCAGTAACCTATCCATCTCTTCCTCACCAGCAAGTGGTTGATATTCCTCTCTCTATACTTGCAGTCTGGATCCTAAATTGAAGGTTTTCCAGTTCGTTTATCTTCCCCCTTATAACAAAGCATGCTTTCACTACATTTAATTATAAAAACTTGGACTAAGCCCGATCTTTATATTAGACATGACTTATATATAATATTTCCAACGACTCTCTACTTAAAGGAATCATCATGTCTCTTAACGCCGCGCTTCGTCTGATGGCTGGCAGTGTCATATTAGCTAGCTTAGTTTTAGGCACTTACGTGAATACCAACTGGTACTACCTCACCGGCTTTGTTGGCCTTAACCTATTCCAATCTGCTTTTACCGGCTGGTGCCCTGCTGTATTTATTTTTCAGAAGTTGGGATTAAAAGCTGAGAGTTGTAGTTGCGAAGGTATGACCATCAATCAAGGCCTTCACATTATCGCTGGATGCGTGGTGATGTTCACAGTGGGGCCTGTATTGTTCTTACAAGCACCGCAAGCGTTATTAATCGTAACGGCTATCGTAGGTGTGAGTTTGACCCAATCGGCACTGACAGGCTGGTGCCCTGCTATGATGGTTGCCAAACTATTAGGTTTTAAAAGCACGCAAGCGAGCTAATTTCATCCGGTTTCTATCGACCTAGCTTCCCCCCCTTGTGCTAAGCCACAAAAACAAGCCGGAATATATCCGGCTTGTTTAACTTCCTTCATTTTGTTGTCTAAAAACAATATTTTTATTTGTGATGCAGATACAATAACGAATCTTATTTAGCTTCAGAATTTTATAGATATACATGCTATTGCGATCTGCCGGTTTAATACTGCCCTCTTTTATTCTGCTGTGTGCGGCAGGCCTATTATTGCCTATTACTGCTCAATTGAGTGAGGAATACCAACAGATTCTCACTCTGACTCCTTATCCTCTGGCGATCATCGTTGCGCTATTAGGCTACGGTTTTAACCGCAGTCGCATCTTATTTGCCGCAGTAAACCTTTGTGGAGCCTATTGGTTGATTCAGAATGGTCTCCAAACCAGTTTGAATCAGCCAGATGCCTTTGTCCTTTTCAGCTGCATATCGATACTGCTCCCTTTTCATCTTGGCTGCATTGCGCTGTATAAAGAGCGAGGTTTATTTACCCCTGTCGGCATCATCCGGCTGTCTGTCATCCTGATTAGTTACGGGGTTTTATATCTAATTTGGTCCAATGGTTCCTTAGGGCTTTACCTAGCGAATCTGCCAATGATGATGTTAGAAATGCTGTTGCACGAGTATTACCTAAGCCAAGCAGCTGCACTGGCATTTGGCCTTGGTCTGGTGCCTATTATGCTCTCGTTTGTCTTTAGGAAGACCTATACAGATGCCGCTTTGCTGGCGAGTTTATTGTCTGCCCTAATCATGCTGAGTTGGTTCCACCAGCCGATGATCTCTGCGCTATTTATTTCAGCAAGCATGATTGCACTGGCTATTTCGGTTGTTCAAAACTCTTATCAAATGGCATTTATTGATGAACTCACTTGTATTCCTGCCCGTCGTGCATTGCTTGATAAGTTCTCAACCCTAGGCAAAAAGTACACACTGGCTATGTGTGATATCGACCACTTTAAAAAGTTTAACGATACCTACGGCCATGATGTCGGCGACCAAGTTTTGAAAATGGTTGCAGCCAAGCTCAACCAAGTCAGCGGTGGCGGTAAAGCCTACCGCTATGGTGGTGAGGAATTCACTCTAGTATTCCCAGGTAAAAGCGAAGCAGAAGCCCTGCCGTACATAGAACAACTGCGTGAAACTATCGCCAACTATCCCATGCATATCCGTAATCAAGACCGCCCAGACGATAACGAACAGGGCCAAAAGATGCGCAAAAATGCACCGGAGACTGAAATAGTCAGTGTCACCATCAGCATTGGTTTCTGTGAAAAAACACCTGAAATCCCTGATCCAATGGCGGTAATGAAGAAGTCAGACGAAGCTCTGTACGAGTCTAAACGCAATGGCCGAAACTGCTCTACCGCGGTTCATTACAAGCCGAAGCCTAAGACTCAAAAGCGCGGGCATCGGAAGGATTACGCTTAGGCCGAGGGAAAGTACTCTAGTTAAGACTAAACTTTAAATGCATATCCCAGTCTATTCATCATCGCATCCAGGAAGAACCTATTCGGCAAAATTACATGATGCTTCGTAGTAATTTTTAAGAACTACACCCTCTCTTTGCATACTGATATAGTTACCCGATGACAAAGCAATCTTAGTAAGATTTACATTGTCGATTTTGATTAAATTTGCACAGGGATAGCGCTAAATGTTTTTACAAATTTTAGGGATTATTTTCTTAATCATCATATTCATCATCGCTTTTTTTGCTTGGAAAATTTATCGAGCAGCCAAAAAGCACATCTCTTCGGATATCAATGTAGCCATTTCTGTCTTACCCTCCATGCATATGGAGCTTGAGCCTTCCAACAAAGATATCTGGAACGAAAAAGAGCGCCTCAACTTCGTAGAATCAGAATTAAAAAAGATAGGTTCGTCTCACGTAGGCTATTTCCGTGTTTACCAAGGCTGTGCAACCATCAACGTCTCCTTATGGAATTTCAAACACCAAGGCGTCATCGCTATCTATGAAGCCACGTCCGAACAAGATAAGGAAAATGTTGCTTTTATTTATGAAGTTTCGTGCAAAATCCCAGAAGGAAGCCTGTGCCTTACTTCCAATCAAAACGCAGTTTATGACAGTCGGCCCGACAATCATAAAATCATTTTCAAAGAATCTACTTCTGTTATAGAGCTCTTGCGTGCCATCAAAAGCGAATTACCTTCAGGCTCAAAAGTGCAAAAGATCATCGACCCTAAGGCTTACTTTTTAGAATGTTACGAAGATATCGCAGAATGGGCTTGGAGACCTGAACAACTAAATAGTGATAAAACTCAGCAAGTATTCTCTTCCATCGGCATACAACCTACTGAAGATTTGATTGAACAATTAGCTGAGATGGGGACTTCGTATGCAATAGAGGTCAATATAAATAAAGCTCGTAGAAGACTAGCTCAGAGCCCCAAAATTAGTGCTGAACAGTGGGAAAACCTAAGAGATAAACTGGTTTTCATTAATGAACAGATGACGGTTGATCATCTCATAGATGCTATTTACGAATTAGCCGGAGATCTTACCGAAACTCAAGAGCAAGCTCTTGAAGGGTTTGAAGAAAACACCAGTGAGCTAAAAGATGCGATAGGTGCTTTTCAAATGCTCCTTCAAGCTTTAGATCTCAAAGTTAAAAGAGTCACAACGATGAACAACCCTATAAAAACAGAGGTTTACCTGCCTTTGTGATAAAAACAGGACCATCTAAAAATTAATCAACATAGAATAAACCGAGCTTAAAAGAGCCAGTTAAGGATACATACATGGAAGTACCAGTAATTTCTTTACATTTCATAGCTGTTATCAGCATTGTTCTAGTCTTACCTCTAAAAATCGCAGCGTCTTGGTTTGATGCTTCTCGTACCAACTTTTTTCTCTGTTTGATTGCAGCCATACTCGGACCTACACTTGCTATTTTCGTTTTTGACGCTGTTGGTGGCGGCTTTACGGGGTTCGTTTCAGCTCTCGCTACCTTAGGCATCACGCTTGGAGCACTACTAGGCACAGGCCCTTGGAATGCACTAAAACTTGCGTGTGTTGCTTTAATATTGAGCGCAGCTGCAATGAATTTTTATAATGCCATTTTTCCAGCATTGGTTATGTAGTCTTCATCCAGATAGGCTGCTTGTAGGGAATATCATTACGTATGAACGAACTCGTTGTAGATAGTTTTATCACCTTTACATTGAGCATTATCGTCTACTTTGTCGGGGTAAAAATAACTCATCGAGTCGCCTTCTTACGTAAATACAATATTCCCGAGCCCGTAACTGGTGGATTATTTGCTGCATTAGTTGCGCTGGTTATTTACCTGACAACCGATACAGCGATTACCTACAAGCTCGATGTCCGCGACATTCTCCTTATCTATTTCTTCACCGGTATTGGCTTGAATGCAAAACTGTCCGATCTAATCACAGGCGGCAAGCCGCTTTTGATTATGTTAGGGCTCACGCTTAGCTATATAGTGGTTCAGAATGTTGTAGGTATATCAGGCGCTTTACTGGCAGGCGCACCGACCCAAGTGGGTGTTTTAGGTGGTTCAGCATCCTTAATTGGCGGTCATGGTACTGCCATAGCTTGGTCACCAGAAATAGCCAAAATGGGCGTTGATAACGCCCTCGAGATTGGTATTGCCAGCGCCACAATAGGTTTAATCTTGGCAAGCCTAATTGGCGGCCCTATCGCTCAGTTTTTGATAGAAAGAAACAAACTTAAATTCTCTGGCCATGAAGAGCCAAGTGTCGGTGTCTCTTTCAAAGAAGCTGAGACAGGCACGATCAACCATACCAACTTGATGGCTGTATTCTTAATGCTTCATATCACCATCATTATTGGTTGGTTTACCAATCAGTTTGTAAACGATTTAGGACTCAAGTTGCCTCTATTCGTTACTTGTTTAATCTCCGGTATTGTTCTGTCTAATCTTCAGCCAATCTTCTTGCCTAAACTCAACTGGCCAATTCGTACCAAAGCTTTGGCCGTTATCTCAGAATTCTCGCTGAGTTTATTTTTAGCCATGTCATTAATGAGCATGCAGCTCTGGACAATTACCAGTGTAGCTGGACCGTTGATGTTGATTCTGTTTTTACAAACGATCGCCGCCATACTTTTTATCCTCTTTATCTTATTCCCCCTTATGGGTCGTAGCTATCAAGCAGCGGTATTGAGCTCTGGCTTTGGCGGCTTTGCACTAGGCGCAACGCCAACAGCAATCGCAAATATGACTGCGGTAACAAAAGCTCATGGACCTGCACCATTGGCATTTATTATTCTTCCATTAGTTGCTGCTTTCTTTGTTGATATTGCTAACGCTTTTGTTATTCAAATAGCACTCAATTTCTAGGCGGTAGATTAATGATTTTTGCTGAGATAAAGACAGATGAAAGTTACTACGATCTCTATCCAGAGTTGCTTCAACTCGTGCAGCAGACATTCTCGAATGTAGAGTCAGGTGTGCAAGGTGATGCTTGGATTTGGATTTATGAAGGTGAAGAAAAGGTCGCTCTAGATACCTTTACCAGTATGCGCTTTCAAATTAAGTCCGATAATATTAACGGCCTTTTGATACAAAAAGTCATTTATAAACTAGGCGAACACTACAAACTTTATATTTACGATGAGCCCGAGTTAGAAGGCCACGAAGATACGTTTTAACCCTTGAAGTCGTAGTCAGGAAAAAATATCGGAGATTGAAATGGTAAGAGTTGTTTATCGATGGCAGGTTCCAGAAGAGAACTTCGAAGAATTTAAAGCGATCTGGACCAATACAACTAATCATATCCATGAAACGGTTGAGGGCGCCCTTGGCAGCTTTATGCTGAAGTCCGTTGAAAATGAAGACGAAGTGATCACCATTGCCAAGTGGGACTCCCTAGCATCTTGGAAGAATTTCTGGGGAAATGAAAACCCAGAACAGATGCAAAAAATGCGAACACTAGGCAAACGTATATCTGCAGATGCATATGAAGAGATAGAAGACTATACCCGTTAAGATTCTCCACAACAGATAATAAGGACATTACCTATATGAGCATGATTGGATATCTCATCGCCGCCGTTGGTTTATACGCACTTTATACAAACGGTATCGTTTTGGGCTGTATAATATTTTTCATCGGTGGTCTTCTCGCCGGCAAGTTATTTTTCTGCTTACGAAGTCTAGGCGTCATAATAATTGCAGCCTCTGTCGCATATGGCTATCACAATAGCTTTACCCCAGAAGTTTTGTTTTTCCTTGCTGTAGGCGTATTTTTCGCAACCTTTAATCGAAATCGCTCTTCGCGTAACAACGACGGGGATGAAGATGGCTGGGGAATAGATATCGATTTTTTCTCATCCGATTCGGATGGCAAGTGCAATAACAGAGACAGCGGAAGTTGTGGTGGTGACTCCGGTGGTGGTGGCGGAGATTAATCCTCTAAAGGAGACTTCAGTTTCTGTAAAGCAGTGATTTAGCATTCTAACAAGGCATCAATCTGCTGAACGATTATAAGAAATGGTAAAGTGTCCTCTTAAACAACAATTGCCTTGCTCTGGAAAAGTTCAGTATGAAATTAAATCAGGAAAAGGTCATTACCTATAAAAGAAAAATCCCGGTTTTAATGGTTCCCCATATATGGATAGGCGCCGCACTAAGTCCTTATTTCTTCTACCTTGGCCTAGAAGATTTAACTAGCTACCACTTCTACTTATCTATTTTTTTCTTAGCTGTCGTTAATTATTCTATTTATAAAGGCTGCCACGCATTCCAACATAGAATCTATTCTGATTTTTTCATGCTTGCCATAGTACCTATAGCTTTACCGATAGTACTCGGAATCTACTTCTTGTCATTACGGCACTCCTTTTGAGCAGCTAGCTCTAGCGAAATTCAGATTTAATGCTCAACGAATATTCTTTACTATTAAAGACATACATAGAGTCACCAATACTTAAAACCCGATTATGAAACTTCATCAGCTCGCTTTTTCAGCTGCTTTTTCGGTAGCTACCTTACTTGTCAGCTTCGCTTCTTTTGCTGTAACGCAACCAAACAATATCCGACAACAAACTGAATCATTTTTAAAAGACGAACTGGCTTGGATTAGTGGCTATATAGACGAGAACAACCAAACGGGCCTGCGGATCAAACAAGCTTCGACTCCCTTAATAGAAACCATCACTGTATGGAATGCTAATCACGATCTGATTTTCCCAGATACCCAATCCAGTGCTCACCTTAACGATTACATAGTGACGAACAACTATCCCCGCTTAGAAGCTTTATTGCAGACAGCTACCCCAACTGCTTGGGAAGCATATGACATCAACGTGGATGCATTATTCTTTTGTCAAAGCGAAGGGATTTCAGTCTGTGTATTGCTTAAGACTGCAGAGCTTTCAGCTGTTCTCAGCATTCCAAAAGATCAATTAGTAACTGGGTTACTAGCAGAAACCAAACACTTAGCGGCTCCTAGAAATGACGGTTACTTTTATGGCCTTATCTTAATTTTGCTAACCATCTTATTGGGTAGCACCGCCTATATTTTCTTCCAACGAAAAAATAAAGAGAGCACTGCTACAAGTCATGACACGAATGATATTTTCGAGATGGGCGATATGAAGATCGACCCACGTCGTATGTGTATTACCCGTGGCGATTATAGTGAACAGATTTCTGTAAGAGATTTAAAACTTCTGACTTGCTTATTCCAACACCCGGATGAAGTGGTTAGCAAAGACAAGCTTTATAACGCAGGATGGGGACGTGATTTTGTACCGAGTAGCCGATCCCTAGAACAACATATTGTGACTCTCAGAAAGAAACTAGATCCTAAGCGCCAATATAAACCAGTCATCGAAACCGTACATGGCCAAGGGTATCGCTTTCCTAAAGAGTCCTTCTAATTTATTGATTTTTCATTATTTTTTTAAATTTCTTTTAAAAATCTGACACTTTAATCTACTTAAAAACCTTAAATAGCCTGTAAATAATCGCGCTGACTTCACCTTCGGCGCGATAAATCGAAGGCTATAGTTTCCACTTAAAACCTCATCAGTGATTACTAGCACTGATCAGCTTTTACAACTGAACCTACATGCCTTATTGCTTGAAAAGGTTTATGTATGTGGAAGCTAAACAGTTATTCATGGCTGCTCTCGTTCTTACTATTCATCGTTCCTTCACTAGGGTTTAGCGCTAGCTCCGTCAGCAATACTCCCACCAAAGTGGAGAGCATCATGACGCAGGAGAAATTGCGTAAGCTCTACCCTTCCCCTTTTGTTGTTGGAGAGAAAGACAACACTATTGATGTCTGGCCACTGTTCAAAGAGGAAGTCACAGGGCTGAATCAAGTTGGTTATATTTACGAATCGATAGACTTCTCTTCTATCCCTGGTTTTATGGGTGTACCTTATAACTTACTGGTTGTCCTCGACACTGAGGGCTCGTTTGTCGATGTACGCGTACTCTTCCATCGTGAGCCAATGTTTGTAGCCGGTATTGGCGAACAACCCATGTTTGATTTTGTTGATCAATATAAAGGGTTATCTCTGATGCAGAATATTAAATTCAGCGATAAGCAGGGACAAAAGAAGCCAAACGACAGTAAAAATATCTATCTTGATGGTGTGACTGGCGCTACCGCATCTATTCGAATTTTAAATCAAACCCTTCTTTCTTCAGCAATCAAAATAGCAAGAGCCAAATTAGGTTTTGGTGGCAGTAAAGATCCAGACCTAATTGCCAAAATAGACCACGATATCTTTGAAGAAAAAGGCTGGTCAGAGCTAATCGATAGCGGTCTTATAAAAAAAATCCTATATACCAACGCTGAAGCCGAAGCCCTTTTTTCAGGCACTCAAGCAGAAGGACGAGACCCGATTGCTCTTAAGCAACCGAAAGATAATTTCGTCGAGCTTTATGTAATGGATCTCGCTATCCCAACCTTAGGAAGAAACCTATTAACCCCAGAATCTTGGGAGTTTTTACAAGAAAACTTAGAGGCTGGCGACCATGCTTTATTGATAGTCAGTAATGGACGCTATTCATTCATGCACGAAAATACTCTCCGTGCAGGCATTTCTGACCGCTTACTTTTAAGACAACAAGGGTTGCCAATAGAGATTCGTGATCTTGATTTGGACGACCGCCTAGATCTGATTCAACCCGATTACAAAATCAAATTACCTAAGCCTCTACGCCAAGCAGACTGGATGGTATATAGAGTTATCGATACATCAGGAATCGACATATCACTCCCTCTTGAATTTGATTTAAGCGTTATCCGAGGTGAATCAACGTCCTATCTGCCTAGCATAACTAAAGAGTTTAAATTCAAGTACAGCGTGCCCGATGATTACTTTTATGAACCCGATATCAACGGTAAAACATGGCAACCGATTTGGGAGGATCGACTTGATGAGATAATCATCCTATCACTGGGTTTAGTTGTCCTATTTATCGTCCTAATTAAACAGGCGCAGGTCACTAAACATCAAAAATTCTTCGCCTATTTCCGAATTTGTTATCTGCTATTCACCCTATTTTTTATCGGCTGGTATGCGCAAGGGCAACTATCAATTGTAAACATCACGGGCGCCATTCAAGCACTGTTGGCTGGCGGGAACTTAAACTTCTTCCTTTACGACCCAATGACGACCCTCCTTTGGGGCTTCGTCTTTATTACATTCTTTATTTGGGGGCGCGGTACATTTTGTGGATGGTTGTGTCCCTTCGGCGCACTTCAAGAATTATCAACAAAAATACTAACGTCTTTAAACATCAGACAATTTGAACCATCAAATCAATGGGATAAGCACTTAAAAAAGCTGAAGTATGTTGTACTACTTCTGATACTTACCTGCGCTTTTACTTCTCCGATCTGGACAGACCGTTTAGTAGAGATAGAACCGTTTAAAACCAGCATTACCTTTTTCTTTGTTCGTTCCTGGCCCTTTGTCATTTGGGCTGTGCTCTTAGTTGCGCTCAGTGTGTTTGTCTATAAAGGCTACTGCCGTTATGTCTGCCCTTTAGGTGCCGCTATGGCGGTGCTTGGAAAACTACGTTTACTCAATTGGCTACCCAGACGTGATGAATGTGGCAGCCCATGCCAGCTATGTAGGCAGCGCTGCGAATACAGATCGATCGAACAAACTGGCCAGATCGACTACGACGAGTGCTTCCAGTGCTTAGATTGCGTCGTTATCTACGAAAACGACAATCTCTGTGTCCCGCTTATCGTCGAAAAACGTCAAGGTCGAAAGCTCAAAGCCCGACCACATAACCACAAATTAATAGCCATGTGTGAATAAATTAAACGTTCAATGATTAAGGAGCATGCAATGAATACCAACCTATATCCGCAGTGCCTGAGAGAATTATTAGACAGCGAAGTTTTCGGTGAAGCTGCATCGCTAGCTCTATATGAAGTAGCTAAAAATCCCGAAGAGAAATATAAATTTGGCACTTTATTGCAACTAGAAACAGAAACTAAGGCTCGTCTTAGACCTATTTTGTACCGTTACCATATCGATCTGTACGAAGAGATTGATGAAGCTCAAGTACAAGGTTTCGTTGAACTGTATCTACAAAGCAGCTGGGAACAGTTTATCGCCATCTTCAAACCTACCGTCATGCAATACCTTGAAAGATTTAAAGAGATAACAGAGCTGGGACCTGATCAGGATCATGACATTCTCCTGTCCATGGTGGAACATGAAACCGCAATTCTAACTTGGTTAGATCTGGAACTTGAAGGTCAAGGGGAGCGCTCATTGGATGCCATCATTGCTCAGTTAAACTATCCGTTGCAGCAACCGAATCGCAATTGAGATAGATAGTGCCGCATGCATACTTTTAGATGTCTGGGGCACTTTTCAATGATGTACTATTTCCATTTAAACACTATATATGTAAGGATAAACTGATCTAGATAATTATTTCTCCAAGAAGGAGATACCTCGGTTAGGAAGACCAATGAACATCTTATCATTCCCTCAATTTTTTCTTGCGAGCACCTCTGCTAATTTCGGCATTTACCGTTATTACTCACTTTCCCGCTGATGTAAGAGTCTAAAAATTATGGAAGAAAGCAAACAATGGAATGAAACAGAAGAAACTACTGTAAAGGATATTGATCAGACATGGATCACTGGCTTTTGGAGACGTTTTTTTGCCTTTTGTATAGATTCTATTTTCTTAGGTCTTATTGGATATAGCTTAGGATTGATCTTTGCAGACCAATTTATAGAATTGGGAGCACTAGGTAAATTAGTGGGGTTCAGTGTCGCTCTCACCTATTTTGGTTTAATGAATAGCTCCCTATTCAATGGACAAACCTTAGGAAAACTAGCGCTTAATATTAGGGTCGTCACTAGTAAAGGAAAATGTATCAGTGTTCCTAAATCGTTTGCCCGCTACACTGTATACGGCATTCCCTTTTTCTTAAATGGAACCCATTTCACTTCCAATACCGATTTTATATTCCTTTCCTACCTACTCAGCATGGCTGTCTTTGGCGGTATGCTTTCAATACTTTACCTATATGTATTTAATCGAAGAACTAGGCAATCTTTACATGATCTAGTAGTAGGCTCATATGTAGTCAATGCCGACGCACCAGTTAATTTGGAGCAGCCCATATGGAAAGGCCATTTATTTGTTACCGCCCTATTATTAGTGACTACGACAGCTCTACCTGCTCTCCCAATTATTCCTGATAACTTCGGGACTTCCTCTTCATTAAACCAAATCCTTTCAGTACAAAAAGCACTAGAGACCTACCCTAATATTGAGAAGGTTGGCGTTAGATCAGGCACAACGACTATAAGTCATACAGGCTCTGAACCTCTTTCAAGCAATTACATTAGTGTCAGTGTCTTTGTACCAAGGCAAAAGCTAAACGATAGCAAATTTGCAAAAGAGATCGCCACCTTAGTAGTTAAAGAGACATCGGATATATCATCTGTGGATGTTGTTCAAATACACTTTATACACGGCTTTGATATCGGCATCTGGTCACAATGGTCGCAACACAATCATAATTTCAAACCAGAGGAATTAACTCAGCTATTAGAAAGGCAATTTAGCAATATAAACGTTGCAACCGATTGATTGGATTTTAAATCCACACAAGGTGTTCAAGAATAATTTGAGAGGCTTTATATGATGTACTTCCTGCTATATGCCTTGTTGTTTATTGCCCCACCCCTATTAATCGCTATTAATCGCTATTAATAAGGGACAAAGTGCATTTAATATCTGCTTTAATCTATTTTTCTCAATATTCGTAGTACCGCCAATTCTTTTCTTTCAAGTTATTGGCGGTTGGGGCGGTCAAAACTCTAACCTTGGAATCATCGTCCTAGGAGTAACCATCGTAAGTATTCCTTATATATTTGCCTTCATAAAGATAGACGATAAGAACTAAACCACTCGAAGGCAATACTGACGGAAAGAACCTGTTATCTATTTAGGTAGAAAATATGCCCTCCATAGACCATTCCATCGACATAGCCATACCCATTGATGAGTTATACGCGATAACCCAGGACTACGATATTCGTTATGAATGGGACCCGTTTCCTGAGCATATTGAAATGATGGATGGCGCTACTGAAATCGTGATAGGTACCCAAGTGAAGGTTGTAGCGAAAAGCGGTTTGGAAATGATTGTCGAATTTGTACAAGTCAAACCGCCCCACGTTGCCGCTATTAGAATGATTAAAGGCCCCATCATTCTTCGCACTTTCGCCGGTAGCTGGCTTTTAAAATCATTATCTGACGACACAACCCGAGTCACATTTAAGTATTCTTTAAAGTCTAAAAAGTGGGCATCACCTTGGATCACAGACAAATTTTTAAGTTGGTATTTTGGTTCGAAGGTTAAAGCCAGACTTAATGGTTTAGCCACTTATTGTCAGAACCTATCTTCTGAAAAAGTCAGCTAAAAACGAGATCCACCTCAATTAACTAGCCACTATCGTAATCTCGGCAGTGTAAATCACTCGCTTAGTTTTCTTATAACTATTACCATTCACACTCAACTAATTTAAAGAAGTAGAAAGTATGTCTTTACCACCTTGCCCTGAGTGTAATTCTGAATTTGTTTACCAAGATCAAGAGCTTTTGATCTGTCCTGAATGCGCTCATGAATGGAACCCTGCTGAAGCGGATGCAGAAGAGGACGTCTTTGTTGTTAAAGATTCCAACGGCACACAGTTAGCTGATGGCGATAAGGTGACTTTAATCAAAGACCTTAAAGTTAAGGGTAGCTCTATCGTTTTGAAGATCGGTACCAAAGCGGTAATCAAACGCATCGTTGAAGGTAAAGATCACGAGCTTGACTGCAAAGTAGATGGTGCAGGCGATATGATGGTGACAGCGAAGTTTGTTAAACGCGCCTAGATTACATTTACAGGTAAATCTTTGACTGAGATTTGCCTGTATAGATCTACCTACCGGTAATCTAATAACTCAATCCCCTCTTCTAGCAATAAATGCAGTTGATTTTAAAGACCAGATAGATAGTATTTGTATTTACTAATTCTCCATGGAGGAGAATCCACATGTTAGGGAAAACGAAAGATGGAACTTGTGCCTCAAACTGTATCACTTTCCTGCAACAACCCCTTCAGTTTTCATCATTGTCACGCAGCATGTATAGCTAATTCTGACTTTGAAAGCATTCAGCATCACCTATGCCCTGACTTTCTTGTCTTTGCTAGTTAGCACCATGCTTTTTAAGACACGATATTTCCTAATTTAGACCTGGCTACCATATAGAACCGAATATGTATTTCAGTTCCTAGACACTCAAAATTATTTCAAGGAAGAAAAAATGAAATCTACTAAAAAATTAAGTTATGGCGTAGTCATCGCGACATCAATTTTAACTTCCATGGTAGCCCATGCCGAGCCACTTATTGGTCACTATGATTGCGTGATGAAGTCTATGGATTTGAACTTCACTTTAAGTTTCGGTGAGGGGAATAAGTTTGTTCAAGATATGGACTTTATAGGCTTAGAAAAGGGCTCCTATTCAGTAGACGAATCAGTCATTACTTTTACCCCTACAGAGAAAACCCGTTCGGGTAAAAAGCTTGACGTTCCAGGCCCTTTTAAAAGAAACATTTTAAGTCAAACCGAAACAGAATTAACAATGACGAATGTTAATTCCGATGACCCTATTTTATGTACAAAGTAGGTAGCTCGGAGCTACCGCTTCTTTGCTAAAACAATACCTTTTTCTTCAATAAATCTGGTTATATAAGGAAATACATAATGGAATACAAAACCGTAATTTATCAAGAAGGCATGTTAGGCTCACTTCTCTTAGGAGGATCTAAAGTAGACCCTGTTAAGTTTACCGACTTCCTTAACCTTAACGCCGAAGAAGGCTGGCGTGTACAAACAATGGAAAAAGATATTCGAAGAATGTTGTTGTTCTGGAAGCGTGAAGCTTATGTTGTAATTTTAGGTAGAGAGAAATGAAAACAGGCTCAATTATATGCTTAGCTTTATTCGTAATTGGTGCTCTACTCTCTCTTGTGCAACTGTGGTTTGCTCCTTTAGAAAGTGAAACCTTCCTAAAAGTCGCGATCACCCTTGGAGTTATCTTTGTTGTAGCTTTAGGTATTACGTTAGTAAAAAGAGAGTACATCGAAAACCAGTCTCTAAAAAAAGACAAATTTATCGATTAGCTTTGCAATACTTTTCAGAGGCAGAGACTCCGCTCTGCCTCTATTATATACCTATTAATGACATCAAACCCTTCATGATTTGATCGTATCAAAAACACGACAGCTCAATCCCTTCTATACTTCGTATACTAGCTAGCAACGATTAAGGATGGCATTGCTTTGGCAGTAACAATTAAGTTGCCTTACATTCTCTACGCTGTACTCCTGCTTTTTTCACTTTTATCCTCGCAAACTTTAGCTGATGGCAAAAAGCAGGTACTTGTAATTGAAAGCTATCACGCGTCTTTTAAGTGGGATGCTGACTACCGGCGCGCTATCGAAGATACACTGCAAGATCATGCCGTCATAACCTTCTTTGAAATGGATACCAAGCGACTACCGCCTAATCTACACACTAAACAAGCTAAAGCAGCATGGGAAAGGTATCTACATAGTGAGCCAGATCTAGTCATTTTAGGCGATGATAATGCTTTAAAATTTTTAGGGCCTAAATTTGCCAAAACACGGACGCCAGTTGTCTATTTGGGCATTAATAATAATCCCCGAAACTATTTTGAATATACCTTCCTACCCAAACATATCTCTGGTGTTTTAGAGCGCCCATTAATGAAACGCTCTGTTATGTATCTACAAGAAATGTCGGAAAAACCGGTTGAAAAAGTGCTGATTCTTTTCGATACAGGGACAACTTCAAGCACAATTGCCAAAGAAGTGTTTCAAGGTAAAAGCAAACTTAGGATTGGATCAGCAGAAGTACACGTAAAATTTATCGCTAAATACGATCAATGGAAAAACACTATACAACAAGCTTCAACTAAACAATTTGACGCTATTATTCTTGGTCTCTATCACACCATTACTGATGCCCAAGGAGCTCATGTTCCTTCTAAAAAGATCATTAACTGGACATCAAAAAATACCACTCTTCCCCTTTTCGCATTTTGGGAATTTTCGGTTGGGCAAGATATGGCTATCGGAGGGCTCGTTCTAGATGGTTACTCTCAAGGAAAGGCTGCTGCAAATCTTGCCTTAAGAAAACTACAGAACGAAGCTAATCGGAGACTAGAACCGGTTCAAAACAATCAAGGGCAGTTTATTTTCAGCCGCTCCCAGCTACAAAAATGGAATATTCAACTACCTGCCCATTTTCAAGATAAAGCAATTTACCTTCCCTGATCTACTTATGGTTAGGTATGTGCTTTCCAAAGGCTAACTACATCCAAGACCTTTTGATCCACAGAATTTATCCCAAGCCCCTTACGAGGTTCTAACCATTGCAAACGTTGCCCCTCCTGCGCTTTCAATTCCCCTTTCCATTCAGTGATCAAATAGTAATGCAGCAACTGTTTCGCTGTTAACTCAAAATTATGAGAACCTAAAAAGTCATAAGATAACGGTATAATATCCAATTCTTCTTTAATCTCACGAAACAAAGCCAGCTCTTGGGATTCTCCGTGCTCGATATGTCCGCCCGGTATATTAATTCGGTGAGTAGATACAGAATCTTCGTAATAGCGACGCTCAAATAAAACCTTGCTACCCGATACAACAACAAAACAGACGCATTCAACGGGACTAGACACAGAAAGCTCCAACCAAGTAATCGGGATTCATACGCGAAAATACCAGCTTTGGTTTAGCAATAATGAGAAAGAAGGATTAATAACGATTTAACCTTAAGCTCCAATCACCACCACAAGCATCTTCGCAGGCTTCTTCTGAATCAAAAATAATCTGCTGGGTGGGTTTATTGAGCTTTACACCCGCTTGAGCCAGTTTCTCGGTGATTAAACTTTTTAAAAACTGATCCTCATGGGCATTTCTAGCAAGGGTTAGAAGTGATTCATCCTCAAAGACAGTGACAACCTTTAGCGATTCAGGGTAACGAGAAAAGTCCACTTTATGAGTGATCCAGCAGAAGCCAGGTACGGACTCTAGTGCAATATCGCAAACATCAGTCAGCGTTTCACGGAGCATTTTTTCTAGTTTTTTATCTGATTTTTTCATTTGGCTTTTCGAAATAACCATAGCTTCTAGGAAAGATGATCATAACTGATTTGGCATTAATAACCCCACCTGATCCTTGCATAAAGATTAGATGCATCTTCAAACTGACCGAAGAATGTATGTGCTTCTTGACCACCAAAAAGATTCGCGCCAACGATCAGTTGTAACTCATCACTGAAACGATATTTTGCCGAAGGACGATGATAGTAGTCATCGTCTGTCGGCGAATAAAAACTAAACCAACTGAGTGTTAGATTATCCTGTAAAGCCCGATAATACAGGCGCAGCGTCCATAGTTCGCGGTTCTGATCTGGTCGATAAGGCGAGTTGCCATCACTAGCAATCAGCTTGGCATAAGCTTGTGTGTGTTCAAGATAATACTGCAACCCTACTGTAAATTTCGGTAATAGCTCCTGCTCATATCCAGCTAGAAAACGAATTTGGTTGTTGTGTAGCAGCGGATTTGATCCTCGGCCGTCTTTACCCTTATACCAAGCAATTTCACTGTGCCCTATTCCCTTCCCGATATTGGCTCTTAAGCTTGCCCCAACAGCTTTTAGTGGCGAGAAATAAGCATGGCCTTGGGTATTAAGTGCATTGGGTTGTTTCCAAAAACCACTATAGGCATATAAAGCCCATTCGGTATTACTCGCTCCCCATTGCGCATTCCCATAGAAACGCGCCGCGAATTCACCGTTTGAAAAGCTTTCTTGGGGATAATCCGGAACCAACGTATATTCAGGTGAGGCTACCTGCTGACCTGCCAAAGGTGAGAAATAGGAAAAGCGCTCACCATCAATAAATTGATCACTAGTAAAAACAGGCGTCCACACCAAATCTAAATTCGCTTTATTGGCATAGTAAGCAAGTTTGATACTGGTCGATGGCGCTTTTAAATATTCATCATCGCGCCCAGAAAAAAATGACTGCCAATCCTTTGCAAATAGATCATTCAGGAACAATAGATCACCCGTTCCCCAAGTTAATACCTGATGTCCTAAACGCAGATCCAACGAATCACTAAGTTGCAGATCTATCAGTGCTTCTCTTAAATTAAATTGAGTCGCTCCTTCCACCCCATCAGTGTAGAGATCGGCTTTAAAGCTATAACGACTATCGTTAGAGAAGTATTCTGTTTCTACCCGTCCTCGAAGTTCAGCAAGGGTTTTATCTTCATCTAAAACAGGATCATTGTTTAATCGCCTACCTGCACCCATTTCGATAAATCCGTGCCACTGAAGGGCTTCACTCGCCCCTTCGTCCCAATCGCTTTGCTCCCAGTCATCAGCTTGAGCTACAAAACTAACGGCTATCAGGCCTGATAGAAATAAGCTTGCTCGAAACATCACTGCCTCCGAAGCCACTGGCGAGGCGGCTTACGCAATGAACGTTCTGAGAATACAGTTTGATCCATACCTAAATCATAGTTCTGATAACGGAACTCCATGATCGTTTCAGCGCCACTACGCAGATCCATCGCCTTAGATTGAATTACCGTGATATTGCCTTGAATCACGTCGCTTTTGATTACCTCAATTCTGCGATAGAGCTGGCCGTTATCGTCGAGATATTCAATTTTTTCCGGCAGATAATTTTGTTTATTAATCCATGTGGAATAACTACTAAACTCAACCTCTGCAGCTTTTATAGGCGTACTTTTAATTTGATAGTAGTTTTCATCTGTTCCGATCAATTGATGGGTATCTTCTTCGATACCACGCCCAGATACATCCTCATAAAAGAAATGTGAGCCAACAAAGCTAGTTCGTTTATCACCAGCAGAGATACGTTTAACCAGATCTAAACCGGGAAGATATAACCAACGGTCATCATCTTGACCGGGCGTTTTAGCAACTAAAAACGCTGTATTTCTCACATCTGATGGACGGCTAAAGACAACCAGAAAATCCTGTTTGCCGCCATCCTCTCTATCTCGCCTTAAGATCGTAAACTGACGTTTTTGCACTCGGCCTTGGCTGTCTTTTATCAACATCCTAGCTTCAGAGCGGCCGTCATCACCGGCGTAATATGCTGTTAGATTCGCCTTTGCAACAATCTCGTTCGCATCCGTTAAATCTACGGCCAACGTGTTGGTCGCATTAGTAGCTAACACAGTGAACAAAGCCCCAAAGAGCGTTGTTTTTAAAAAGTTAGGTTTATACATTTTGCTTTTCCTCTGAGGATACGCTGCTCTTTGGTTCACCAAAAAATGAGGCTTTGTTGCTAATCAATTGGATAACAGCTGGCAGTAAAATCACTGTAACAATCGCGGAGATACTCATGATTAACGCCAAGAAAAACCCAACTGTGATGTAAGGCACTAACGGTGCAAAAAGTAAGGGGGTAAAACCAACCGCGACCACGACCGCATTACGGCTAATCGCTCTAGCTGGCCCTTGATAAACTTCATTGACTGTCTTCGGCCAGTTGCCAGTACGTCGATAGATAGCACGGCAGCGTTCCAAGAAATGGATAGCAAAATCGACCGACAAACCTAAGGTCAACGCTGAAAGAACGGCGATGGGCATGTCATAGTCCTTGCCAATAAAACCGATCAGACCATAGATAAATAGGATGGTAACCGTGAGCGGTAACATAGCGAGCAGACCGATCTTTATAGAACGAAACAGTACAACCATCATCAACAACACCATGAAGAAAGCGCTAATCAAGCTATTCAACATGCCGTTTACCATCTGCTCTTGCCAAACGACATTAATGTAGGTCAGACCCGCCCAATTCATCTCGACACCCAGCGGTAGAGGGTTTTCAGACACAAAGCGATCGACCAGTTCAATTACTTGGCTCATGTCTTGGTTATCACCACTTCTGAGCTGCAACCACAGTAAAGTGGCATCGTACTCAGGAGTAACCATGTGCCAAAGATCATCAGGCCGATGAGACGATTGAAAACTCAATATCGTTTGAGCGGCAGCAGAAGCATCGGAAGGCAATACAAACTGATCATCGCTCCCACCTCTTAATTCACGATTAACCGTTTTAAGTAAGGTACCTAGAGAGTTAGTTTTACCCACCAGTTCAGATTGATCCAAGTAACTCTGTAGTTGATCTAGATACGCTAAACCTTCAGGTGAAAGAAAATACTTTGCCTTTTGCTGAGCTACTTCAACCTTATCTAGCAAACTCAACCATAAATCTTCATGAACAGGGTCATCAAACGACAGATCATCGAATGCAAGGGCGAGCGCCTGTAAACGTTTACTCGGTAAATACGCCTGCGTCTCAGTTCGCAGCTGAGTTATTTTCAGCATTACCGCCTCTGGCAATGGCTGGCTTGTTAGCTCCTGCCAAAAAGACTCACCTAATTGTTCAGACGGTTTCTCCAGCACAAGGTAAGCATTATAGGTCCCAGCAAAATGAGCGTTCATAACCCGATCCGCAAGGCGTAGACGATGATCCTCTTTAAACCAACGCACCGGGTTATCGTTAATTTGAATGGTACTCACACCATAAATAGATAATGCTGATATAAGCGCAAAAACAATTATGATGCCTTTAGAGCGGTTGGTAGAGAAACACCCCGCTGCGCTAAGGAGCCAACTTAGTTTTTGAGATGAATCCCCTCTCGCCGAATGATCTTTAAGCGCCTGTAAACGCTGTGGCGATAGACTCACAATAAATGCAGGCACAAGAACAACAGTTAATCCAAAAGCCAACATGATGCCAAACGCGACATGCAGACCAAAAATTTGCACAGGTGGAATCGGGGTTAACGCTAGAGAGGCGAAACCCACTGCGGATGTAATCGATGTGTATAACATCGGTGTGAATAGATGAGCTAGTACCTCTTGTAACGCCTGCTTAGGATCTTCCCCCGGTTTATATCTATCAGAAAATTCAGAAAGTAAGTGCACCGAATCTACGACAGCGATAGGCATCAAAAAGATAGGGATCATCGAACTCATGATGTGTACTGTATGGCCCTGCCCGATCAATACGCCCATAGTGACAATAACCGTAGCCATAGCGACCAGCATAGGGGCAGTAATCAGCAGTAGGGAACGGAAGAAAAACCACATCAACACAAAAATCATCAAACCGGCTAAGGGTGCAGAAATGGCCAACTGGATAAACATTTCAACACCAAAGGTATCTTCTGCAACAGGCAAACCCGCAATATGAAATTCGTTACCAGATTCCGGATACTTCAGATTTAACCCATCAATAACTGCTTGAATTTCATTCGCTAAACGGTAGCTTTCTGATTTATTTATGATCGGAATATAGATCGCCGCCGCTTGGGCATCAGCTGATACCAAGGTATTCTTTAACAAAGGGAGGCGCTCGACTGCGGCTTGAATTTTGTCTGCTTCAATTTGAGTTGAAGGGGCAGTTTTCATCATCCATTCAAACAAGATTGCGCCATCCTGCTCAAATGACTGGCTGATGTTATCAACTGTGTTTAATGCCAATAAATCTTGGCGAACCACTCCATCCATAGAATCAACTGCTGTTGAAATATCATACAGAATAGATAGGGTTTCAGGGTTATATACCCCCTTTTCCTGTAGGGAATTTACAATCCCGACCACAATCATGTCATGTAAGCCAAAACGCTGCTTCACTTGATCATGGAACATACGATCAACCTGGTCGTGAGGCAGCATGTTCTCTGGGTCTGTATCAATTTTAATATTTGAAATTGGTAAAAGTGCTGCAAAAACAATCGCTAAGATCAGCCCAAAAACAAACTTAGGCCTCTGCATTGGTAAGAGCAACCAGTTAGATTTTCTCCTCATTTGTCCCCTCAATTCGACCAAAAAACATAAACATTAGATAATACTAATATATAAAAGAAATAATAGTCAAATTGCGAATATAAGTGGATCTGGGGTATCATTCACTCTGTTATAAAAAATGCACTATTCATAACTATAAGTTGATATAAAAATCGACAGAAGCTGCAAATTGGGGATGAAGTCTGGATTAAGTCAAACAAATGAACCAAAGAGTTCGTAGACTAATCCTTTGTGAGCCCATAGATAAAAACAATACAGCGCTTCGGAGTGTTAACTTGAACGAGACCAACAACGCGACCTTAGATCCGGAAACATTGGAACTTATGAGAACCAATGCCGGCAAGGCTGCAAAATTGATGAAAGCGCTAGGCAATGAAAGTCGACTACTCATCCTATGCTATCTGGATGGGAAGGAGCTTTCAGTTACTGAACTGAATAATTGCCTAGATTTAAGCCAGTCTGCTTTATCCCAGCACCTGGCAGTACTAAGGAAAGATGGACTAGTGAAAACCCGTCGGGAATCACAAACCATCTATTATTCCCTACAAGGGGATACTGCGAAACGGATTATTCACACCCTACATGAGATGTTCTGTGCTTCTCTTTAAAATAAAGGCCGCTTAGCGGCCTTTTTTTATGCCTCTACTACACTACCCCCAACAGTATTTTCTTGCTTTTTTTCACGCCTCAAGTCAACCTATACTTTCCAGCCAACGGATTGAAAATGCTCTAGCACTTATGGACTTACTGCCGGAAAAAGCCTTCTCAGATCTTTTTAACCACGCGACTAAGTGGCTTACTAACCTCTACCGCGCCAACGAAGCACGCAAGCAAGAATCTATAATGGCGCTTCGAAACGTCATCACCGCAGCACGTGAAACTGCGGTCTATATGCGTCAGTTAGATGATTACGGCAAGCGGGACCATAAAACAGAACGCCACCTATCCCTGTTATGGACAAAACTTGGCTTTACCCTCGAAGACCTCGGGATTGATAAGTTAGCCAAGCGCTGCCAAATCAGTGGTAAACACTGGTCGAACCCTGATCACTACGATCCGGTATTCCTAAAAAAGGCCGATGTTAGCCTCGATAAAATGGAAAAGATTGCACGCTCACTGCTAACGCAGATAAATTCCTAATACATAAATAATTACGCAATTCCCTTCACTTTATTAGCCTGAATCTCCTCCTTTAAAAACCTCCTAAAAATTTTTGGCAACTTCTCAATTCTCTGACTATATTCAAGTTCATTACAGTTTTGTGACATGGAAGTAAGCTCACGACAAGGAGGTAGTTATGTCCATCCGCCGCGCTTTTATTCTTGTTTCCCTATTGGTTATTGTTGCTATGGCAGCTATGACTTGGATGCTCTGGCAAACCAGTAGCCGGATTTCTGGCTTGGGTCAGCAATACGCTGTAGCTAAGGGCCTTACCAATGACATGTTGATGCTACGTCGACATGAGAAAGACTTTCTCTTGCGTAAACAACTCAAATACGTGGATAAGTTTGAAAAACGTATCGCCCTTATGCGTAACAATATCGACTCACTTGCATCGCAATTAACCTACGCCCCAGAAGTTCAAAAAGACTTAGGCGCAGCACAACATCAACTGGATATTTACCAACAAAAACTGATAGCACTGGTAGAGCTCGATAAGAAAATAGGCCTTGATAAAGACAGTGGCTTACGTGGAGCCTTTAATCAGGCGGAAAGAACACTCCATCAAAAAGTAGCCAACACCGGTGATAGTCAGGCAATCTCTAAGATATTGCACCTGATCTTGTTAGAAAATGATTTCCAAAATAGCTACGACCTCAACTCGAAGACACTGTTACAAGAAAGCCTAAAAAATACCCATAACTACATGCAGCAAGTGAATTTACCTGCCGCTGACAGTGTAAAGACATTTGAAGACACCGCCCATGCTTTGGCCGAAGCACTGCAACTACGCGGTTTAGACCAAAATTCAGGATTACGCGGTGAACTACGAAGCAGTATTCATGAAGTAGAATCCATATTTGGTGGTATCTATACCGACCTTGAAGGTGCAATATCAAGCGCGTTGCATACCTCTCGGATACAAGGTGTCGGCATGGCAACAGCCCTCACAGCCATCATCGCGGGCTTACTCTTATGGCAAACCTTCCGCGTACTTAACCGCTTGCAAACGGCTAATTCTAAAATGTCAAACATCAGTCATGGTGGAGGTGATCTCACCCAACATCTAGACCTTCCAGGTGAAGATGAAGTGACCGAACTCGCTCATTCAGTTAATGATTTTATTGATACCACGGCTGGACTGGTTCGCGAGATAAAAGAGAAAGGCGAGACAGTAGAAAGCAGCGCTCATCATTCCGTTGAGCTGAGTAAACGCTCACAAAATGCTATCGAAGAACAACGAAACAATACATTGGCGGTGAACCAAGCCGTACAAGAACTCGTAACAGCGGTTGAGCTAATTGCATCCAGCAGTACCCAAGTGCAAGACAGTGTCAGCAGTGCTGATCAGCAGATGAATGAAGGTAGTCAGATCATGGCTGAAACCCACCAGCAAATGGAAAAGTTAACGGACAATATCAGCCGAAGCAGCGACCTAATGCACTCCCTCAGTCAATCAAGTACTAAGATCGGCAATGTAATAAGCGTAATCAGAGATATTACTGAGCAAACTAACTTACTCGCCCTTAACGCCGCAATTGAAGCTGCCCGAGCAGGCGATAAAGGCCGAGGATTTGCAGTAGTTGCCGACGAAGTGAGAACACTGGCGCAACGCACTCAAAGCAGCACTGTAGAGATTGAATCGATGATCGAAACCCTACAGCAGCATGTCACAGAATCTGAAGTAGCCATGCAAAGCAGCTTAAAACTTAGCGAAACTATGAACAACTCCATTGGCGCAGCTAATTCAACTATGCAATCCAACAAAGATGCCATGGATGAGATTCGTGAAATGGTGATTCAAATTGCAGGAGCTACCGAGGAACAGATGTACACAGTCAAAGGCGTAGAGGATGCAACACAGCGGATCTCCTCCTCTGCTGAGCAACTACTATCCGACTCATGTGAGAGCTGTAAGAACTGCGAGTGTTTAGAAACCCAAGCTCACCAGATGCGCGAGGACGTCTCTAAATTTATTGTGTAATGAAAACAGCTTGGTCTAGTCAGCCCCCAACTGATTAGATCAAGTCCTTTCTGCAGCAACAAAGGTCAAGAACCTAATCGGAACAACCTTGAGTCAAGATAACATTCACCTCAGCACAGGACTGTCTTAACTCTCGCCAAGGACGATATTCATCAGAGTCATACCAAGCTTTAAACAACTCCACTGATGGAAATTCTTGAATAACAATCAGATTGCTATCCCAGCTGCCCTCTAATACCTCGCCGAAATCACCTTTGACTAGAAACCTACCGCCGAATTTGTCCAATGTTGGAACGTGCCCTACCACATATTCATAGAACTTTTTCTTATCGTAAATTTTGACAATATTCACAATGTTGTAAGCTTTAGACATTCAGTAAACTCCACAAACCTTGGGCAAAATTGAAAGACTCAGAGATTAACAACTTAAACCATACCCGATCTCTTGCTTGGCTATATCAATTGAAAAATCACACATATAGCTGTCATCCAACTGTTCAAAATAGCAGCGCATATCCTTCACCGATTTACTCGGTAGCCCTGTGCATTCATCAATCACCGTATCAACAGCCATTGCTTGATAGAGATCCTGAGCCATCTTACCCGTTAAGCTAAAACGAAGGTGCGTATTCTGAGGTATACTGGGATCTGGGTCGATTAACTCGGAACCAGTAAGCGCATAACTGCCTTCTATTTGAGACCAGTTATCTTGAGCTATTGCATGCAAAGGGAATAGAAATAGAGAAATTAACCATAAACTTTTCATTTTAACCTACGCTTATCAACCAGCTATTCGTTAAACTTTACCCTCTTTTGTTTCTCGGTGCTCTGTTAACTGCGCTTCTCTAATACGAGCAATACGATTTTTCTGACGAATATAGATTAAGAGATAAATCAGAAATGAAATCAGGGTTAGTCCTGTTGCACCCCACCTGACGAACTCAGGCATCCAGAAAACCATGAAAATAAACAAGACATTATCAGCAGCGTAAATAAGCCACCGACCATTCGCAATTTAAATTGGTGCTGATTGAATTTAATCTGCTCGTTTAAACCATCGGGCCCTTTAAGCCTTTGCCCTGCATTTTTTATATCCCTTAAACCAATACCTAACTCACCACCTCCTGATGACTCAGCCGTACCTCCTCCTTGACCATGTTTAATAGTTTACTCAAATCGATTGACGTTACTGCCACATATCCTACATATATAAGATAGCTACCTCAGATTTAACAAGCATACTGAACCAAAGACTACTTTATGTTTTTCACAAGCATTATATCTATCCGATCACTTTCCTTAATAATTGAGACCTCTACAGATTTATACTTAGCCACATTTTGATACTTACAGTTAAATTGATTATCAGATCTACTTTCACAATTTCCATTCTCTATAGCACTAGAGAAAAACTCTTTAACCTTTGAAAAATCATCGGAGGTTTTGTACTCGAAATAATCCATATAACCATTTCCAACATCTTTAGTTTTAAGCTTTGCTCCAGGGTAGTAAAACTCATCTGTCTGCTCAGACACTGAACTACTGTCTTCTTTCGATGCTTTAGCAAATAGTAGTTCTTTTTTAACCGTGCCTTTTTCACAAGAGAACTGTCGATATTCGACTTTCCCTGATTCTTTAATGCATTTATACACCTCTGCCTGAACATTAACGGCGCATAAAAACAAAACCACAATGATTGATAATTTGAGTACTCTAACTTCGTAAACCCTAAAGAAATCAGTCATTTTAAATTACTCCTGAGTTCGACCTTTATTCAAAGCATCCACCACACTATCTTTACCTCGTTTCCTGGCAATTTCTATTGCGGTTTTGCCTAATGCATTTTTCAAATCAGGATTAGCCCCTTTACTTAAAAGGTACTTAACTGCTTCTAAACGCCCCATATTCGCAGCAGCAAGTAAAGGTGTTGATTCGAAAGTACCTCGCCTCTGATCTATATCCATTCCTTTAGCTAAATAATGTTCAAACGTTTTATAATCACCCATTAAAACTGCATTATGGAAAGCCGTTATATCTTCGTCGGAAAAATTTGATTCTGCGATGGAAGCCATCGATAAGGTCATTAATAAAGAGGCAAGTATTTTTTGCATGATTTAATCCTTTAAGCTTTCTTAAAAATTCCATTTATATCAATCGATCTTAAATACACTGACTTGAGAAGAACAAAGATCGATCTGTGAAGAGCCCATTTATAGCATATAAATTAGAACGCACCTACCTCACTAGGTTGTAGTAGCCTACCTATAGCTGTTCTCTTAGAGTCAACATTTATCGTATCGATAGAATTATTTCACATCTTCCCCCTTAAATTTTAAATATAAATCCTATACACCTACATCGTAGTTGCTTTCATTGTCGACTAAATTAGTTGTACCGAACCTCTCTAACTGGCGATAACGCCAAAACTATCTCAATATTAAATTATGGATGTTTCGTTTTTCTCTACACCAATCAATCTATTCTGGTCCCTTCTTATCGCCTTGGCTCTAGGCTTGATCATAGGCATTGAACGAGGATGGTCTCAACGCCATCGCTCTGAGGGAAGCCGTATTGCAGGAATTCGTACCTTTGCTTTGACTGGGCTATATGGCGGTTTATGCGCTGCACTTGCTAAGGATTTTTCAAGTTGGCTACTTGGGTTCGGCTTAATTCCGCTGATTATTATTCTCGCCGTTGCTTTCAATATTCGTCATAAAGAGAGCAACACCGTTAGTATCACGGGTATTGTTGGTCTATTGATTACCTATACGCTTGGAGCTCTCGCCGTGTCTGGGGAGCCTGTTATTGCCTCTGCAGCAGCCGTTATTGTAGCGTTGATTCTGGATGGTAAGCCCGAGCTGCATTCGGCACTTCATAAGCTTGAAGAATATGAACTTGATGCAGGTTTGAGGCTGTTATTAATCTCAATAGTTTTGTTACCGATCCTACCTGATGAGGGCTATGGTCCTTGGAACGCAATTAATCCCTATGAGATCTGGTGGCTAGTCGTACTGATCGCCAGCATTTCTTTTCTAGGCTATTTTGCAATCCGAATTGGTGGCACACGACGCGGCATTATGTTCACATCCGTGTTTGCAGGGTTAAGTTCGTCAACAGCACTAACGATCCAGTTCTCTAACCTCTCTAGAGAACAACGTTCCCTCTGCCCTCTACTAGCAAGTGGAATCCTGTTCAGTTGTGGAACAATGTTTCCTCGAATTCTGATGGTATTGCTCGTCATAAATGCACCACTAACATATCAGCTATGGCCCTCTATGCTCATTATGATGATTGGCTTCTATCTTCCTGCACTCTGGATATGGTTTAGATACTGTGATGGAGAAACTAACAGCGTCAAAACTCAACGTAACCCACTAGCGCTAAGCTCTGCAGTCTTCTTCGGTTTTGTCTTAATGCTGGTAATGCTGCTCTCACAAGCGTTAACAGAATGGTTTGGAGATACAGGAACACTGCTTTTATCAGCTATCGCAGGTTTAACCGATGTTGATCCAATTACTCTGACACTAGGCAGACAGACACCTGAATTGATAGAAGTAGAAATTGCTTTAGCAGGAATATTTATAGCGGCTACGGTGAATAGCTTAGTTAAGATGCTGATTGTGATATTTGCCGGCGACAGATCCTTATCTGTCCGAACAGCACCAGCAATGCTTGGCGCCATTTTACTAGGAGCTCTTACTATTTATGCTACGCATCTAGCATAAATACCCCTAACGACCGCACAAGGTAATTAGGGCAACACGAGGAACATTTGAGAATAAATAACTACTCCCAATCAAAATTATCCGACGCCTTTTAATTTATATCCCATTCCATAAACCGTTTGTACGATTCTGGGAGCTCCTAAATCTTTTTCCATTTTTTGTCTTAAGACCGAAAGAAACTGATCCAAAGTTCGACTATTAGGTAGATAAGTTCTCCCCCAACATTTGTCCAAAATTTCGTCTTTCGATAGTACTCGCCCTCCACTTGCGTGAAGCATCTGTAGAAACTCAAGTTCACGCTTACTCAAGCAGACTTTTTCATCAACATAGCTTAGTAGCATACAGTCAACATCAACGGTTAACTCACCTAGTTGAAATGTTTTCGATTGTGCAGGCTTTCTCGATTTAAGGTACTGCTCTCGCCGAGCCAAAGCAGTGACACGTGCAATTAGCTCATCAGGGTTAAAAGGCTTTGTCATGAAATCATCAGCACCTAATCGAAAACCTTCGATCTTATCAACTTGCTCATCAAATGCAGTAAGAAGAAGGACTGGCTGAAATAAGCCTCTTTCACGCATAACTGCACAGAGCTCTATACCGCTAAGATAGGGCATCATCACATCAAAAATACATAAGTCAGGTTTGTATTCACCAAGCTGATACAGTGCATCTTTACCATTTTTCACGGTATGACATTCAAAACCTTCTTTTTGTAATAACAACGCCAAGCCTTGGTTTAAATGAAGATCATCATCAGCAATTATTACTTTCATTGGCTTTCTTCTATCGGCAATTGAACGGCAAAAACAGAGTGCTCTACATTTTGGTAACTTATCTGACCACCTGCATTTTCTATAAGCTGTTTTGTTACAACAAGGCCAAGTCCAAACCCTTCTTCGCCTTTAGTTTTCTGGGGATCATATTGGAATAAACTGGTTTGGCGCTCTGCTGTGATGCCGTCCCCGCTATCTCTGCAGGTAATCATCAAACTATCGTTTTGTAGCAAAAAATTCAGTTGCGCGGGCTGGTTCGGCGCGTATTTAATAAGGTTATCAACGAGATTTACAACCGAGCATTCAAGGGCTTCACGAGCTACTGTCACCTTAGCTGTACATTGAATATCAATGGTCAAATCGATACCACTATGTTTCAGTCGTGGCTCAAATGGGTTAATCAGCTGATGGATAAAAGGCTCTAAATCAAGGGCCTCAAGTTTAGGCTTACTCACCAGATCAGCATGTTCGAATAATATGGCGTTATTTAAAAAGCGTCGCATACGAAAAAATTCAGCATCAAATACATCCATATAACTCAATGTTTCTTTATGCGACTCACTTCGGCGAACAAGATCTGAATAAAGCCTCAGGTTTGCTAGCGGCGTTTTAAACTCGTGTGCAACTAATCTCAAAAAATCAGTCTTTCTTTCATTTTCTTTAATAGAGCATCGCTGTACCCAATATAACCAGGCCCCAAGCCCAAGCATGAGTACAATTAGAGGAAATAAGATAGCTACATATACAGGTTGAAGGTGTTGTGTGTCGGCATCTAGAGGTTGGTATATAAGTTGCCAATCGATAAAAATTCCACTTAAGGGCCAAGTTAGATTGGCACCATGCTGTTCAAGGTTAGCCTTTTCCTTATTATTTTGTGAAACTGAACTTAACTGCAACTGATCTCTATGATGAATTTTGGGTAAAGCAGCTTCCAACTCTTCTGCTAACCATCGCTGCTTAAGCAAAACACAGTAATTTAATTCTGATTGCCAACAATGTAACAAGCGAAGATCTGAAGAATACCCTAGCGATAATGTAATAGGCTCAGACACTAAAGAAATATCTTGTATTTGCTTTTCTATTACGGCTTCAAACTGATCGAGTAGATATTGCTCTCGAGGCAATGCTTGGATTTTATCAGGGGGAAAAATTCTGTTTAGTTGATCATCGTAAATCAATGTTAAATCGATAGCACCGTCGCTCATCACCAATTTTCGGAGATCATGACGACTACCATTTTGGGACTCAATCGACTCTCTTACTTTACGGAAAGCACTCTCTATCTCTTGGCCAAGCTGGATTTCGATTGCCTTCATCGTCATTTCCTGACGATGCTGTGATTCTATTTGTTTTAAAGCGGTCTCTTGATTAAGAGCTCTTACTCCTAGTAAAGCCAACGTTATTGTTGATATGAGCATTAACAATAAAAGTGCCAAATTTGGCGATGATATCCCTCTCATTTTATCTAAAAAGATCCCTTCAAAAAGAAAGGCAGGTTATACACTTCCTGCCTTAAACACTCATCAAAAAACCAATTTCCACTTTAAAAACTGAAGGTTAATTTATATACCGGATGAAACGGGATAACAAATGTAAGTCATAAAGAGTAAGAATGCCCACAACCCTATTTCTAAGGTTTCTGTAATAGGCTGTATCTTTCGAATTGCCCCATAAATATGCACTACTAACATTAATATGAAGACGACAGCCAACATATCAAATGTGAACTGCAAACCACCCTCTGTATAAGCACCTTTGAGGATAAAAAACTCAACCACTAATACAAATGCGCCTACACACCGCCCAAAGTATTCCGCTAAATCAGTATCTTCAGGAACCCTCCACATCATCAACTTAGCCCAAGTCAGAGGCACAAAAAACAACGGGAGTGCAAAAGTAACCGTGGTTATCGACCCCAACACCCAAAGATAAGTTAAAGCGAACTCCGAATATTGCCCTAGCATTTCAATTTTCCTTATTAGAATTTTGAAACGTAGGCTAATCGCATTTAAATAGAAGAATGTCAGTGAATTGTAAGGATTGGATTGAGAAGTCTAATACTTTACGGCTAAAAATTAGAAAGAGTACTTTCGAGACCGTCACCCCAGTTTCCACTGGGGTAACTAATAAACATCAGTTGCCTAATTAATGGGGCAACTGAAGGCGCATACGCTGCCAGTCTTCTTTTGGCGTATTCAGCATCATTTTCATATCGACTACGTCTTCTTCGATATTGAAGCTATTCTCAAAACCTAATTTTTTAGCCAAGTTTTGCATACCTTTGTTATTTGGCAATGTCGATCCAATAATCTGCAGTGTTCCTCGACTGCGGCAGTAATCAACAATTTTGCTCATTAAGGCAACACCAAGACCTTCGCCTTGTAGGTCATCGCGAATCACAACGCTAAATTCGGCTCTAACGTTATCGGCGTCAGTCACCGCTCTTACAACCCCTAAGGTTTCCATCTCTTTAGAACCTTCACGTGGAACAGAGATAATAAATGCCATCTCACGGTCGTAATCAATCTGGGTCCAGTTCGCTAGTTCCTGATGGGTCGGTACACCACGGCTGTAGAAGTAACGTAGACGGATAGATTGCGGGCTAAGCTTGTTATAGAACTCGAGATGGTTTGGTTCATCTTCACCACGAATCGCACGCATGATTGCCTTACGGCCAGAACGCTTCAATGTAATCTCTTCGGTGAGATGTTCTGGATAAGGAGAGATTGAGAGATCACCCTCATCTACTGAAATTGATACAGAAACATCTGTCGCCAAAAGACCGGCCTTATTGACCAGTAGCGGGTTGATCTCTAAACACTTAAGGTTTGGCAGATCGACCACCATTTCAGAAAGATTCAGCAACAATTTGCACAGTTGCTTCATATCTTGCTCAGGACGATAGCTGTTTTCTTCGATTATTTTACAGATACGCGAATGACGAATGAGCTGATGCGCCAACGCCATATTTAAAGGCGGTAACATCACATGACGGTCCGAAAGCACATCTACAGTATGCCCACCAGCGCCAAAGACAATCACTGGCCCAAAGGTAGGATCTCGTGTAATACCTACATTGATCTGTAGCGATTGGAAACCGCGTTTCATCTGTTGGACACAGAACCCCATCTGCTCTTCAGGGCTGTAGGTCTCGCCTACCCGGTAGGATAGCTGGGTAGTCGCATGCTCAACTTCGGCTAGAGAGAAAAGATCCTGTGCAACATCCTTCCAACGCTGACTACCCTGCGCATCATAGCTAAATGGATAGACATTATGAGTATGTAGTGCTTTTACCCTTACCGAGTTTTCAATGTTTCTCGAGAGTTTCACTACATCATTAATATTCTCACTGTAGTACGTATTCGAAACTGGGATATCGTAAAGATCTAATAACGCACAGGCTTCTTTATGCTGGAGATAGTCTCTATTTTCCGCCAAAGCGTTTTGAATAAGATCTCTAGCCTTAATATGGTTGGGCGTATTTTGCTCGATGTAAGGAGGCGGCGTTTGACGCATCACCTCTTGGTTACGGCGAAACTCAACCATGTACATAAAAGCATCGATTGACTCTTCTGGTGTTAAGAAAGTCGAAAGACCTGCTGCGTTACAACGGTTACGTGCTTCTATAGCTGTTGCTCGGCCCATAAAGCAGGTTAAGACATTACGCGGGGTTTTCTTAGCAACTTGAATAACCTGCTCCGCAGTTTCAACACCGGGTGCCAGGCGTGTCGGTGCGTGTACCATCAACACCACATCAACATTTTTATCTTTGGTGAGTAAGCGTACAGCCTCGGCAAAACGCGCAGGGTCAGCATCGGCATTAAGGTCTACCGGATTGGATCGATCCCAATGAGGCGGAAGAATTTCAGCTAATGCTTCAACTGTTTCCTCAGTCAGATGCGCCAACTGACCATTTTTATTAAGAAGGTGCTCTGTCGCGAGTGCGTTTGGTCCCGTGCCATTAGACACAATAGCCAATCGCTCACCGCGCATACGTTTCATATGGGTTAGGGTTTCTAACGCGTTGAATAGCTCATCAGAAGTTTCAACACGTACAACGCCCGCACGACGCAGCGCTGCATCGTACACCTGATCATCGTCGTAGATACCAGGTGCGAGTTCTGTACCGGACTTTTCGCCACTAAAGGTATCGTTTTTAAGCACCAGTACCAGTTTGTTGCGTGACGCAGAACGAACAGCTGATAAGAAGTCCCTAGCGGAGCCATCTACTCGATTCAGCTGCAATAAAATCGCATGGGTATAAGGATCTTGTGCGAGATAATCGATCACCGAGGGCAGGTCAACATCGGCGCCACCACCTAAAGTAAGGAAATGAGAAAAGCCAATCTCCTGACCAGTGGCCCAATCGATCATGGCCGTCCCTAAAATACCGGACTGGCCCACATAAGCGACCTTCCCTTTTAGGATATTCACATGGGAATAGCTGGCATTCATGTTATGACCGGGCACCAACATACCCATACAATCGGGCCCTAATATTCTGATACCGTAAGGCTTAGCTGCTTCTCTTACCTGATCACGAAGGGTTTGGTGATTTTCATCTTCAATGGATAGACCACCAGTTAAGATCATGGCTGCTTTAACCATACTCGCACCCAGTGCACGAATGATATCTGCGACGGTTTCCGGCGGAGAGCAGATTATGGCTAGCTCGGGCATTTCGGGTAGTTGATTCAGTTGGCTATAACATTTAATACCATGAACTGTGTCATACCCTTGAGAGTTAACCGCGTATAAGGATCCCTTAAAACCGCTTTCTTGTAAGTTTTGAATAACCACGCCGCCCATACTATTTTCACGGGCAGATGCACCAAATACAGCGATAGATGCTGGTTTAAAAAAGCGTTTAAGATATTTTGTAGACACGCCAGTAATCCCTCGTAAACGGATAGCTTGCAGTGTACTCCTTTTTGCACTGCAGCAAAACAAAAAATATAGACCAAGGTCTTATAAAAAACAGCTTTTTCACTACTTATGAGTAAGATCAATTTTTGTAGTGATAGCTAGCTGGTTACTAAGTTTCCAGCTTAAAACGTTTTTGCTATCAAAATAGGCTTTGTGAAAGCCGGCATCTATTTCAACAGATCCTTGGACAGCGCTCAACAGGACTAGTTATGGGCTATTGGCTTAATCACCCTAATTTCTAAAACTTGGCACTTCCGTTGCTATTACCTTTGGAACGAGAGTAAGTATCCACAGCCTCTCCTCATCCATAAAAAATAAAAAGGATAGTCTAATGAGGACAATTCCCACCCTATTCAAATCCAGCCTAGCGCTGATCGCCGGTTCACTGATTGCCCCATCAGCATTTGCTCACAGCAATCTATTAATGGAATCCAGTTTGATCTCTGGCTTACTCCATCCATTAACAGGGATCGATCACCTACTGGCATTGTTAGCTGTCGGTTTCTGGGCCGGACAGCAGCATCTTAAGAATAATCGCTTAGTGCCTTTCGCGCTTTTTAGCATGCTATTAGTAGGCTTCTTCTTAGCACTTAACGGCCTGATGTTCCCTGCTATAGAAACAGGCATTGCAGTATCCGTATTGGTGTTGGGCCTCATGGTTTCTAGAGTGATTAATCTAAAAAGCGTCGTAGCATTGCCACTGATTGCTGTGTTCGCGATCTATCACGGTTCAGCTCATGGTGCCGAGTTAGGTTCTGCCGGTGTCGCAGCTTTTGCATCAGGCTTTATGTTAAGTACCGCGCTGCTATTTTGGGCAGGCAAAACTCTAGCTGATCAGATCAACCGTACTATTCCAAAATTAAATACTTGGGCCGGAACAGGCATCGCACTGTTCGGCGCTCTGTTTCTGGTCGCTTGACCAACTGTTATAACGAGATAGCCATCCACTTCTGCTATTTCGTTATTCGCTGGCAGTAGTTACCTAACTAATTGCCAGCACCTTTCTTTGCTTCACCACACCCAAAGTGCCTTGTCGGGTAATTTTTACCCGACTTTTTTCACCTTTTATCCTTTAGCTAGCATATTCAGCATAAATCTCTTTCCAATTTCCAAATCTGTACCATACTCAGGCTATATAGAGATCGATTTGTTTATCCCTGAGGCAAAGTTATGAGTCACCAAGGCCCCATAAATAGCGAATCTAATCAACCGACCCTGTCTGATGAATCCTTACTTGAAGACGAGTTACTTGCGTCTGAAGAACTATCGACCATTCACAAGAAAGAGAGCATCAATCCAGCTAAGCGCCGTCGCTTAGAGGCCATGCGTGAAGAGAAAGAGCTGCAACGAGATCTACGCGAGATATTCGACGATGACGACTGGAAAGATTAATTAGGCAAGAAGCTCAGTTTGATTCACTAATGACACGCATCTACCTGTGATCTTAAGCACAGGCAGATGGTTTGTGTTCAGTTATTTCCGACTCAGGCTGCACAATATCCAACAAGTAAATCTCATGTTCTGTGAATTCAAACATCGTATTACACAACTGACAGCGATAGATGCTACTGCTCATTGATCGTCTTTGTACGTTAAGATGCTGATGGGGTTCACTGATAATTGAAGATTCAATTAACTGCCTGCAGTGGTTGCATTTGGAATCCATGTCCCCCGCCCCCTGTTAAGTTGAGTGATATATCAAGAATGGTTCAGGTATGGCGGTTATTCAAACTCTGTCGGCACTTTTTTCTATCTTTTTTTCATTCCTTTTAATGCTATTGATACAATACATTCATGTTAAAGATAACCAACCGCGTTTTTATCTATCCGCACGAACTAGAATTCAACGCTATCCGCGCCCAAGGCAGCGGCGGCCAGAACGTAAATAAAGTCTCTAGTGCGATCCATCTTCGATTTGATATCAAAAGTTCCTCCCTACCTGAATTCTATAAAGAGCGACTACTTGCCTATCGTGACCAACGCATTACCAAAGAAGGCGTTATTGTGATTAAGGCACAAAATTCTCGCGATCAGGAGCGGAATAAGGAGGATGCAAAGCAGCGACTATTGGAGCTTATCCAAGCCGCTACCGTTGTAGAAAAAGCAAGAAGAGCGACCAAGCCCACACGAAGCTCACAACGCAAACGCGTTGATAAGAAAACTCAGCGCGGGCAGATCAAAAAGAATAGAGGGAAAGTTAATTATTAGTGCTTTTACTCTTTATCGATTTGAGAATGCTCTCGATGAGGGTTTTCTTTCTAGACCAATCAAACATAGAACATCATAAACTAGCCTAGTCATCAGAGATGGGCTTTGCGATTTAGCTAAAGCGCCCCCCTAGCAACTAACCTCTAGCAACTAGCGACTGAAATTTTAAGAAAGCTGACTAACCTCTACCTCAACTTGGTTATCACCGGCGGCTACGAAGATCTGGTTTTCGCTAAGTGTAATCGTTAACTCCATCGTACGATCGCACAACGCTTCTAGCTGACTAACCTGCTCGGCATCGAATCTATATACCTCAGTCTTTGGCAAAGCTTTTAGGCCATCACCGTTTTTAGCCCACCAGATATCTACTTCGCTACCGTAGGCATAGAGAATCACCTGTTCTGCACGGCTTACGCCCTTACGCATGCGCTCAGGGGAAGCTTGTCCAACTTCGATCCAACAACTCACTGAGTTATCAGGACGTACAACCCAAAGATCAGGCTCGTCGGCTGTTGATAAGCCTTTAGTGAAATCAAGGTCTTGATCATAGTTCAGCGCGTAAGCAAGGATACGCACCATCATTCTGGTAACCGTTTCTGATGGGTGCAGAGCAACTGTTAACTTTTCGCTCGTATAAATATCCCGATTCATATCCACTAAATTAAGCGAAACTTTGTGGATAGTTGGTTTAAGCGCCATGAGCTCAGCCTTATTCGTAGGATTGGGGGCATCTTTATACTGCATCTCCTCTGAGTTTTAAATACAATCCTTGCTCTGCTTTTTTGACAACGCTGCTGAGGTCATTCATGGAATTAAAACATCTAGCTATTCGAGAACTAGTTAAAGAATCTGAAGATGCGCCTGCCCGTATTACAGATCGTGGTGGTGTTATTCCGACAACTGAACCGATCGCTAACCAACTATTCGAAACTCTAAATTCCGCATTCAGCCGTCGTTCTAGTCTGACTCATGGCTCGTTCAATCATGAGAATGAAGAGGGTTACCCATTTATCTCGGCTTTCGAAAGCTTTGTAAATGCAGAATGTAACGAGCAGAGCTTTGTTGAGTTAACAGAAAAAAGCATGTCTCAATTAGCGGTTGCGATTAACAACCCATCGGCTCATACCGCTCACGGTGGATATGTACTGTTTGCTATGTATGCCAGTGATCGTTACGAATATATGCTGATCGCGCTCGTAAGAGATAAAGCAGGTATTGGTTTTGACAATGACCTTCATCCAACAGAGGTGATGGAGATAAACCTAGATCAGTTGCATCAAGGTGCGCGGATCAACCTAACCACTTATAGAAAAAAGCAGGACAGCTACCTCAGCTTTATTGGCAGCAAAGAGAAAGGTGAAATCACCCACTACTTCTCTACTGCGTTTGGTTGTACCGATGTCACCCCTTCACGCAAATCAACAGGTGAGTTGATTCGTGCTGCACGGGATTTCTGTAACCAAAACAATATGAGCGATCGTAAAGAGGAAGTGGTTGAGGATGTAGTTAGCTACCTATCCAAGCAACGCACAGAAAAAGAATCCGCTAATCTAAACGACATTGAAAACCTGTTTGATGCTTACATTCCACCCGAACAAGCAGAAACAGCAGCAGGCACCTTTGGCACGTTTGCCAATAAAGGCCCGTACAATGTTAGCCAGGAATTTCAGCCTCACACCAGCACAATTAATCGCTTCGCAAAACTTAAGGTAAAAGCTGATAACTGGAGTTTAGATTTCAATAAGCGCAGCCTTGGCGATCTAAATGGCAGTAAAGATATCGAATTTGATGAAGATAATGGTCGTATTATTATCAACCGTCTGCCGAGTAAGGTGATCAATCAACTGCGCGAGGCTTTAGAGCAGGAAGATTAATCTGCTATCTGATGTAGTGTTTTGTAGCTTCATATGAATCTGAAATACAAAACACTACATACTGAAAATCGAAAGGATATTTCCTTCAAGATCCATAAAGTGCCCTAGCGTACCACCCCAAGGTTGTTTCTCTGGTGGGGCAACAAACTCAATTCCTCTTTGAGTCATATCTTCATACACCAATTGAATATCCTCAACTTGAAGTGTGACACCCACAAAACGCCCCACTAAATCGTTAGCCTCTTCAGTATCTGCATCAACCAACTCTAAGGCTATTTTGGCTGCACCCAACTCAAATTCAGCCCACCCCATATCTTCATCTAAGAATTCCGGTTCTACTCCCAAAGCTTGGGAATAAAAGCCCACCGCTGCACTGAAACGAGTAACAAAGATACGCTGCGCATAAAAAGTAAACTTCATTGCACTTATCCCTCCCCTGATACTAAGCAGAGATCTAAACACCACCCATTGAGTTTAGCCAAAAATCGGTTATTTAAGCTCGAAAAAAGCCACTGCATGAAAATTTGTATGCATATTCCTATACAGACAGCGCCTCAACATCAGCAGAAAATAGACAGCAGATAAAGCAATTTAACTGCTCCTAAAAAGCAGTCTCAGAAGAGGATAGACAGATGATCATCAACGGATTTTTATTTGGAATTTCGTACAGAAACAAGAGCCTTGTACTACTGAAACTGATGGATTTGCTTGCTGAACAAGGTTACGCCATGAAGGATTTTAAATTGGATGGCGACTACTTAGCAGTCGAGGTCATCGATCTGAACAAAGATCGAAAAGATCATGTGGTAGAGATAATTAACCAGCCTCAGCAGCCTGAAGAGATCATGTTATTTATTCATGATGTACAACAAGCTGCGTAAGCTAAGCCAAATGAATTACATTAAAAAGCTCACCCAACAGGATACGCTAACGAGTGCTGCCATAGTTGATAGTACGACTGTTAAGGAGGTTTCTTTCTCTTTTACGTCATAACGGATCGCCATAACGTGAGCTAAGGCCCCTGTTGGCAAGGCAGCCAGAATCACAGCTGCTAACAACCAGTTTTGATCTTCCACACCAGCAAGTTTGAAAATAGCTAACGTGAGCAATGGGTGGATAATGAGCTTAACTATAACCAACCAGAATAGCTCAACTTTACTTTGCTTAAGGGTTCTAAACTCAAGACTCGCACCTAAACAAAACAGAGCGACAGGCACGGTGGCTGGCGCGAGCAGATCTAAGGTAGATGCCAATACATTAGGCAGCTCTATAGCAAATGCTGAGACTAATACGCCAAAGAATGTGGATAAGAAGATCGGGCTACGCAGTAATGACTTATCTAAAATAGCCAGGAACTGCTTTAATCCCGTTCCTTCTTGGCGCTGACTTTCCATTAGAAATTGCGTACCACCAATCTGGAACACGTTCCCCAACAAGATAATACTGATCATCGCGCCATAAGCAGCTTCGCCGAGCAAGCCAAACACCATAGGAATGCCCATGTACGCATAATTGGAGAAGGTACCATTCAAAGCACGAATGATTAGTACCTCTTTATTACGCTCAGAGAAGAACATTGCGCATCCCAACGCCGCCGTAAGTGCAGTTGCAACAACAGCGACGAGAAAAGCAAATAGATAAACAGGCTGAAACAAACTGTCCAAAGATAATTTGTAAACTGAATTAAACAGCAATGCTGGCACAGCAAAGTAGTACACAAAGGTGTTAAGCGGAGCTAAGGATTGCTCTGCCAAAACAGTACGTTTACCGATGTAACCTAAACCGATCAGCAAAAATAGCGTAAGTATCGTTTCTATGCCTGCCATGAAAGTGCTCGTTATAACCAGAATTTGAAAGCGCCAATTAGACCAATTCGCCCTCTTAACGTCCAGACATCATTCTGTCATAACGGCCCTCTATGTTTGTTAAATGTGAGCTTCATAAACCTTTTTGTGCACCGCACAAAAAAACTATTGACTTGGTCAAAAATCAAGCTAAAATGACCTTCATATTGTGCAGTGCAACAAATTAATTTTTTAGAGAGAACTATCATGACTAATACTGTTGATTTCCAGAAATCTTTCGATGCCGTTCAGTCTCTGATGAACCTTCAGGCTGCTGCGATCACTAAATCTATCGAACAGCAGAAAAAATCTGGTGAAGAACTAACTTCTTTCTTCCAGGGCGAAGCTGAAAAAGCGAAAGATCTTAAAACTCCTGAAGAACTAATCAAGTTCAACATGGAAGCTAACAAAGCTCTATTCGAACTTTTAAAAGGTCAAGGCGAAGCTTTCACTGCAATTGCAAACGAAACTCGCGAAGCTGCATTGGCTGAACTTCAGGCGATCACTAAGTAAGTGATAACCTTCTAAAAAAACCGGGCTTATGCCCGGTTTTTTTTTGCCTATCAGACTCAAAACCACTAGTTATACTTTGTAATTCCGCTACTATGTCAGTTAGTTAGATTGAAACTACTATCTAAATGATTGTTGTATGAGGTGCCTAGGTGTTAGAGCAAACTCTGTTAGCAAGACAACCAATCCTCAATGCCAACTGTGAGACGGTTGGCTATGAACTTCTCTATAGAGATCCAAATGGTTGCCCTCCTGGCGAACTGTTTGATGGCACCGCCGCTACCTGTGAAGTCCTTCTCAACGCTTATACCGGAATTATTCAGCGAGGGGCTCAACGTATCCTCCCTGCTTTTATGAATATGAATGAGGAGCTTCTTTATCAGGAGTTACCAAGTTTCGCAGCAGATAATGTTGTTTTAGAAATAATCGAAGACGTTCCGATCAATGCTAAAACCATTGAACAAATTCGAGGCTTATCCGAAAAAGGCTTCAAAATTGCGCTAGATGATTTTACTTGGAATGACGACTTTAAACCGCTGATGGATATAGTGGACATCGTCAAGATTGACGTGCTGGAAACAAAAGGTAAGGACCTTTTCCGCACAATGGAACATTTAGAGCCCTACAATCTGACCCTGCTTGCAGAGAAAGTGGAATCACTCAATGAATTCCATCGTTTTAAGAAATTAGGTTTCCAACTTTTTCAGGGCTACTTCTTTGCCTTTCCTGAACATATAGAAGGGAAACGCATCAGCGGCAACGAACTCACCATGGTAGAGTTGTTAGCTAAGCTCAACGATAGCGATGCCACACCTGAAGATCTAGAAGCAATAATTGCGAAAGACCCACGTCTTGCTGTCAAACTTCTGAAGATTGTTAATTCCGCTACCTTCTCACTACAACGCTCCATCTCCACTATCAGTGAAGCCGTTGTAATGCTCGGCCTAAATGAACTAAAGCGCTGGGCTATTATTGTTTCACTTTCAGGCACCTTAGATGTCCCAGATGAGCTCTGTAGAGAATTGCTAATACGCTCTAAGATGTGCGAACACATTGCACCTCAATACAATGCTGAACCCGGCCTAGCCTTCTTGATTGGCATTCTTTCCGGTGCAGATGCCCTTTTCTCTATTCCAATGGAAACATTGCCTGAGCATATTCCATTAACTGAGGAAGCCAAAATGGCTTTGGTAGATAGGAAAGGTAATTTAGGTTTAATGCTTAATGATGTGATCAACTTTACCCGTTATGAGTGGAGCAACCTTTCAGGGCATGTAGATGAACACATGTTGCTGCAAGCTCAATCAGAAGCGATCACTTGGGCTATTGAAAGCCAAAAAGTGGCAACATCTTAAGTACCCAGATCAAAGAATACCTAAACTAATAAATATCGTAGTTTAGAGCCCTCTAATACTGGACTAAAATATATACAGTGAGTGAAGCGCTTGGTGCAAAGCGCTTTAATTACTATGTTAGCGACTCCTTCCTCTTAAGACAGGATGTCTATTATGAGTATTTTCGTTACCAGTTTAGGCGCGACAGATAATGAAATCTGCGCCCCTATCACTCAAGCGGTTCTTAATACCCTCAACCGAAAGGGCTTCAGTTTTTGCGGTCTTCCAGCAGTTGAAGCTAAGGTTTTAATCAGCGATAACAAAGTTAGCTTTGCTCTGCGTACCTGTAAACTTAAAACACAGCCAATAACATTTCGGTTTGACGAGGTCCATGATTTTACACACCAATACCGCGTTAAACATCGTGTGCCTTTGCAGGTTCAAACTCAAGTTGAGAACCTCCTTAATGAACTCGAAGAATTAGCTTCACTCTGTACAAAAAACTGCCATTGTTCAGATTGCGTTGTGACTAATCGCGGCCCTAATCCAAATAAACTGGCTTTTAACCACTAACCACCCTGTGGCTCGCAAGATAAGCTGGCGTGCGAGCCTTGGGTAGCTTTTCAACAAAGTGGTAACGAGCGACATGGTAACTCGGATCAAAACCGAAGAAGTTAAGCTTCATTTGATTCAGCTCTTCGTCACGATATTGCTGTAATGGCTTTTGCAGCTCATCTTGCTGACGTTGTAAGTTCTTGAGCGCCAAACGCTGCGCATACTCAACAGAAGAAGCTAAGTATTTAGCATCAGCCTTAATGCGGTCTACAAAACCTTCCCGACTCTCATTGATACAAGCATCGATTAACCCACTCTGTTCAGCTTCTGTAGCCGACACTGGTAAGCGATTTTGCATCAATTGCTGCGCTTGTTCATCGCCAACTCGTTTAGGTAAGAGATAGGTCCAATACTCAGAGCCATACAAATTACCCATGGATTTGTAATGGGGGTTGAGCACAATATTGCTACGAGCCAGCACTTGATCAGCAGCTAAAGCTAGGAAGAAACCTCCTGCACCTGCATTGCCTTGCATAGCCACCATGGTTAGTTGATTAGGAGAATTAATGATCTCTAAACATAGATCGTTCATCGCATTGATATTGCGCCACGACTCTTCTGCAGGACTCTCAGCTGCTTCGATCTGGTTTAGGTGAATACCGTTCGACCAAAATTCCTCTCCTCCCATGAGCACTAACACTCTGATTGGCTGGGCTTTTGCGTAGGCCACCGCTTGTTGTAAACGCTGACATTGATCGCTATCCATGGCGCCATTGTAAAAATCAAAATAGAGATAGCCCACTTCACCTTCTTGGCGGTAACGAATCTCCTGCCAAGTAACCGTACCCGGCTGAATTTCAGGTGCTAAAGCCAATTCTGGCACGCGTTGTTCATGAGGTGCTGAAGCAAGCTGCTTAGCTAAAAAGTGAGCAGCTGGCAGTTTAAAGTTAAATTCACTTTCTTCTGGGTTAACGCGTTTTAGATGGGTCACCCACACTGCAGCATCGCGGGTTTTAAGACAGATCGCACCGTCTCGAGTAGCGAGGATAGACCCTGCATCGGCCTGCTCTTGCCCTAAGCCATGTTCAGGAAAAGCGTTATATAGATAGTAATCCTGCCCACCGATTCGATCCTGCACACCCGGCGCTGAATCCGCTGCTCTGATCTTTGTTAAAATCTCTTGAGTGGTATCGTTTTGCCAGTCGATCTTACGATCACTTTGCGCCATCAAACAGTTCCACTGTCCCAAGATATCAGACTGATCGTAATCCAGTTTTTGCGGCTTAAATTCACCCGATAGAAGACGTTCTAGCGTTTGCTTTACTGCAGTCACTGCAGCATCACTGATCTCATTACGATAAAGGCTGCTTTTGCTCGCCTCTCGCATTGGAAACTCGACTGACGCCCAGATATCGCCTGCATCCATCTCGGCATTAGCTTCTAGGCACGTCACGCCCCAAGAGACCTCTTGATTTAATATGGCCCAATCAACAGACGACGGACCTCGATCACCTTTGATACCCGGATGAACGATAATACAGCGATGTTGAGACCAGATAGATTCGGGAATCGCTCGTTTCAAAAACGGTGCAATAATAAGTTCAGGCTTAAACAACTCCACCGCCTGTTCTGCTATTGCATCGTTGATATCAAATTCAATAGAGACGTCATGGCCGTCTCTGCGTAACTCAACAAACAAACGTTGAGTCAGGCTATTAAAGCTGTGGGTTAAAAATAAGATACGCATTAACAGATCCTCGGTAGCTGTTCACCGTTGATCCAATCAACCATACGGTTACCACCAAAGGCTGTCTGCATCTGCACAAAGTTCAGAGGATCATCGGTCACTTCACCAACAATCGCGGCCTCTTGCCCTTTAGGGTTCGCCTTCATAACCTCTAATAGCTGCTCCGCCTTATCTGCAGGGCAGAAAGCCACCAGCTTCCCCTCATTCGCAACAAACAACGGATCTAGCCCTAGGAATTCACAGGCTGCTTGAACTTGTGCTTTTACCGGCAGTTGCGCTTCGTAGATCTGCATACCCACTCGGGCCTGCTGAGCGATCTCGTTCAGCGTGGCAGACAAACCTCCACGCGTAGGATCTCGAAGGCAGTGGATTTCTGGCACAGCTTCAACCATATCTGCAACAAGGTCATGCAGCGCTTGGGAATCCGATTCAATCGTCGTCTCAAACGTTAGGTTTTCACGCAAAGACATAATGGCAACGCCATGATCTCCCAAGGTACCGGACACTAATATTTTATCTCCCGGTTTCACTTGATTCGCGCCAAAATCCAATCCGCCTTCTATTACGCCAACACCGGTTGTATTGATAAAACAACCATCTCCTTTACCCCGCTCAACTACCTTGGTATCACCGGTCACTATAGCAACCCCGACCTCTTCAGCAGCCTTAGCCATAGAATCTACGATGGTCTTCAGATCCGCCAATGGGAAGCCCTCTTCCAAGATAAAACCTGCTGAAAGATATTTAGGCGTTGCGCCGGACATAGCGACATCGTTAACCGTGCCATGAACAGATAATGAGCCTATATCGCCACCGGGGAAGAATAGCGGTGAGATCACATGACTATCCGTCGCCATCACTACTTTACCGGCAGGCAAACTAAAACTTGCCTGATCATTCATCTGCTCTAGCCAAGGGTTTGAAAACGCTTGTAGGAACAGCTGATCGATCAACTGGGCCATCGCCTTGCCACCACTACCATGGGCCATTTCTACTTTGCCCTTAACCAGATCGAGCTCTGATGTATAAATCGTTTGTGTACTCATGAAAAAGCTCTCTAAATCAGGCTGCGGGGTGGGTTTTATCAGATGCGAAGGTATTGTCTTGGTAGCGACCGTAGCTGTAGTAAGCCGCACAAGCACCTTCACTGGATACCATACAAGACCCTAAAGGGTTCTCAGGTGTGCAAGGATCGCCAAACAAAGTGCAATCCCGTGGAGATTTCACGCCGCGTAAGATCGCGCCGCACTCACAAGCTTTGTTTTCTCGTGTGCTGCGATACTCAACCGTAAAACGCTTTTCGGCATCAAATTCGGCAAAGGCATCTTTAATACGCAAAGCGCTATAAGGCACAACACCCAAGCCTCGCCATTCAAATGAGCGGCGTAGCTCAAAGGTATCTGCCACGATGGATTTCGCTTGGACATTGCCCTCATAAGTCACTGCACGCGAAAACTCATTCTCAATCTCCGCACGACCATCGTTAACCTGCCGCACTAACATTAAGATCGCCTGCAACACATCCAGCGGCTCAAACCCCGCGATGACTACAGGCTTTTGATACTCTTCGGCGAAATAGTAATAGGGTTGGGAACCAATCACAGTGCTAACATGAGCTGGCCCTACAAAACCATCTAAGCGCAGAACCCCCAGTTCCCTCACCTCTGGGGATTCCAAAATATTACTGATCGCGGAGGGCGTCAGAACGTGATTACAAAAGACGGTAAAGTTCTTCAAACCTAACTTTTGTGCCTGTCGAATCACCAAAGCTGTAGGCGGTGTTGTAGTTTCAAAACCTATGGCAAAAAACACGACCTCTCGGTCTGGGTTATCTTGCGCAATGCGCAGAGCATCCATGCAGGAATACACCATCCGTACATCCGCCCCCTCCGCTTTAGCTTTTAGCAAGCTACGTTTACGCGAACCCGGCACACGCAACATATCGCCGTAAGAACAGAGAATAACTTTATGAGTAACCGCCAATTCGATAGCTGAATCCAAACGATTAATCGGCAATACGCACACAGGGCAACCTGGGCCGTGGATCATTTTCACATTGCTAGGTAGCAGATCAGGAATCCCATAGCGGAAGATTGCATGGGTATGTCCACCACAAAACTCCATAAAGTGATAATCCCGATCAGGATCGACCTCTTTACTAATCTTGGCTGCAATCCCTTGAGCTAGTGCGCCATCGCGATATTCATCAACATACTTCATTGTGATGCCTCTATCGCTTGTTGTTGTTCAAGTTCATCTAACTCTGCAAACAACGCTAAGGTTCGAGCAGCTTCCTCTGGATCAATCTTATTCAAAGCATAGCCTACGTGCATAATGACGTAGTCCCCTACATTCAGGTCGGCAATCAGCGCTATATTGATCTCTTTTCTCACCCCACCTATATCTGCAATCGCAGACTCGGTATCAATAATCTCTTCAATACGAACAGGGATGGCTAAACACATAGCGACTCTCTCTCATTGTTCTTGTTCTTGTTCTTGTCATTGTCGTTCTTATTCTTGTTTTGACGAGTCAAGTTAGCTCTTACTAACGCGATCTGCGCTTGTCCTAGCGATATAGAACCGTCATTACATGGTAGTTTTCGTGCCGTAACGACTTGTAAGTCTTGCCCCTCTAACTGCTCTTTAATCCCTTCAAGCAGAAGCTGATTTAAAAAACAGCCTCCCGCTAATACCACTTTATTGATCCCTTCTATTACTGCGCTATCAGCCACCCAACGCGATAGCGCTGTGATTAGCTGTTGATGAAACAAAGCTGCGCCATACCCTTGATCCTCACAATCAAGTAAACGGGCAAATAATGGCTCTAAGTTTAAAGGAGACTGTTTCGTTTCAATCAGTAAGGCTTCGTTCGGCCATGGGTGTGATTTAAGGTACCGATAAGCTGCTGATTCAAGCGCCATGGCCGCTTGCGCCTCGTAGACGTTCTTTTCTTTCAATCCGAGTAAAGCAGCCACCGCATCAAATACCCGCCCAGCACTACTCGTCATCAGTGTATTGATATTTTTCTGTAACAACTGGCTGATCATAGGAGCTGCTTTCTGATCACCAAAACGGGTTTCAATCTGCTCAGCTCTATCTAACTGAAACAATACACCTGAAGCTACCCGCCATGGCTCTTTTGCAGCACTGTCGCCTCCGGGTAAAGGAATTGGGCTTAAATTGGATAGACGTTGATAATCGCCCTGATGAACCTTGAACAGTTCGCCACCCCAAAGCGTGCCATCATCACCCAGACCCAAGCCATCTAGGGCTAGGCCAAGCACAGGCTCTTGAACACCACACTCTGCCATCACTGCAGCAATATGGGCATGATGATGCTGAACCTGCAACATAGGGATCTTATTTGCCTGGCTAAACCGTTGTGCAAATCCTGTGCTGTAAAACTCAGAATGTAGGTCGGCAACCACAAGATCAGGTTTGATGTCCAACATAGCGCTGAGTTGTTCGACGGTATGATTGAGCTGGCGGCAACACTCAGGGTTATCAAGATCACCTATATACTGCGATACATATACTCGATTACCTTTGGTTAAGCAGACCGTATTTTTAAAGTATGCTCCAACCGCCAATACAGAGGGCAATTGTGCGTCTGTTTCAAAAGGTAACTTAATATATTGCGGCGATAATCCACGACCACGTCTGACCAGCTCACCACCTTGTTCAGCAATCATCGACACTACAGAATCATCGCAACGGGTGTGAATATCACGATCATGCATCAGGTAGCCATCAGCTATCCCCTGCAGTTGAGTTAGCACTTCTGCGTTGTCGATTACTTGAGGATTACCACTGCGGTTTGCACTGGTCATCACTAGGAGTAGATCCTGTTTTTCCTCTAGCCACTGAATTCCTTCTGGACTGCCTGCGTCTTTGTGAAACAGCAAATAATGTAGAGGCGAATGAGGTAGCATCACACCTAGCCACGCTTGATCAGGTGCTAACTCTTCAGGTAATGGCTCTTTAGAATCCAAAGCGGGCTTTTCGCGCTTTGGTACGAGACAAACAGGAGCATCCATCGCTTTGAGTCTTTGTACCCGTTGATCCGTTAGCTCAACATAGGGCTGCAAGGATTCAGGATTAGCCGCCATGACCGCTAAAGGCTTTTCATCGCGATGTTTGCGCTCTCGTAACCGTCTAATTGCTTGTGGGTTTCGAGCATCGCAAGCTAGATGGAAACCTCCCACACCTTTTATCGCAACTACTTTGCCTTGTAGGATCAATTCAATCGTTTGCTCAACAGGATCATTACACTGCAATTGCTGCCCATCTTCGGCATAAAAACTGAGTTGCGGTCCACATTCACCGCATGCAGTAGGCTGGGCATGGAATCGTCGATCCACAGGATCGGTATATTCCGAATCACAACGATGACACAGCCGGAATTTCGCCATAGTGGTATTGGGGCGATCGTAAGGCAAAGCCGTGATTAGACTGTAACGGGGGCCGCAGTGAGTACAATTAATAAACGGGTATAGATAGCGGCGATTGTTTGGATCGAACAGCTCACTTAAACAGTCCTGACATACCGCAGCGTCCGGTGTAACAGAAAGATCGAGTTCTCCCTGCTCACTCTGAATGATTTTAAACTGGGTCAGACCTGGTTCTACTGCAATAGAGCTAACATCTAGAGACTCTATCTCTGACATCGAAGGTTGTTCAGACGTCAGCTGAGCAATAAACTGATCAAGTTGAGGTTTGTCGGCTTGAGCAAAGATCGTCACCCCTTTTGGACCATTCGCTACAGATCCGATCACCTCAAAGCGTTGCGCAAGGTTATACACAAAAGGACGGAAACCAACCCCCTGTACTTGACCTCGAACTTCTATCTGCAACGCTGAAACTGCCATACTCATGCTCTGATCTTTTAATGGAAATCTTTATTCAGACCATATCGTTCCAGCTTGGAACGAAGTCCAACTCTTGATAACCCAAGCTCGCGAGATGCCTGGCTTTTATTCCAACGATGACGAATAAGTGTTTCCCTTAAAATACGCTTTTCCAAGGTTTCAATACGCTCTTTTAATGTGCCATCCAAGCAAGCCAGTACTTCTGTCTCGGCAGTCTCTTCAACCGGAGCTGCGCGTAGCACACGAGGGCTCAACAGATCCGCTGATAACCACTCATCTTCCGCTAACACCAACATGCGTCGGATCTCGTTCTGAAGCTCCCTAACGTTACCCGGCCAGCAATAACGGCGCATGCAATCTAAAGCTTCATCGGTAAAACCTTTTGCCGGTTTATCAAACTCCTGAACCGATTTAGCCAAGAAGTCTTCAGCTAATACGGGGATATCCATAGCACGACGTTCTAATGCTGGCAGTTCAAGGGTAACTTCCGCCAATCGGAAGTATAGGTCCTGACGGAATCGACCAGCCCTGACCTCCTCTTCTAGATCTCGGTTGGTAGAAGCCACCACGCGGACATTAACTTTTCTACGCTGGTGTTCACCTAAGCGACGCACTTCACGTTCTTGCAAAACACGTAGTAACTTCACTTGGAAAGCTGGACTTATTTCGCCAATTTCATCTAGAAAAATCGTGCCACCATCTGCGCGCTCAAACAGACCGACATGATCTGTAATTGCACCTGTAAACGAACCTTTCTTATGCCCAAATAATTCTGAAGCTAGCAATTCATCCGGCATAGCACCGCAGTTTTCAACTACAAAGGGGTTTTCTGCACGTAAGCTATTGTAGTGAAGCGCTCTAGCGAACAGTTCTTTACCAGCACCGGAAGGCCCAGTCACTAAAACCGACACATCATAAGGGGCAATTTTCGCAGCTTGTTCACATAGATCATTGAGAGGGCTCGTAGCATGTCTACGGATCTCATCTAATTGATAGGCCTGTTGTAGGTGCTGTTTTTTCTCTTTGACGTTTTGCTCTGCCTGAGAAGCGGTATGGCGCATCTCCATCGCCAACAGCTCATTCTCATTTTGCAGTTCATACAGACGACATGCACCACGCAGAATCAACAGAAGATTATCGGGATGCCAAGGCTTAGTGATGTACTGTAAGATCCCGGCTTCGTTTAAGCCTTTAATAATATCTTCAGAATCGGTGTAACCCGATAAGATAAGCCGTGCTGTTTGTGGCCAACGTTCACGCACTTCAGTTAAGAACTCTACTCCGGTCTTGCCCGGCATACGCTGGTCACAGAGAATGGCATGGAATGTATGCTGCTCTAGCAAGTGAAGCGCCTGATCTGCATCTGTCGCCGTTAGCACATCAAACTCTTCATCTAAGGTACGCTCTAGCGTTTCTAAAGAACGCACCTCATCGTCTACACAAAGTACTAAAGGTCGTTTTCGAGTAGGCATTAGAGAAGGGCCTCAAACTGCTGGATTTCAGACTTCAACTGATCAATCCGTGTTTGAATCATCCCTTTTCGATTTTGCTCTAACCATTCCTGCCACTCCTTCATTCCTTCACCGGATTTAGCGGATAGTTTCAATACCTTAATGTCTGGATTTACTTGGCGAGCAAATTCAATACATTTATCCACATCAAAATCTAAATGCGGCAGCAGATCCGTCTTATTTAGAATCATAATATCTGCAGCATGGAACATATCTGGATACTTGAGCGGTTTATCTTCACCCTCGGTTACAGACAAAATAGCAATTTTATGCGCTTCACCAAGATCGAAAGCAGCTGGACAAACAAGGTTGCCGACATTCTCAATAAATAGGAAACCACCTTGCAGATCATCCAAATTATCTAAAGCATGACCCACCATGTGTGCATCTAAGTGACAGCCCTTACCCGTATTAACCTGTACTGCAGGCACTCCGGTTTCTCGAATACGATCAGCATCATTGGCTGTTTGCTGATCACCTTCAATCACCGCGACTTTGCGCGATTCTTTTAAGCGATTAATAGTTTCTGTCAGTAGCGTTGTTTTACCCGAACCCGGACTAGAGACTAGGTTGAGAACAAACAGGCTTTGTGCTTCAAAACGCGCACGATTGATCTGCGCATAGCGGTCATTCTTTCCTAAAATATCCTGTTCAATCTGTACCATACGACTTTGACTCATTCCCGCCACATGAGCATGAGCTGGGCCTTTGCCAAAATGCAGATCTTCGCCTTGCTTCTCTATCACATTTTCGTCATGACCCTGATGATGGGTATGCTCACTATGAGAATGATGGTGGTGATGACTATCCCCTTCAAGAGAATGGTCATGGGTATGAGCATGCTGACCATCGATCTTCAAATTACCTTCACCGCAACCGCAAACAGTACACATTATTCCACCTCCAACTCTTTAATTCGCATCTCGTCTCCCTGGACGACTTGAAGTTGATAACTGCCGCACTCAGGACAACTATCGTAGCGTTGGCTAATTGGAACGTTTTTCAAGCACTGCATACAGAATGCCTCACCAGGTATATTTATTATTTTTAGTTCAGCTCCCTCAGCTAGGGTGCTGCGCGTTACCGCTTCAAAGCAAAACGTTAACGCTTCTGTTTCTATCATTGATAATGGGCCAAGCTCCAGCCAAACAGTTTTAACTCGATCATACTGTTGTTCTTTGGCTTGATCTTCCAGCACTTGCACAATGCCTTCTGCAATCGACATCTCATGCACGATTAATTGACCTCAACTTCATAAGCGACACAAGGATCTACGGATAATATTAGTTTACCCACCAGATCCGCTGCTTTATCTTCGGGGACCCTGACCCCTTCAAGCATACTGACCAATGTTCCTTGTGGATGAAAATTCCACTCTGTCGGCGCAATAATACGATACTGATCCATCCGCTCATCACCATTGTGACTGCTCATTGTAACCCGATGGATCAAAACACCTCTTGCCGCCTCAACCCACGCAAAACCCGGCTTATCGGATCGAATCAACAGTTCATCATCCACCTGTAACAGTCGATGAGGCACAGCCTTTAACTCTAACAACAATGCCAAAAATCTCTGAGCAATGGGATTGATCGTAAGTAGACCCGATTCTTTAATCATCGAACGCTTACAATTACGTGTCCAGATACTTGTTTCAAAACAACCACCTTCACCTCTAGGTAAGGCACAGAAGCTTTGACCACTCTGGTTTAGCTGCCAATCCAAATAGTCACTCGACAGATCCATTTCTGGACAAGCCGGTCCTAGATTAATGCCATCATATCTATCACTCAGATCTGCAACCGCTTTTCCGATCGGATGCGTCTGATTTTGCGCATATACCGCTTCTTTAAACTGCAGTTCGTTAGGCCCCGTAATGTTTTCTAACATTCCTTCGAGTTCACTTATAAAACGCGGTAGCGGGAAGCGCTTTTCCGGCTTACAAGGATTTAACTGTAAACACCAAGACAGCTGCGTTCGAAAATCAGCAAACCAATTTAACAGCTCAGGCAAATTTAATAGCTTTGCACTTCCAAGCCAATCCCGTCCTAAACGTAGCCCCAGCTCTTTAGTTGTTTCAGCTAGGAGTAACAGCTTTCTGGCCTGCAATGCCTTATCATCACACGGTTTTCCTTGTGCCGATTCAATCGCTGTTAATGCTGCAATGGTTTGAGCGCAACTGCAGAGGCCAAACAGCAAAGGAACGCGCTGTACCACTTCGTTTGGGCTTTTACCTTCTAATAAACGTGTTAGTTCCATAGGACGCGAGGACTGAACATTTACGTTGCGGATACAACCATCGAAATAGTCCACCCCAACATTGATCTTACCTGCAAGATTAAAGCTACCGTCCATAGGGTCTCCTAAGATCCATCAGAAAAGGCTGCTGTCATAAATTTACGCCGACTTAAGCCATCTTTCGTTTTAGCATTAACAGCACTCGCCTGTTCAGCTCGCACTTGCTGTTCTCTTTTTTGCGCTTCCTTAGCTAATTGCAGATCTGTCTTACCACAATTTTCATTATCCAATACTGCTTTCAGTACTTCTTCCGCTGTGAGAACCGCTGCTTCTTGATCAGCAAACTCAAGCATGGGGGAAAACAGTGAACAACTGCCGTACGCCCCTAATGCCTCACTTCCAGCATACAAAAATTCATAGCTTCCAGAAGGCAGCGACACAATCTTTTTGCTCCCCACTTGAGCCCGATCATAGTCTGCCTTTTCATCAGGGGTCAGAATCAGGTTCATACACCAAGGAGTAATCAATACAGCCAAACAACTACCTTCAAGAACAGAGCCTTCAACAACATCTACTTGCAAAGCAGGGTTATAAAACTCCAACTCAGCCATAGAGAGAGCCACCTCTTGATAACTCGCTTTTAGCTGTTGCAAGAGGTCCACACTAACCTTCCACGACCATAAACTGATCTTTTTCACCATCGCATTCAGGGCAGCGCCAATGGTCCGGAAGCTGACTAAAAGGCGTGCCAGCTGCGATCTGCCAAACATCATCCCCTGCGGCAGGGTCATATACATGCCAACAAATTTTGCACTCTAGGCGCGCATCATCAGCTATACGGTCACTATCTCCTAAGTAACTGCCTTCGAATCCTTGATAGCTTGTCATACCAGAACCTCACGGATCTCAATCAAGCGCTCATACGAGTCACTTAGGTCTTCTGGAGCTGCACAAGCAACTAGAGGAATATCGGTGATTTCTAGGGTATCTAGAATCAGTTGATCGGTACTATTGAAATACTGAACTCGCCATAAGCCATCAACACAGGTTGATGTGATTCGGCAGTTACCATAACCACGCGATAAAATTGTCACTGGGCCCTGTCCTACAACTTGGTCCAGATAGCTGTGATCCTGCGGTGAGAATGGCAGAAGCGATAGATTAATCACATGTGGCGCTTCAGGCTTTTCAGTTTGCGTACTGTAAACCGTTGAAGCTTCACCGATCTCAATCAGTACAGACGGAGCATTCAATACACCTTCTGGAATCTGCAACTGTTCGGTATTCAAAGGCTGACATGATTGAAAAGCTTGCTCACGACTGACACTTGGCACATCCGCAACTTCGATCGATTCACGAATAACATCGCCGTTTGCATCAAATTCTCTTAAGCGCCATACACCCGCTAAGACCGTTTCTTGCGCTTTAATCTCTGTCTCACCCGATAGAGTCAAACTGACTTCACCTTCGCCCAAGATCTGGTTAATCAAATCCAAATCAGACTCTGGCATTGCTGATAGCAACATAACAGGTGGTTCATCACCAATGCGATAGGTTTTAAGGTGATGTTGTAACTGCTCTAATACAGCCAGCGCTTGAGGGCACTCAGAGGCCTGTTCAGGTTCCGGCAAGATTGGAATATCATAGCTATCCATTTCCGAAGGCATCTTCATATAGTCTAAAACCATATCACCTTCTTCTTGGCTACCCGGCCCCATTGGAACATTAACTAGAGGGATACCATTGTTTTCCATATTACTCACCTTTTACTGACTACAAGCAGATTGAACAGGGTTAACCACCACAGGTATGCCAATACCTGGATCACGACGAGGTTCTAAGGCAAGAATGCTTGGAATTTCGGCAAGATAGATATCCCAATCTTGAACCTTGCTGATGGTTCCTAAATAACGCCCCTCTTTTAAAAACACTAACGAGGGCCAAACGGTAAAGTTGTATCGCCCTTGAACCTTCTTTTCATACTCAGGTGCTACAATCGCAGGCGTCAGCTCAGGAAAACGCTTTACCAACTCAGGAAGAATCACTGCAACATCATTACTTTCTGGAAAACGATTAGCCTGCTCTGTACAGAACAAAACTGAGTATTTTTGATCTTTAATGAAACTATCAAAGCTCTCTTCATTAAGGAGCGGATAGCCCCTTTCAACAATCAACTGTTCTATCAGTGGAGAAGTCATATCCAGCTCTCTTAATTATTATTCTGTAGATGGGGTGGCAGTTGCGGCGGCTGCTCGATTAAATCGGAAAACAACCGATCAACATCAGCGGTATCCCCTTGCATGATGGCTTGAACAGCAGCGAGCGCATTGCGAATCTCGGTAGCCTTTTGCTCAGTCAACACTTCACGAGCGGCACCCAGAAAGACGAGAACCCAAGTACCTGCAGGTTGATCTCCTAACAGAGACAGATCGATACGTTCAATCTGCTCTCCATTTTCACACTCCGCTGATAATTCATCACAGCATACAATTCTCATTGGTATGCCAAGGCACATTAACTGGTACCTTCGGTCGACTTAATAAATCGTGGATCACCCTGTCGAAAAGCTTCATATTCAGATGGCCGACCACCCTCATATGAATTTAACCCCAACTCACCTGGGGCCAACTCTTCAGGAGTGCAGTTATCGCCAATTGGCTCAACCCCTAACTTTTTAAGGTAAGCCAAAGCGATCTGAATAGCAGGCTCAATTTGAACGCGAACTGATTCACGCAAGCTGCCGCCAAAGTCTTCTAATTCAACAGGCTGACAACCGATGAGGAGTAAGTGTTTTGGATAGCTGCCTGTAAACTCAGCCATGGCCAACACTTCTTGAAAACCGGTTTGATGAAGGCTCATCTGTTTAGCCCCCATAAACTTAGGCACGTCATCATTATGGATGACTTTCAACGTACCCGGTTCCAAGCCGTAGTCGATGGCATCAAACACGACAAGCACATCAGCAGCTTGCACATGTTGCACAAGGTAGATTCCTTGTGTTCCACCATCCATTAACTTGGTTTTATTTGAAAAGCGGTAGTTTTGATTTAGCGTTTCGACACAACGCACACCAAACCCTTCATCCGCCCAGAGGATATTGCCTATTCCAAGGATAAGCACTTTTTTATCTTGATAGAGCGTATCTTCTATCATTTACAGCACACCCGACTCTGTCTTGAAATTATTTTTGTTATTACAGAATCAATCTTCAAAGAATGTGCCAAGTTATCAACAAGACCAAAACGCCCGTTATACCTCACTCTCAAGCAGATCGCCTGACAAAAGCCCAAAGCCCAATAAAAACACACCTTCCAACTTTAGCCAAAAATGACAATAAACTTTCCACCAATAGTATTTCACACAAGTTATTGGTCGTAGATCATCCAAAGCTGCTATAATCCTCTTTCGAATTTTGCTGTTTCGGAGTGATCAATTCACATATGACTGAAGATGAGTTATTCAGTCGACTCGCTTCACTTTCAACAGAGCAATTGGACGCCATTCAAGAAAAGCTATTAGAAAAAGCCGAACGGAAGAAAGCGGAACGAGAACGACTAAAAAAATTACCGCCAAGAACGTCGAATGACTTAGAAGCACTTGCTGATATGCAGGATTTAGATTTAAGTTCATTACTGCGTGATGCCAAGCGTTACTCCTAAGATGGTATCCATTGAATGTAACGTGATAGTTTGTAGCAAAACATTTTTCACGCTTTATCTTGTATAAAGCATTTACACGATTTATTTCTATATACAGGACATTTTCCATGGGTCTTGCTGATAAAGTATTGGCTGTTAATAACGATCTCCCTATTCGAACTGATCTACCAGTTCATAGCGGCAAAGTTCGCTCTGTTTATTGGTTAACAAAAGAAGACAGCCAACGCCTGATCAAAGAGAAAGGTTACAACGTTCATGAAGGCGCTGAACTTGCAGTTATGGTAATCAGTGACCGCATATCTGCTTTCGAATGCATCTGGACCGGCGAAGGCGGCATGCAAGGCGTTCCTGGAAAAGGGGCTGCACTAAACGCAATCTCTAACCACTGGTTTAAACTATTCCGCGAAAACGGTCTTGCTGACAGCCATATTCTAGATATTCCTCACCCACTAGTTTGGATCGTCCAGAAAGCAAAACCTATTATGATCGAAGCGATATGCCGTCAATACATCACAGGTTCTATGTGGCGCGCATACGCAAAAGGTGAACGTGAGTTCTGTGGTATTCAAATTGCTGAAGATCTAGAAAAAGATCAAAAGCTACCTGAGCTACTTATCACACCATCAACCAAAGGGATTCTTAAAGGTGTTCCGGGTGTGCCTGAGGTAGATGATGTAAACATTACTCGTAATAACATCGTCAATAATTTCGAAGCATTCAAGTTCCTACAAGCTGATGATGTTGAACAATATGAAAAGCTTTTGAAAGAAGGCTTTGAAGTGATTAGCAGCGAACTAAGCAAGCTTGATCAAATCTTTGTAGATACCAAATTTGAGTTTGGTTATGTCACTGATGCTGAAGGCAATGAAAAGCTTATCTACATGGATGAAGTCGGCACGCCTGATTCCTCTCGTATCTGGGACGGACCTGCTTATCGTGAAGGCGAAGTAATTGAAAACTCAAAAGAAGTTTTCCGTCAGGAGCTTCTAAACCACTTCCCTGATTCAGATATTTTAGTAAACAAAGACCGTATGGAAGAGCGCTATGCTCTTGCACGCGACAATGAGCTGCCAGCCGCTTTGATTCAGAAAGTGTCTGACACTTATGTGGGTATCGCGGAGAAAATTATCGGTAAAAAGCTACAACAATCAGATAATCCAAAAGCTGAAATTATTGAGATTCTGCGTAACGAGTACCAATTAATCGATTGATCTTGGTAACAAGTAAAAGTCTAAAAAGGCCGCTTTTCACAAAGTGGCCTTTTTCGTTCTAGTTCAAGCGCACGCAGTTTTTACCTTCACCTTTGGCCCGATACAAAGCACTGTCAGCCCGCCCAACCCAACTCTCAATACTCTCACCTTTTGAATACTGAGAGACACCAAAACTACTGGTCACAGCTTCTGGCAAACCAAAATTATATCGCTCGATCGCCTCTCTAAACTTCTCAGCAATTACGCCCGCATCTTTTAGATCCGTTTCCAACATCAAAAACAGGAATTCTTCTCCGCCCCAGCGACCAAAACGATCGGTCTTACGCGACATACCCCCTACCAACTCAGTGAGTTCAATTAAAACTTTATCGCCTTTAACATGGCCATAGGTGTCATTGATCCCTTTAAAATTATCAATATCAAAAAAGATCAGCGATAGCTTCCAGTCATGACGCTCCGCCAATGCCGTAAACTCTTCAAGCTCAGTACGCAGCTTCCCACGACTTAAAATTCCTGTTAATGCATCCTTTTCAGCAATAGTCTGGAGCATTTTATTGTAAGAGAGCATATGTAGATAACGGTACAACCCAATACCAGCCAACACAGCAACGACCGCCAAAATCCCCCACAACAAGCGGTAATCGACAGAATGCTTATGCTCGATCTGAGCCCAACGTCGATAGATATTTTTATGCTCTTCAGCAGAAATAGACGCAATCGATTTATTTATCGCATTCATTAAGTAAGGAGAGCTATCCTGACCAACTGCAACACTAATATCCCAGTTATCACGTAATTGATCACTCAACACAACACTATCTATCTGTTGTGAACGCAGGACATGGGTAATGCTTGTATGCCCTCCTACAAAACCATCGATTTCACCGGAGAGTAACATGCGAATACCCTCTCGATTTTCTCGCACAGGCACGATTGTCATACCCGGATAACGGTCACGTAAAATATCATGAAACGCAGATTTATCGACCACACCAATCGTCATATTGGGCAATGACTGTGCATCACTATCAGCCTTCAAAGCAACGACAGCCGGCACGCTCAAATAGGGATGCGAAAACTCTAGATAACTACTGCGATCAATCGTCTGCATCGCTCCAGCAATCACTTCGCATTTACCAGTCTTCGCGTACTGAATAGTCTCACTCCAAGTTTTTGTAGGTATGACTTCGAAAGGAATATTCAAGTTACCGAAGATTAACCTGAGATAATCTGCTGCCATCCCTACATGCCCACCATTTTGAAAGGACTCGTAGGGATACCAATTTGGATTAACACAAACCTTAACTTTGCCCCTATTTTGGATATAAGCTAATTCAGCTTGACTTAGACGAAATAGATTACTGGGAGGGCGATAGACAAAATCAGAAAAGTCGTAACCAAGAAAAATACTACCAGTGATAAGATAGACCTGAGCCATCTCGTTGAATTTATTCACCGATAATGTGCCAAAATTTCCATCATTATCAAAGGCAACTTTCTTTAGCTCTCGCCCTTCAAAAACTAACGCATCAAGGCTTTTACCTTGAGAGTTATAGCTATCAAAAATGACTTGTGCAGTTTCTTGAATGTTATCAAAGGCATACATCCAGCCTTTCATAGATGCACGATAAAACTTATCGACGATTTCAGGCTTTGTCTCAATATACTTTCGAGAGGTAAATAAAATGTCCGAGTACATATCAAAACCGTAATCCTTAGGATGAATGATGTTGTACTCAACTCCCTGCTGATCCATCAGGTAGGGTTCATTTGAGATATAAGACGCCATAGCATCTGTTTTGCCGTCGATTAGATCCTGAACATTGTAACTATGCTGCTGTTGCTCAAAATCAGAAATTGTAATTCCCGCTTGCAACAACATCGCTATGATTTCGCCAACTTTTTTGGCGTCATTGGTAATCATAATTTTCCGATCTTTAAGATCGGACGACAGTAATATGCCTGAATCCTTCCTACTTAACAGCATCAACGGCGACTGCTGGTAAGCCGCAAACATAGCAACTACATCAGCACCTGCGTTTTTATCAATCAACAAAGAGGTACGCCCGACACCAAACTGGCTATTCCCAGAGGTAACCTCTCCAACCAAATCAATACTAAAATCAAACTCTTTTAATGAAACATCTAGACCTTCTTCTGCATAAAAACCTTTTTCAATCGCCATGTAATACCCGGCAAATTGAAACTGATGCTTCCATAACAACTGTAAACTTATTTGTTCTTGGGCGTGTACAGAGGTAACGACAAAGTAAAATAAGATCACTCGAACAAAAATGCCCATTGAGTATTCCTTAAACAACAGTAATGCGCTTTTTCTAGTGTAGAACAGAGAAAAGTAAATAAAACTTAGTAAGTTTAATTTCTTTGTAATTTTTTATTCAATATTAGATCAAAGTGTTACAGCAGTTCAGTTCCACCATAGAGGCACCATTTTTTCTTTATTGAATCCCAACTAACTGTATGAAAAGCATACAGTTTCTACAATAATTAATACAATAAATGAACAATATATTAAATAATATAAGATAAGGTTAATTAAATGTTGTAATAAAAGATCTAGCAGCTATAACTATAGTAACAATGGATGTAAGCAGTACCTAGATTACTGTTTGGTCTGTGGGGGACCGGCCAGGGATCTGAACTTATTTGTTCATGGCATTATTGATTCTTTCTCCGAAAGTCGTGGGGACATATAATGTTATTAAGCGGTTTGAGCATTCGTACGAAGCTCGTTCTTACTTCCATACTTCCAGTTATCGGCGTAGCCATCATTATCGCCACCTCTCTATACGAATTGAAACAATCCGACGATGGTGTTGCGCGTATCTATGAAGACCGTGTGGTACCTCTTGAAGATCTAAAACTCATTGCAGATGATTATGCAGTCTTTGTAATTGATGCCGTAAACAAAGCAAATGCTGGGATTATGACCGGTCAAGATGCTTTAAAAGGTGTTAAAGACGCACGCGCTGAGATTTCCGAAAAGTGGCAGAAATATATGGCCACGACACTTACCGCGGAAGAAGCTCAACTTGCTAAAGAAGCTGAAACCTTATTCGTAGCTGCCAACCAGTCATTGGATCGCCTTGAAAATGCGATGAACAAGATGGACAGCGGTTACATTGCAGGTCAATTACAGGACTTTGATGGCCCGTTATACGACACTATTGATCCAATCAGTGAAAAGATCGCTGAACTTATTAGCCTTCAGCTACGTGTAGCCTCTGAAGAACGTCAGACTATAAGCACTGCTTACGATAACGCAATTATCATCATTATTGGTCTGGGTGTTGTCGTCGTAGCGCTCTTAACTATCCTAAGCAAGCTTGTTTATCATTCGATTCGCACTCCGTTGGACGCATTGAGTCAATCAATGGATAAAGTGGCGAGCCAATCGGACCTAACCGCTGACGTACCAGTGCAAGGCAATGATGAACTAACTGAGATCAGCTCGAACTTTAACAAGATGTTAGGCCACCAGCGTAAACTGATTGGTGACATTGGTAGCGCTACGCAGCAGCTCGCTTCCGCTGCGGAGCAGATGTCTGCTATCAGTTCGCAAGCTAACCACAGCATCAATAATCAACGTCTTGAAATTGAACAGGTTGCTAGCGCTATGAATGAGATGGTTTCTACCTCTCAAGATGTAGCCACTAATGCGGAGCATGCAGATAGCCAAGCACGCACGATGCTTGATCAAGCTTCCCAAGGTAACGAAATCGTATCTGCGGCTGTTGCTTCTACTAACTCCTTAGTGGGTAATGTAGCTCAGGTATCTGAGCGTATTACTGCAGTTGAGAACGATAGTGAAAGCATCGGTTCTATTATTGGTGTAATCAACGATATCGCTGAACAGACTAACCTCTTGGCACTTAATGCTGCTATTGAGGCTGCCCGAGCTGGTGATCAAGGTCGAGGCTTCGCCGTAGTAGCTGATGAAGTTCGCACACTGGCGCAGCGTACACAGCAATCTACAACCGAAATTGAAAACGCTATTGAGCGCCTACAATCAGGCACACGCACTGCTGTATCAGCGATGGAGCAGAGTCAGCGTGAAGCAGAACAAGCAGGTAGCAAAGCATCTGAAGCAGGTGATGCTCTACAAGGCATCTCTGAAGCAGTGGGCATGATTACTGATATGAATACTCATATCGCCTCTGCCAGTGAGGAGCAAACTAGCGTAGCCGAAGAGATTAACCGGTCGCTCGTTGCGATCAATGACGCTTCGCAAGAATCCGCAGACGGCGCAACTCAGATCTCAGCTGCCAGCGAGCAATTATCTCGCCTATCTGTCGATCTGAATGGAAAAGTGAGTCAGTTCAAGATTTAATATTTCTGACTTAGCTACTGAAAGCGCCCTAAAATCAGGGCGCTTTTTTATTTGTAGGGATTAATCTATGCAACTATTTAACGCCTATCATGCCCACATCTATTTCGATGAAGCTACATACACCGATGCCGAAACACTTGTGCAAAAAGCGAGCGAAGCGTTAGAGGTAAAAGCAGGTAGGCTTCATCAAAAGCCTGTAGGCCCGCACCCAACAGGCAGCTGCCAACTGAGTTTTACTGGCAACCAGTTCGCGGAAGTTGTCCAATGGCTGAATTACCATAGAGACAATCTAGATGTCCTTATTCACCCAGTGACCGGGGATGACCTTAAAGACCATCGAGATTACGTCATGTGGTTAGGAAAATCTTACGAAATAGATCTATCTATCTTTATTAAACGACAGAAACAATCTAATCTAGTGTCGCAATAAAAGCGCGCGCTCGCTTTTTACCAAGCTCGATAAGTGGCTCAGCTTTATGGAATTCCAAGATACCGCAGGCATTTCGAGGGATTTCAATGACACCATCGGGCGGATAAGCCGCTAACTTCTGCCGAGCAATAGTTCCCTGCATAGTATCAAAAGCCTGATGAGCAACATCGTACATACTTAATGAGCGACCTTCCTCTTCGTCTGATTTATATAACTTTTCGACAAAGCTATGTACGCGCTCTTTGAAACTTAGATCAGTATCCTCTTCGTGCCTCTCCTCAATAAAGAGACCATGCTCAACTGCACCGCCTAAATTTACAGCAAAGATCTGATCGGTTTGATCATTAAAGCAAGGCGCAATAGGAACTGGATTTAGAATCCCGCCGTCCACTAGAAAAGAATCACGATAAGGTACGGGAGAGAAGAACATAGGCAATGAAATAGACGCCCTGATCGCCTCAAAAAGTGATCCAGAACTCATCCAAACCTCTTTTTCATCGTCGATATCAGCAGCGATTGCAGTAAATCGAATAGGAAGATCTTCAATTTTCCAATCGCCGACTAACTGGACTAAGGTGTCCATTATCTTATCGCCCTTCACAAGGCCATCAGATCGCCAAGTCAAATCGAGCAAACTTAGGATATCCGTCTTATCAATCGCCCTAACCCAAGCCTCAAATTCAGCTAATTTTCCAGCAGCGTATACCCCACCTATCAAAGCACCAATAGAACAACCTGAGATCGATTCAATCTTATATCCAGCTTGTTCCAGTTCATGAATAATACCTATATGAGCTAGACCTCTAGCACCACCGCTACCCAGTACTAACGAAATAGACCGATCTTTCATAAATTAAGCATTCCTTACTTCGATATTATTCTGAAAAACACTATGTTCAGGTCACAATGAATCAGCGTTAATGAACGGTGCAGACCATACAAGGATCGAAAGAACGAACTATATGTTGTACAGACACCGGTTCTTTTTCCCCTTCTTGAACAGGCGCCCCAACTAAAGCTTGCTCTAAAGCTCCCGGTACAGATTGTTCATCTCTCGGTGAGAAATTCCATGTCGTAGGCGCAATGATTTGGTAATTACTGATTTTGCCTTTTTCGACATTAATCCAGTGGCCCAAGCTTCCCCTTGCCGCCTCAATCATGCCGACGCCTGAACCCTCTTTTGGTATTTCGCCGTGGTGACAGAAATCAGCCTGTGGATTAAGTTGTGTTGCCCATTTCTGCATTTTAGGGATCACTAGTGCCAGCTCCAGCAATCTGGCAATAATACGATTCTCAACATTACCGCCTGAACGGTTTACAAGGTCGGTGATAAGCGGATGACCATTAATAAGCTGCCGGGAAAGTGCGCCTACTTCCATGACTTGGCGATTAAACCTTGGTGCTTTACACCAAGTGTAAGCATCTTCATTAGCAAGCGACGGGTTAGTTTTACCTTCTTGAGGCGGTAATGGCTCGGGCTCAGATTCCATCCAAGAGTATGCAAGGTCTTCTGTGATAGAACCTCTCTCTAATACGCCTGTCTCTCCATGAAAATTCACCCCCGATTTAAACATCGGCTCGCCCTGTAGTGGATAATTTCCATAACTTAAAAACTGGTTAGTACTGCGGCCTAAACTTTGCAGCTCTAAGTCAGCACTTAAGTGCAAGAACATGCGAAAATCGCTCTGACTCCAATGCTCTTTTGAAGACCATTGTTCCAGCGCTGATAGAGAATCTAATTCACCTATTTCTTCTAAATCAGCACCAAAGAGCTGCTCTTCAAGAAACCCTCTAAACGCAGACAAAATAGTTAGCAGCCTAATCCTTTCTTGAGATTCGATTGGTTTCGTTGTCCCACCTGGCTGAAGGCTTAAGGTATGTGGCCACTTACCCGCCATCAATCCCATCAGATGCAGAAACTCAGCTCGAGCCGGAAGCATAGCGCGTGTTGCTGTACCCGTTTTAGCTTTAAATCGCTTACTCACAGTCGAAAACCAATCCTCACCTGCATAAATATCGCGACTAAAATCAGGCATAAAGAACAAGTAAAAGTGGGTCAGCAGATCCGTCATATTTTCGTTAGCTAACACGAGGTTGGTCGCTAGCTCACCATTCTCTGGCATTTCGAGCTGCATCATATCCGCTAATGCTCTGGCACAAGCGACTGATTGACTTACCGAGCAGATGCCGCAGATACGTGGGGTATATACCAACGCATCCATCGGATTTTGCCCGTGCATAATCCGCTCAAACCCTCTAAACATAGGAGAGTTGACCCGCGCCCCACTAACCTGCCCATCAGCAATATCTAAGCTAACTTCCAGATCCCCTTCCACACGATTGAAAGGGCCCACGACAATTCGGCTCATATCTAACTTTTTCTCTTATGGACTGTGGGTGGATAGATCAGCGTTTCCGAGGTCGCATTTTTGCGCAAACGCTCCGGTGTTGCCGCTTTCGAAAGGGAAGCCAAAGCGACAAACCAAGCTTTAGGCATATCTGTAGGTAAACCGACCGGAATGCCCGCAACTTTAGGGGTTTGCATAAAGCTATGCATAGGCTCTTCAAACTCGGGCGCTGTGCAATTAATACAGGCATAGCCACCTTTGGTACATGAGCCCTCACCATTCCAGGGGCGGGTATTACAATCCGCATGCGCCTGGGTACCAAGACACCCCATATTTTCCATCATGCAGCCAAGGTCCCCAGGATTTTCCGCGCTGGCTTTGTACTCATAAAATTCATTACGGCTGCAGCCATGATGTACGAGGTGATCTGCATACATACGCGGCCGACCAAATTGATCTACCGCATCTTCAGAATGTTCACCTAAAGCCAAGCTAATCAATGTTTCTGTTACCCAGTTGGGATGGACAGGGCAGCCGGAGATATTGACCGTATTAAAACCTGAGCCAGAGCGATATTCAGCCCCTAGGATACCGCCAGGTACTTCACCCTCAAACTGTAAACCAGCCGCATCTGTAATATTCTCGCCAGCTGCTGATATACCGCCATAGGCTGCGCAAGAACCAATCGCGATTGTATATTTAGCTTTTTGCGCTAATTGCTGGACCCAAGTCATCATCGGCGTATTGGTGCCACCCAAGATGTGGAATCGGCCTGTACCTTCAGGGCCTCTAGGGACAGCTCCTTCGATACATAACGCATCTAGCTTGAGTTCGTCTGCGAGGATCTTGTCTAAAAGTTCCGTCACTTCAGAGCCCGTCTCTTCACTGAGTGAAGGGTGCCATAACAGATTGATATTGGCGGCTTTGAAGGTAGAAATTAGATCGGGTGATTCAGCGTTCAACAGAGACATCGAACAGCCACCACAACCGGCTGACTGAAGCCAAAGAAGATTAAACATTACTAACCTCCTCTGTCGGTAACACTAAAATCGCCATCGCCCCACCCTCATCACGGTTTAATATACGAAGTTCACCACCGTGCTCTGAGACAATGCCATAACTGATCGACAGACCTAAGCCAGTGCCCTGACCAACAGGCTTAGTGGTAAAGAATGGATCAAACAGGCGAGAAAGATCCTCCTCACAAACGCCTGGCCCTGTATCACTGACCTTAAATTCGATTCTGTCGTTAAATGATTCTGCCTCTAGAGTTAAACATTGCTGGTCACAACCTTGCATCGCATCAACGGCGTTTTGGACGAGGTTCACAACTACTTGGTGGATTTGGCCAGAATGCCCAACCGCTTTTAAGTCTGAAGGGATAAGATCAATAACCTCTACCGGCTGTTTACTCTCTTTAATTATCCAGTGCAGCGCCGTTCTGATCACATGGGTTAGATCGAACACTGTTTTCTCAGATTCTTGAGTAGAAGAGAACTGTTTAAGATCATTTACGATCTCTTTAACTCGGTCCGCTCCCTCCATAGTGCCAGCCACCAGCGAATTAAGGTCGCGGATTAACTTATCTAAACGTAACTCTTCGCGCATCTCTTTGAGTTTGTCACGAGACTGCCCCTCGTTGATCGCATCGAAGTACTGACTTAATCGATCTGTATAGCGTTGCAAAGCATGCATATTGCCATAAACAAAACTGATCGGATTATTCAGTTCATGGGCTACGCCAGCCACCAATCGACCTAGAGAGGCCATCTTTTCTGATTGCACCAAACGCTCTTGTGCCAACTTAAGCTCAGCATGGGCACTATTGAGTTCGATATAGGCTTTTTGCAGTTCACCTAAAGGCCGGCCGATTAACACCATACCCACTAATCGGCCACGATGATTTTTACGCGGTGAGCAGTTCATAGAAAGCGGTACAGAACCATCTACACCCTGTAGTTCTATCTCACAATCACGTACAGGCTGGACCCGCACCTGATTAATCAAGCCATTAACCTTTTGTAAAAAGCGAGGATCTACAAGATCTGTGAAATGGCTACCGACAAGTTGATCGCCCAACTTACCGGTTAACATCTCTAAGGCTCGATTAACCTGCTGAATCTGACCTAAGTGATCGCAGACAATCAATACATCACTCATAGAGCTCTGAACACTATCCAGAAACTGCTTATTCTCCTGCAGTTCGGCATTCTTCTCTTCTACTTCCACTTGAGAATGCACAAGATCAGCATACGCCTCATCCATTTTCCGGATCACACTCACCCAAGCGTCATCGACACCCGGATCAAGCTGCGGCGCATTATTATTCTTATCTGACATAGTGGCTCTTTAACTAAAACACTCTTTACCTTGAAACAAACGATACCTTTAGGATTCTTGTTCCTGCTGGCACTTAAGGCAATATAAAGATTCCGGCCGAGCACTTAATCTCGCAAATGAGATAAGTTCACCACAACCCTCACAAAACCCATATTCTTCGTTATCAATTTTTTGTAATGCGTCTTCAATCAGTTGAATGCGTTCTTGGCATTGGCGCAGATTCGCTTTAGCCATGCTTTGCTGTTGTAAAGCATCCCCTCGTGAGACTCGTCCGAATGCTTGCTGATCGAGATTCACAGGTTCGGCCGTATGTTTCAGCGCAGAGGCCTCCTCCCCCAATTCATCGCGCAACTGATGGAGTTGTTTAAGTAACGTTTCTACTTGAGTTTCATCAATAAAATCAGCCATATACGCCTCATACGAATTTAGCTGTAATAAACCTAATATACAGTTTAAGGTCTGAACAAGAATAGAGGTATTACTTACATTGTTAATTCAGTACAGCGTGGCATAAATAAATCATATAAAAAAGACTGAATTATCACTAAGCGTGAACAACTCTGAAAATAGCTAGGGAAGAAAAGAGGAAAGGAAAAATTACGTGATAACTATCGAAATACAGCAGAGGGCTCTGCCATATCCCGATAGAAGAAGCTCAAATGATTTATTGAGCTAGAAGCACTTCAACTGCTTCTTTAATAGTCGCTTCATCGCAGTCAGTACAAGTGCCGCCTTTTGGCATAGCACCTTTACCCTGAATTACGGTCTGAACCATTGCATCAATACCCGCAGCGCTGCGTTTATCCCACTCAGCTTTATCACCTGGTTTTGGTGCGTTACCTACACCTGCAACATGGCAGCCTTTACAATGCTTATCATAAACAGCTTGACCATCTGCCTGTGCGCCGAAAGAAACAGCAACTAACAAGCCACAAGCGATACCCTGAACTAACTTACCCATAAATCCACCTCACTGAATTTTTGATTTTAATTCAACAGCAAAATAGCCTAAAAATCCTTGATCCAGCGCATAAAGACTAAAAGGTCTGTTCAATTTCTGCATAACTTTCATTCTGTAGGTGAATTTTGGTGATACAACAATTTATGGTAGCGTTGATCCACTACAGGGATTAGGTGAGCTAATTGTGAACACGCAAACTCTTCGCTTATGGAACAGGCAATACCTCGCAGCTGCGTTGATGAGCGCAGTTATTACGTTGTTAATCACTCTATTCATAAGCTACGAGCAAGTAGAGCAGCATAAGCAGCTTCAACAACGCGACCTTAAAATCAAAGTCCAACAACTGTCCGAATGGCTCGATATCAACTACAGCATCATTAATAATGTGCTGATCGATATGGAGCAACTCAGCAAACAATGCAGCGAAGATATCCTCTTTGATATGCGCAGTATTATGTTTAACGTCGCCCCTGTAGTAGAGATGGGGATCGTCGATGCAAACGGACAGTTGGTGTGTACCAGCTGGAAAAAACACGACCAGCCTATCTATGTTACACCGCCACCCACTGAACCCGGTTTACGCTTTCTAGGCCCTGTTAATGTCGAATATATGCAACAACCTGCTTTTGTACTTGCGAGAAGTCTGAAGCAAGGTGGTGAAGTTAACGCACTCGTAAGAATAAGCTGGCTGAAAAACCAGTTACAAAATCGCTCCAGTGAACTAGGTTTTACCGGTCTGATCCATAGTGATACCGGACAACCAATTATTATGAATGGCCCTTATGCCAGCCCGAAATCAGGTTTGGCGCTACCTATAGATCAACCCAGAGTGCTCAAAGGTGAATTTGATAATGGTCTAGACCAAGTTGCAGCCTATAGCCCGTTGATTACCTTCCCTGACTTGAGCGTGGTTATCAGTGATGAGAAAAAAATCATCTTTGGTGATCACAGTAATTTTAGTATCCAAGGTGCTGCGCTATGTTTAAGCGTCTGGCTGCTCCTTACCTTGCTTTTTCAATATCTCATCATCTACTTATCTGACAGCGCCCACCTACTCAAAAAAGCGATCAAGCATGGGGAGTTTTTCAATCTCTATCAGCCACTGATCAATGCTTCGGATAAACAGATCATAGGCACAGAGGTATTGATGCGCTGGCAGCATCCTGCCGAAGGTTTAAAGAACCCAATTACCTTTATCCCCGAAGCTGAAGAGAAAGGTTTTATCAACAAGATGACATCGCAGCAGCTGAAAAACTGTTACGACGAACTACGCCCTATCCTGATACAAAACCCGGATTTCATCATCACTATCAATATATCGTCCAACCATTTACTAGACGCTAAGTCAGTACGCGAACTAATTCACTACAAAGGCCTTATTCCAAATTTAGTGTTAGAAGTCACAGAAGACGTATTAGTGGATAGCAACGACGATCGAATTCAAAAAGCCTTTATTAAGCTTACGGCAGCAGGTATCGATATCGCCATAGATGATTTTGGCACGGGATACTGTGGCCTACATTACCTTGGCCAACTACCGGTTAAATACCTTAAAGCAGATAAGTGCTTTGTCGCATCTATAGGCACAGATTCAATCAACAGCCATGTACTAGAGATGATTGTTGGTTTATCCAAAAAGCTTAACCTCATTACCATCGCTGAAGGCGTAGAGACACCGCAGCAAGTCGCCCAACTGGATAAACTCAACATTGAGATCCACCAAGGCTGGCACTACAGCAGAGCAGTGCCTGCCAATGAACTGATTAAATCTATTGAGATAACAAAGCAACGAGTAAAAGGAAGTGAAGAGAACCTCACAGAGGCAAGTACGGTGGCTGGTTGAAAGGCTAGGACATTGTTTAGCGCTTAAAGGCAAGAGACCGGCCGCATTTTTAAGACAGTCTTTATAGCTCCCTTCGCCTAGAGATTCCTAGCTAACTTAAATGCCTTGAACTTTTTACCAAGCATCCAAAAAACAGAGCATTTAGGCTCATTTAAAACCCATTTCATCGAATTATTCGAAGTAGAGCACTTATAAAAACTGTTCAAAATAGATTTATTCTAAGCAAATATACTCCAAACAACATCAGAACATTGGAGTGTAGTCATGAAAGCCATTTTGAAATATCCATTAGAACTCTCTGACAAAACCCAAACTCTGACCCTAAGAGAAGGTTTTAAACCCGTTAGATTTGAGTATGTTATTTCGGATCAATCACTTTACTTATGGGTCGAAGAGCCACTACTCAGCTCAATTCCGTCTCAACGTTATAATTTCAAAGTAAAAAGAACAGGCGAACCGGTAAATGATCAGTTCTCTTATCTACTAACCGCTCTGGATTCTTTTGGTCCAGAGGCTTATCACCTGTTCATGGTAGAAGAAGACAAGGCAACTGAAGCTAGGCATAAACCGCCTATGCTAAGCACAGTTCAACATTCAATTGCCTCTTAAGCACTTCCCCTTTTGATGAGGGTTATACTTACTTATCATTTCTGAGTTCACGACTAAGGGTGAAACCGATTTATGAGTAAGTATAACCTTCGTCATCTTTATTTCTTTTGGCTGGTCGCTAAGGAAGGTTCGATTGCCAAAGCCAGTGAGATTGCAGATTTAACGCCGCAAACGATCAGCAGCCAAATTTCTTCTCTAGAAGAATCCATTGGTGGTCTTCTGTTCACTCGAAAAGGCCGTAACTTACTTATTACCCCTTTAGGAAAGCAAGTCGCTCGATATGCCGATCAAATGTTCAGCATTGCAGAGGAACTAGATCGTTTTCTGGAGGAAAAGCCACAAAACCGGCCTACAAACTTAAACGTTGGCATCTCATCTTCGATCCATAAACTCATCGCCTATCACCTTATCGAACCTGTATTTGAGATTGATCAGGAAGTGACACTAAACAGTACAACCGGAATCCCCGCTCAACTGCTAACACTGTTAAGCCAGAAAAAGATCGATCTACTACTGACTGACGAACTCCCTGAATACAATTCAGATTCCAATCTGTTCATCTATAAACTCGATTCATCGACCGTATCATTGTTTGCAGAGCCAAAAAAAGCAGCCGAGCTACGCGAGAACTTCCCCATCAGTATGGATAAGGAAACCTTCTTATCCAATGCAATTAATGCCCCCTGGTTTGCCCAACTAATTCAGTGGTTTGAAGAACACCAAATAAGGCCTTATGTAAAAGCTCAAATTGATGATAGTGCGTTAATTAAAGTCTTCGGCTCTAAAGGGCATGGGGTCTTTGCTGCACCAACAGTTATAGCTGAAGAAGTCTGCCGCCAATACGGGGTTGAGTGTATTGCTGAAATTACCGAGGTAACTGATGACCTCTACGGAATAACGCGTAGAAGCAGTTCCAGTAATCCAACGATCAACGCCATATGTAAACGAGATACGTCTCTACAAATCTAAAATTCCCGATAACCCACAACAGTGATCACAAATCAGCTAACACTCTTCTGCTAAGTTTTATCTAAGTTTCATTTATTACTCTATGTTCAGAGCTTGGCCCCCCAAGCATAAAAATTCTAATTGATCATAGAGAGGAAAATGTCATGTCATCGACAAATTATTCCGCTGCTGAGGGTGCTTCTGAACCTCGTGTCGAGACCAATATAAAGTTAGATGAAGGCAAAGGTCACTGGAGTTGGGCAAACATAATTGCAATGGTTCTTGGATTTATTGTCTTTCCCATCTTAGGGCTAGCAATTTTGCTATGGACAATATTAGGTAATCCTATTCAGGAATTGCCTAGTTGGACTCGAAAGAAATGGCAGCAACTTTTACGCTTTCGTTCGACGATTGAAAACAAAGACACTAACAACTGTGTATTCAATGAATTCCAACAAACCCAATATGAAAGCATGAGAAGAATGAAAGAAAAGATAAATAGACGCGAAGATGCTTTCCGAACGTTTAGAGCAGATGCTAAGCGTCGTGAAGATCAACAGGAATTTGATGCATTTATGTCCAGTCTGCGTAAATCAGATAAAGATGATAACTAGATCTAATTAACACCACCGCCTAATGCGCGGTGGTTTTGAGGTAATTAAGCTTTAACAACCAATAAGTTTGTTGGTTTTAGACATATACAGTTATCCTGAGATTAATGCTTTCTAAAATAAGTTAAGAAGCATGAGCTCTAGATTAAAGAGACGGAATGGTTAACAGATGAAACTGCTGCTAATTGAAGATGATCCGCTTATTGGGCACGGTGTTTCCCAAGCCATGTTGGAGTCCAATCAAAATATTGAATGGATTCAACAAGGTGCAGGCGCTTTGGACTTACTTAAATCTGGTGACTATGACGCCTTGCTACTTGACCTAGGGTTACCTGACCTAGATGGTTTCGAAATTTTGCGCCAAATCCGTCAAGCGGGTTTAGGTATCCCGGTTATTATCATTACTGCCCGAGATGGGGTCGACGATAGAATTAATGGACTGGACCTAGGTGCAGACGATTATCTCATCAAGCCCTTCTCAATAGCTGAATTACAAGCACGTTTGCGCGCGATTAGCCGCCGAAACCAAGGGGCTGGTACGCCAGTACTTGAAACCTCAAGCATGAAGTTAGATGTGAAGAACGCTACCGTCATCGTTGAAAGCGAAACACACCAACTGTCTGCCCGAGAATTCGCTTTGCTTGAAACATTAATGATGCGAGCAGGACAAACGTTTAACCGCGAACAATTAGAATCAAAAGTTTATGGTTTGGATGATGATATCGCTAGCAACGCGATTGAGTTCATCATTCATGGTCTACGTAAAAAATTGGGCAAAGACAGTATTAAGAATATTCGGGGGCTTGGTTGGATGGTGTAGCCTTGAAACATTCGGCCTTAAAACATGCATCCTTACAACGTGACCTTAGAAAATGGTTACTGATTTTAGTCGCCACCTTTTGTGTCGCAGGCTCTTTAATCTCTTTTGCTGCCGCATATATCCAAGCAAAAGAGCTCCAAGATGACCTATTGGAACAAATCTCTACTTGGCTACAAACAGGTAATTCAATTAACACAAAGTCATTAAGATATGATTTTGATGATGAGTCTATAGTTGTTCAATCCTTATCAGTTACCCAGCCATTACAATTTCCGACCGATCTAGAAACGGGCCTTGGCTATGTCGATATTGATGAAGCTACTTGGCGCATTTTAGTAGTGCAACATCAAGATCAGTTGTACGCGATTGCCCAAGAGACGGATATCCGTGAAAAGTTGGCTTTAAGCAGCGCCCTCGCCTCTGCTGTCCCCATGTTACTGTTATCCCTATCTTTGTTAATTGGGCTTCAGGTCATAATCAAACGGCTGTTACGGCCAATTAACCAATTAGCCGCAGAGGTAAACCAACGGGATAGTGATGATCTGACCCGTTTACACACCGAAAATGTGCCAGAAGAAATAACGCCATTTATTAATGCTATTAACCGATTAATGGTGAGGGTTGAACAAGGGATCAAACGCCAACAGCGTTTTATTGCTGATGCTGCGCACGAGTTGAGAACACCTGTTACTGGGTTAAGCATTCAAGCTGAAAATTTACAAAATAATAAACAAGCTGATGCCTCTAACTTACGCTCTGGATTAAACCGCTTACAGTCTCTGGTCGAGCAATTGCTGAACTTAGCCCGATTACAAGCTGATACACCAACACGAGAAGAGGTCATTTCAGCGAACGAGTTACTGCAAGATATCGTTATCAGCCTGCACCCCATAGCAGATCGAAAAGAGCAGGATCTTGGGGTAGAAAAAATAGAAGTTATACAGATTACCAATAGGGATAACCACTTATGGCATATTTTTCAGAACGCCATAAGCAATGCCATTGAGTATTCTCCGGAAGGGAAGACAATCAATGTTTCATTGTTTAAAGAAGATAATCAGCTTGTATTTATTGTTGATGATAATGGTCCAGGTATTGATCCCGAAACAATGAAACATGTCTTTGAACCGTTCCATCGCGGTCGGTCCCATGCCAATAAAAGTAACGGTCTAGGCCTGGCAATCTGCGAAGAAATTTCGCGTAAAAACAGAGGAAGCTTAATTCTGGAAAACCTTGATCAAGGCGGTATGCGATTCCGTTATCAGCAGCCTTTATCTTAGGCTACCTAGCCGCCTACTCCAGCCTAACAGCAAAAGAAGATAAGCGGCTTTTCTTTATTTAACGCCCTAAGTCTCTCCTAAGTTTCATTAATTACCATACCCTTATTGCCAGAATATGGCGTCATCTAAACATAGAACTGTTTCTTTCAGGACGTTGAAAGTCATGACAAAAAAAGAGCTGTTAATGCTAATAGGCCTTACAGGCCTAGCTTTTGCTGAATTCTATTACATGAAAGATTTCAGCGATTCTCTATACGGCCCACCGAACATCTCTAAAGGCGAACTGGCCTTCAATATGAATTGCGCTGCGTGCCATGGTGAAAAGGGGCTGGGGGATGGAATCATGTCGAAAGCGATAGCTATCAAGCCCGATAATATCTACCAGGAATTGACTGACCCATTCAGTTTTAAAGCTGAATTAATTAATTCAGTTTTGGATGGAGATATAAGCCAAGACGGGGTTATGCCGGCATTTAGAGGGGCTCTGACAGTAGAACAAATAAACGATATTTTTGGTTACATTGTTCACATCAATGAAGCCGAGTCTTAGGCTATGCATTCCAGACAAATCCACACGCCTTTGACAATCGGCTCATTCTTTATAGCATCGCTCACTGGCGTACTGATGTTTTTCGAGCTTTCCTCAGGCAGTATACGAGCCACTCACGAATGGATGAGCCTTTTATTCGTAGTCGCTAGTTCATTACATATTTATGCCAATAAGCGGCCTTTTATAAAGTATTTTTCCAGTACGCCCCTGCTCATTATCGTAGTTTCAGTTTTAAGCGGAATCTTTCTTTATGCTATTTCGTTTAATGATATCTATGCAGCAGAAGCATCCTTCCAGCTTCTAACCAATATAGAGAGTTCTACTCTTCTTCCTATACTCGATATAAGCCAAGAAGAGTTTTTAGTCAGACTAAAAACTATCGGGATAACTGAGTTGGATCCAGAGAAATCACTGTACGAGATTGCCCAACTTCACGAAATAGATGTCCATGACATACTTGAGCTTTTAGTCAGTCCATCGTGAATACTGTATTCGAGACGATACAGTATGATCAAAAAAAGCCCCTGCTATTTAGCAAGGGCTTTTTAAATGAGAGCTAACTTAGGCTTAGTAAGTCACGCGAGCAGTACCTGCACGGGTTAGCACCCTTACACGATCGCCTGCTGCGAAGGCTGGTCCACCGTCCATCTCTTGAACGATAGATACCATATTGCCATTGTCTAAGCGCACAGTGATCTCCTGTCCTTGTGCACGTGTTAGCATCTCTTCTGCTTTTTTACCTGCGACACCACCAGCAACGGCGCCTAATACCGTCGCGATATCTTTACCACGGCCACCACCAACATTGCTGGCTGCGATGCCACCCACTACAGCACCTGTTGCGCCACCGACTACACCACCTGTTCCTTCAATAACGACAGGAATGGCAGATTGCACAACACCGTACTGAACTTGCTGAACTTGGCGTGCTTCACTACGCGAATAGGTTGTACCGCTTAAATTACTTACACAACCACTTAGTGTTAGCGCACATAGCATTGTCACAACAACTGCATACTTACTCATAGGTGTATCCTCTTATCTGATCTTCATATCAGATGATTTGTTCGGGCCAAAATCCCTTTCTACTATCAATTACATTTTAGCAATTAATACCCTGAAACCGTTTTATAGCCTACTCGAGCCTGCCCTTCCATATTTGATTATCCCTATAGACAGCCTTTAGCCAGATTCGATCCACGCCGACCCATAAATATTAACTACTGAGTTTACACCTTTAGCATGTACCTAAAATGAACCAACTCAGCCGAAGCGTTTATTGATATTCACCGTAGAGCCTAGAGTAGAGACCATTACTTTGTAATAACTCTGAATGATTGCCCTGCTCGCAGATTTTGCCATCTTCAAACACATAGACATGATCAGCTTGCTTCACTGCACTTAAGCGGTGAGCCACAATTATGGTAGTGCGATCTTTTAAAAAGCTCTTTAACGCCTGATGTAAGTTCAGCTCGGTCTCTGCATCCAAGGCAGAGGTTGCCTCGTCTAATACGACAACCTTTGGGTCACTTAATAGCATACGAGCGATAGCGATACGTTGTCGCTGCCCTCCGGAGAGCCTTACGCCTTGCCGTCCAACCTGCGTATCCAATCGTTGCTCTAGGGATTCAACAAAGGGTTTTAACTGGGCTACATCTAAGGCATTCCAAAGCTCTTCATCTGAATAGTTTTTACCCATGGTCAGATTGCTACGAATAGAACCATTAAACAGAGCAGGATGCTGGAGTACAGTTGCAACGTTATCTCGAACGCAAGCAAGACCTATATCTTTGATCGAGACACCGTCAAAGAACATCTCCCCTTTCTCGATTGGGTATAAGCCCAACAGCCCCTGTACTAGGGTTGATTTACCACCACCACTGGCACCGACTAATGCAATCTTTTGCCCTGCGGGGATATCCACCGAGACGCCTTTGAGTACCTCGACTCCGGTTTCATAACTGAAGTGAATATCTTGTAACTTAACCGCGACGGTCTTCTTACCTTCAAATGGATTAACCTTGGCTGGGTACTGCGGTTCCTCTTTAAAGTCTGCCAAATTGTTAATCCGCTGCAGAGCAGCTTTAGCAGCGTAATAGCTGTATTGGATGCCTAGAATCTCTTGCACTGGTGCCATCATAAACCAGAGATAACCAAACACAGCCATCATCTCACCAATGGTCAGATCGGAGAACACCACCATAAGCATGGAAACCGCTCTAAAGAGATCAACCCCTATCATGAACAAGACAAAGCTTAAGCGATTGGCCGCATCGCTTTTCCATTCAAATGCGGTTGAATGATCGCGTACGGTTTTGGCTTCTGCGATCAGCCCTTTGAGATAATGTTGCTCGCGGTTACAGGCACGCAGCTGTTGGATATTGTCCAAGGTCTCGGTTAATGCCGATTGGAACACCTCAAACGCTTTATTTTCCTGACCTTTAAGGTGCTTAACCCGTTTGGCAACCATGGTAGTGCAATAGATCACCACCGGATTAAGAAACAAGATAAACAGGGCAAGCTGCCAGTGCATCCACAGCAAAATAATGGCAGTACCTAAGATAGATAGGGATGCAATTAGTAAACGACTGAGCGAGCTACCGATAAAGCGATCTACAGTATCTAGATCGGTCACAAAGTGAGATGAAACCGCACCGCTGCCAACAGTTTCGTATGCGGCCATTGAGATTTTCTTAAGCCGCTCTAATAAGCCAACCCGAATCCGATAAGTGACATCTTTGGAGATAATGCTGAATTGGCGGGCCTGCCAAACATTCATCATCAGCGCGACTAAACGTAAAAACAGAGTGACAAACAGAATCACACCGATAAACAGCACTGGCCCATGCCATTCAGGCGGGAACATAGGACCGACAGTTTCGACAATAAACCCAGGTTGATCTAACAGAACTTCATCAACCAACAATGGCATAAACAATGGTAGCGGAACAGAAACCAAAGCGGCAAAAAAAGCGATAATGTTCGCTTTAATCAGCTCCGCTTTATGCTCGGATGCCACCTTTAAGATATATCGCCAACTGTAGTACGGCTTCACAAACTATCCTTTTTACGCAAACTCAGTAATAACTAAATTGTACTCGCTAAACCTCGATCTAGATTAGATAGAGCAAAAAAAACCCGCAATATCTGCGGGTTTTCTAAATAGGCTTAGCGGTTATGCTTGTAGCATTTTGTAAAGCTTATCTTTTAACTTAAGGCGCTTAAACTTGGCTGCTTCTTCAGTTTGAGTGCATACCGGCTCAACCTCAGATTCCATTCGCTCAACATCTTTTGTCACCTGATGGTACTCATCGAATAAGCGAGCAAAGTGTGCATCTTCCATTTTTAGATTGTGAATACGGTCACGGTGCTCTGGAAATTCGTGAATCAAATCATGATGTTCAATAGGCATTTGATGTTCCCCTTAATCGTTCTTTCTTATCTCTTTGACTTCAGTCTCCTCCTCTGAGGACCACAAAGCATTGACGGACATCAATACAGGTTCCAAACTATAAAAAGAAATATAGAACCAACGAACAAGTCCTAAATATTGGTTCCCTGAAGCGGAGGATAAGACAATGTATGCAGCAATCATGAACACCGCATTAGGCTCTCTGCTTATTAAAGCCAACAACAGTGCTATTACCTCGATTCATTTCCTACAAGATAATGAAACAGTGCCTGAGCTATTGGGCAATGCGTTAACCAATCAGTGCGTCTCTGAACTAAGCGAATACTTTGCAGGAAAGCGCGTAAGGTTTGATGTTCCATTAGCACCTAATGGCACAAAGTTTCAGCAATCCGTGTGGAATGCATTGAACGATATCCCTTACGGTAAGACCTGTAGCTATGGTGAAGTCGCTAAGAAAATAGGCAACCCGAAAGCAGCTAGAGCTATAGGGATGGCAAACAACCGCAACCCAATCCCCATTATTATCCCTTGTCATCGTGTATTGGGCAGTAATGGTAATTTAACAGGTTACGCCGGTGGGCTTGAGAATAAGAGCTACCTGTTAAATTTGGAAACCAAAGATCTGATCTAACCAATCCTTGTTTAGAGCAAGATTAGAGACACAAAAAAGGCTGCTGACGCAGCCTTTTTCAATTCGGATTGAGCTTAAACACTTACACTCTGGACAATCGTTTTGGAGGTATCAGCAAGATCTACAGAAGATCGCTCTGTGGCTTGAGCAGCCAACTGGGCAACTTGCGCGGCTTCCTGAATAGACATGATGTTTTGCTTTAATTCTTCCGCAGCATTACTTTGCTGAGATGATGCAGCGGCGATCATGGTACTCATATCATCAATACTACCTACACCAGACATAATCTCTTGCAGCGCAGAACCCGCTTCACCGGCTTTATCAACACAGCCTTTTGCTGAATCCTGACTTTTCTCCATCATCGACATCGCCTGAGCAGCTTCCCCCTGAAGCTCTGCGATCGTAGTATCGATCTCTTTAGTAGACAGCTGAGTACGTTTAGCTAGCTCTCGTACTTCATCCGCAACAACGGCGAATCCACGCCCCTGCTCACCGGCACGCGCTGCCTCGATCGCCGCGTTCAATGCCAACAGGTTGGTTTGATCGGCTATCTCGGAGATTACTGAGGTCTTACTCGCGATCTCTTCAGTAGCTTTGCGCAAGCTATCAATCTGCTGAGCCGCTTGCTCAACATTATCTGCAAGGTGGTGAATCGCATCGATTGTGCCTTTTACAATCGAGTGACCTTGATCAGCTGTATTGGTCGCTTGTTTAGTTTCTTCGGAAGTGGTTCTTGCATGCTGCGCCACCTCTTCAATAGCAATAGAAAGGTTTTGGATATGCGCTGAAACATCTTCAATTTCTAAGCTCTGACGTTCGATCGCTTGATTGGCCTGACGCGCAATACCGATCGTATCTTCACCCTGTTGATTCAGCTCTTTGGCCGAATAAGTAACACGGGCATTGGCTGAGCGGATTCTTGCTTGATCAACCATAGTACCCAGATAGATCGAACCCACTTCACTCACGGAGTTTGCGTACATCTCTTCGAGTACTTTTGAATCCAACATGCGCTTAGCCCGGGACTGTAGGTACCTTAGAGGGCCTAACCAGTGATAGGACAAGCCTGCACATAAAATAAAAGCACCTAGGCCTGCTCCCATTGTGATCATCGGAGACCACTGTGTGAAGTAGCCTGCGCCCATAGGAATAAGCACCGCTAACAACAACATAATGATGATCTTGGTCTGAATAGACATATCGTGCATCGAGATACGACGACTGTTGTTATTCAGTCGACTATAAACATCGTTAGCGCGAGAAACTTGACCGGAGGTAGGCACTGTTCGAACAGATTGATAACCGATTGTTCGCCCGGACTCCACAATCGGAGTCACATAAGCATTTACCCAGTAGTAAGAGCCATCCTTACAACGGTTTTTAACTATACCGATCCAAGGCTTATTCTCTTTTAACTTAGACCACAGGTCGCCAAAAACCGGTGGTGGGACATCAGGATGTCGAACAACATTATGAGACCTACCAATTAACTCATCCCGAGTAAAACCTGATATATCCACAAAGGCGTCGTTTACAAATGTTATCTGGCCTTTTAAATCCGTGGTGGAAATCAGCGGCGTATCGTTACTGAATTTACGCTCAGTGTTATTAACGGGTTGGTTATTTTTCATCGCAGCCCCTGTTACATCTCAATGGCTATTTATTCTTATATTTCAAATATCTAACATTAGAATATATAGGGTTATTCCATTGAGAGATAGTGCTACTTTTAGGGAATTTTAGAGATATCTTCAGACCTTCCAGTCGGTCAAAAATAAAAAAGCGACCGAAGTCGCTTTTGTTATTTATCTGCTTTAGAGCCACCTAAACATTTAGGTGATGGCGCAACCGCCTGCCCTCTGTCGTGCCACTCTTGCTGAGTGAATAAGTGCATCGACAGTGCATGGATAGGATTATTCATCCGATCAGATAGGAAGCTAAATATCAGCTGGTGACGCTGTACTTTTCGCTTGCCCGCAAAGTCATCCGACACAACGGTTACTTTAAAATGCGAGTCCGTAGCTGGACCAGAATGCATGTGGCTCTCGTTTTCTATAACAAGATGCTCAATAGCTAGGCCATCTTCTAGTCGATTTCTAATTACCGCTTCAATACTCATTTTTTACTCTTTTTACTTTCATCCATTCTTTCCACTTCTTCTGTCGCCATTTTCAAGAAGTGTCGATGGATTTTACGTGTCGTTAATGCAACAGCGCCGATTACAACAGGTACCGAGATACCTAAAATCAGATCTTTGTTCAGATCTACACCAGAGTTATACACGGCATCTAATAGGTATTTAATTAAACCAATAGTGTAGTAACTGATTGCTGCTACGGATAGGCCTTCTACCGTATGTTGCATCATTAATTGAACTTTAGAGCGCTGATCCATAGAAGCCAACAGCTCTTGGTTTTGCGATTGGATCGATAGCTCTACGCGTGTACGCATCATCTCTGCAACACGGTCGATACGACGGGATAGATCCTCAAGACGATTACTGGTCGCACGACAAGTTTTAACCGCGGGAGTTAAACGACGGGTCATAAACTCGGTAATAGTTAAGTGACCAGAGACTTCATCTTCTCGCAGCTCTTCTAGGCGTTTAATAACCAGATCGTGGTAGGCATACGTTGCACTGAATCTAAAGGTTGCTCGTGCTCTGCAGTCTTCCACCCAAGATGCCATATCGGTAAGGCGGAACAGCAATTCCTGCTCATCGATATCACCACTGTGGGCTAGATGATCGGTAATATCAGCCAGCTTTTGGTCCATATCGCCAAGCGTTGGATTGATCTCTCGCGCAGTCGGCAATGAAAGCAATGCCATCAAACGGTAGGTCTCAATCTCCATGATACGCTGAGTTAATCGACCTAACTGGCTATCACTCATCTGCTTGTTGTAGATCAGGAAACGACCGAAGCCATCACTGTGCATCTGGAAGGTCGTCCAAACGCGGGCATCGCCATTTTGCGGACTACTACCGACTAGGCGCATGCCTTCGAAGAAGCGTTTTACTAATGGCAGATTCAACTCATGTGTTTGTCGCGCATCTTCTACAGAAACGTGGAAGGCCGACATCACAGTACCTGGAATGTCAGCAAGCCAACCTTCCGGTAGCGGTGTTAGTCCAGTGACTTCAAATGGGTTACCGCCCTGCTCTATACCTGTATTGATAAAGGTATAAGTAGTGAACTCCATGTGCTTTTCACGGCGCATTCGTAGATTACCGAAGTCCGCGTGGTAACAAAGTTCATCAACTTCAGGTGGCTCAACCCCAAAATGCTTAAACAACTCCTGCAGGTGCGCAAACTGCTGTTTGCTCTCTTCAGGATTACACATCACTGCTAGATGGGTAATACGAGCCGGACTAGGGATAACCTGAAACGGGCGCGAGTGTAATTCACTGTACAAACGCTCCCGCATTGGGTGCATTTTCAGTCCATGAGGGTTAACAATCTGCTCCATAAAATCTCCAAAAGCCCTTAACTAACGCGGCTATACATCTTCCAAATTGGCCATCATTAACGGCTGTTTAGCTAAATCCAAAGCCATGATTTGCGGATAGACATCAAACCATTCTTGAAAGTTAGCAAAGCTAATTTCACGCGGCCAATGATCACCCAACTCATCCCAAGCGGAAAGCTCGCTTTCGAAAATAGACTGCCAATGGGATTCCAGCGCTTTGGAGAAATCCTCTTCAGTGCTGACTTCATCGACAAGATAAACGGTGCCTTCCCTACGCTGCTCGTCTAGAGTTAAGCACTGGTGTAAACCGTCGGCATCTACATCTAAACTATTAGTCCAGTCTGCAAATGGCTGTCGCGGTAAAACAACAAATGCTGAACGGTTAAGCAACTTCATGGTTCTTATCCTTAGCTTTGGTTATACTCGGGCTATAAATTATTAGACCCATCATAACAGTTGATTGATCACCTGATAGGGGTAAAGAGATGAAGTTTACCCTCTGTTGAGGTAGCTTTTTAGCTTACTACCTTTGGCTAGTCGAACGAAACTGTTTTATTGAGTTAATTCTGTGATTATTCCTGTATTACAACAACTTAACTCGCGCGATCAGTGGATGGCGTTCTGCCGCCGTGAACTGCCATATTGCTTTATTGAAAGCCCTGAATGTCTTGTAGATTTTCAGACGACTTTCCTAAAGATCACCCTTCTACCTAAAGACACACTGATTCATGATGCGGTTAAATACAGCCTAGGTTCGCGTACGAGCATGGAACCCGTCTGGCGCTTAATTAAAGGCTGTAATTGGGATCTAAATGCGATTTTGACCGGTCTGGAGCAGATGGCGTTCGACAGTAATGTTCGCGATAACTCTCTGCTTAAAGTGCATACCGATCTGAGTGTTCGAAAGTACTTTAGCCGTGAGCGCTGCCTTGTATCTCCAAATACGCTCGGTTTACTTGAGCCCTTAATGGCGCAGCCTGATATATGGGACGCTCAGTCGTTGGCAAAACTCATTAGCCATCAGCAGTTCTCTAGTCTTCAAAATGAAGTTAAAGCTCTACCGGGCAGTAAGCAAAATGCCGGGGCTCCGCCGCCGAGCATCAGTACGATTATGATGATTTTACTCGACCCTGTTGAGCAATGCATCGGTCAGGTACATAAAGGTCGGTTGCATATTTTCCGCGGCAAGCAGCCATTTATCAGTCTGATCCCTAAGCTTGCTTGGCCAAAACCACGTTTAAAGACATCTAGCTAATTTTCTTTAGTAAATTCCAGCCAATAAAAAAGGCGCAGAAGCGCCTTTTTTTGTTCCGAGAGGATTAAGCCGGTTCTGGCTCAAGCGCCTGCTCGCCTTGATCTTCTGCTTCTAACTCAGCCATCATTTTTAGTGGGTTGTCAGAGTTTAGAAGTTCACGCCCTTGAAGCGTTGGGAACTCAACATCCAAGTCTACGATACGACCATCACGACAAACGTTGATGATGGTATCCATACAAGAACTTAGTAGTGAGTACTTCTCATCCGGTGCAGCGATAATTGTCTGCAAACCAAGATCGCTCATGAAACCAAGTGAAGTTACTGTGTTCTCAGAATCCAGCTTGTTGAAGGCTTCATCGAATACAGACAGGCTCATACCACCTAGTGGGTTGCCATCATTACCTTCTCGTAGTCGGTATGTTGCAGCTTGGGCTGCAGCAATAGCCACGTAGAACGGTACTTGGTGCTCACCACCGGAACCGGTTTTGATGCGCTGAGTTAGCGTTGTTTTACGGTTCCCGTCGAGATCTTTTACAACCAATTCGAAGTTGTAGAAGTTACGGTAATCCTGCAACAAGCTGCTCTCGCCTTCATCTTTCAGCACTTCGTGAATCTTCGCCAGTGCATCTTTGTGAGGCTTATCGCTATCGAATTTCAGATCAAATAGAGAACCAACGTTCGCTGAATCCATCTGAGTATAAGCTTCTACCAGTTCCAGAATATCTTTCAATTCTGGGTTAGGCATCATGTCAAAGCTGTACATCTCTTTATGGAACGGACGACCTTTAAGATGCTGGTTAAGCTCACGTATAAGATCTTTGATCTTGTTGATCTGATCGTTCAAGTGCGCAACAAAGTCAGATCTAAATGCAGTTTCTGCTTCCAGACGCGCACGCTCTGCTTTCTGACTGTAGTTAGCCAGCTCAGAATCTTTAAGTGCTTGTACAGTTTCATCTACAAATGCAGATAGCTCTTCATGAGTAGAATCTGGTGTTACTTTATCTAGCTGCTGATGGCTTAAGCCACCGCCATGGTATTTGGCTTTGTATTGAGCAACGCCATCACGTACGGCATTTTTCTTCTTCTCGTGCAGAGACAATTCGGACTGAGCCTTCTTCGCTGCTTCAAAGATAATTCGCTCTAGTTCGCCAGAGCATGATTCATCTAGGTAGTCGCGTTTTTCCTGTGCCGATTGTGCATCAAACTCGCCCTTCTCTTCACAAGTAGTACGAGCAGTTGCGTGCTCTTCTAGCTCTTGGTCGAATACTTCTAGCGCAGCCGTGTCTTTGATGATGGACGTTCGTACTTTCTGCAGCTTATCCATCAAGCTTCGTTGCATCTGTTCAGTAGACTTCTGCTCGGCAACCAGATCAGCGATACGCTGCTGAACGCCCGTGTCATCTTGGTTACGTAGATCGGTGATCGCCTGACGCTGACCTTCGATCTCAGTATCAAGCTGTTCGCGTTGGTTAACCAAGTCGAATACACGTTCGTTCACATTGTCTAAACCGTTGTTCAGCGTAATTAACGCATCACGTAGTTTTTCCAATGTATCGTGATTTTTACCCAGCTGCGTGAATTCAGATACTAGCTGATCAACCTGCTTACCTTGAAGCGCAGCTTGGTCAGAACGACGACGAATACCCATAATAGGCTGCTGTTCGTTGATCGCCGTTGTCGAACCTTCTGTCTGCAACATGCAGTCATAAGTTAATGCACGCTCGTGACGCAGTAGTTCGGTTTCTGTCTCAACCGCCATCACGCCGCCTAGTGCACGGTTCATATAGGCACGAGCATGATCATTTTCAGTATCGATGAAATAAGCCAATGAACCCGCTTTATAACGGTTTAGCCAGTCACCAGATTTGGTCGTATTAACGATACGACAACCTTTAAGGTGGCGACCTTTACGACGGTATAGCGTGATCGCTTCTTTCACACGATCTGGATCGACAATTAGTGCTTCACGACGAGCACCTAAGAAAGACTCAATCGCAATACGCCATTTGTCATCATTGATATCAGCTAGTTCACAGATCGGCGTAGATTCAATGCCGTACTCTTGCAGCAATTCCATCAATTCACGGGTATTACGACGTACCGGAGCATGACCTTGTTTTAGCGCTTCAACGGCACTCTTCTGGTTCTGAATTTCAGAACGTAGCTCATTGATACGAATTACCGAGTGCTCGTAACGACGTGCGATATCACGGCGAACACCTTCAACCTGAAGTTTTAGGCTTTCTAAAACGTTATCAACTTCTACAGGAGATTGTGGCCATAGATCCGCCATAATGTCCTGACCCGAGCGCCACTGTTCTACACACTGTTCAACAACAGGACGGAACTTCTCAGGAAGCAGTTCGCTGTTTTCAGCAAAACCTACGGTAGTGCGCATCAAGTTATAAACGCCTTGGATGCGCTCTTTCACAACATTAACTTCGTGAGTTTTAGCAGTGATAGACGACTCAAGCGCCTTAACTTTATGAGCTGAATCAGAGGTATTTAGCTCTGCACGGGCTTCGGCCAAGTTCTGCATAATCTGGTTGAGTTCTTCACTTTTCTTCTCCAGATCTACCTGTACCTGTTCCTCTTTCGCTTGGTTATCTTCCAAGCGCTCTGCAGCATCCTCTTTTTTAAGGTCTGCATTTTCAAATCTTGTTTCGTGAACAACCCACTCGTATTCAGCAGCGTTTTTCACATTGCGCTGAATACCGTTACAAAGCTCTTGTACCTTCTCTAGTTCACCGATGCGGTTCGCTACTTCGCGCGTCTTAGTTTCCATCGCGCGGTATTCATCAAGAGACTTACGGAATGCACCAACATGGACAATGTTTTCGTCTAGGACGAACTCACGGATAAAGCGTGTTGGGCTATCGATTGGCACGAACTTAAGCGCGTTCTTAAAGTTCTTAACAAACTTATCGTCATCGTTCGGCATCTCTGGGTCGTAACTTAGGTGCGTTACCAATTCACGAACAAAACGGCTAGAACGCTTCTCCAGAATCATTTCTGGGCACTGCTTGTAGAGATGATCGCGAACTTGATCCCACGCTTTAGGTAGACGGCCTTCACCTGTTTTCTCGGTAAAGTCATCTAGAGATACAGAGCAATCTGGAAGAATAAAACGACCTAGAACATCTTCATCAGCAGACGCAGTAGATGCACTAATCGCTACACCAACCGTCGTCTCTTTAGCCGTTTCTGTATCGAAAAAACTCAATGCCAAATAACAAAGTGAATCATGACGTGCAGTATTCTTTTTACCATCATCATCAAGGAAACCTAGACAGTATGTACGTAGGCTACGCTCACTCTTTTCACCCGCCGATGCGTTGAAGCTCAAGTGACGTTTGTTACCACCCATCAATACTGTTTGGATCGCATCCAACAGCGATGATTTACCAGAACCGTTTGGACCTACAACCGCAACGTTACCTTTAATCGGTATCTCTACAGCACCAAGAACGTACCAGTTAACCAGAATAATACGATTTAGCTGCTTCATTCAGCTGGTACCTCTTCTTTTTCTGCCGTTTCAGCGACTGCTTCGCTTGGCTCTTCAGATGTTTCGTCAGCAGCTTCTACTTCTGCTTCGACTTTTGTTTCTGAGACATCTTCGTTGTTTTCTTCAGCAGGCTCTACCGCTGCTTCCGCGACTTCATCCATATCCAATACAACTTCACCATCTTGCTCGTTGGACTCACAAAGGCCTTCAAGCTGACGGATAAAGTCTTCAACCACAACCTGGCGGATTACTGGATTGATCTTAAGCGGGATATTCTTAGGTTCCATCTCATCAGGTTTACCGCGTTCGATAACACCATGTCGAGAGAACAAAGAAAGGATCTCTTTCAAACGCGTTTCGTTTGGAATCTCTTTACGGGTTAGGTTTTCATAAACCGTAAGCAGTTCATCAGTGCTGGTATATGCTTGCCCTGCTTCCACTTCGAAACTTTCTAAACGCTGCTCATACTGCTGACGAATGCAAAGCAGCAACAAGGATTCATCCAAGCGTAAACGCATAAAGCGCTCTTCACCTTTAGGGATGATACCCATATAAGCTTCATCAGGCTGATGGATAAAAGACCAGCCGATCGCTTCAAAAAGATTAGTAAAGTAGTCTACATGCGAAGCAACTAGAAAATAGCTTTCACGGTGCCCAGGACGCTCCGCATATAAGAACTGATTGGTCAGCAGTTGGTTAGCCGCACGGCTAAAATCGCTGGCTTGATACTGATCGCTGCGACCGATAATTTTCTGCAGATCACCTAGCATTTGAAACTTCCTTTGAATGATCTTTTCTAGTTATATAAAAATCACGACACTCAACCATGTCGGCAACGTTCACGTAATTTTCCTGGAATTTAATCTCATACTGCTCGCTCGTCTTACGCGCTTTCTTACCTAATGATTTCAGGTGGCGGACATAACTAAAGCAGATGTAATCTTCGATCGAGCTGATCTCGAAATCAGAGGCATTGATCTTTTCGCGGCCAATCAAATGGCGCTCTAAATACGCTTCTATACGATCAACTTTAACTTCACGACGCTCTTTGTATTCCTTAAAGAGTTGGCGAAGCTGCAGAACTTTTGGATCGATCTCTTTGCGCGTAATAACTTGAGGTTCTGCAATGCTGCGACGCTTAACCGGCGCACGAACACTACCCGGCGCAAGGAAACCGACTGTATCCAACGTTTGAATACGTGGGATTTCGCGGCCATCTTTTTCGCTAATTTGAGCAATTACACGGGATAGACGCGAAGCCATACCCGGTGTCGTTTTATCCATGTAGCGAACAGTATCGGATACTCGTTTTTCCAGCTTGTAGCGGAAATCGTCAATGATCGCTAAACGCTGATCCACTGATTCGAAGATACGGATAATACGGTTGATATGTTGATGCACGCGCGCTTCAGCATCATGAATATCAACTTCAAACTGCTCTTGATAGTGCATGATCAACTGTTCCAGTTTGACTGTATCAAACTGCAACTCTCGCAATAGAGATAGAATCTGTTGACGGAATCGGAACGGGTTATTTTTGGTTTTCAGGGTTTTATAATCTGAAACCAAAATATGCTCTACGAATCGATCAAAGAAGTTACGAACAATCTCTTGCGGGTTATTAGTTTGCGACAGATTGATCTTGAGCTCACGCAGGCCAAGCATCATATCTGTAAGGTGGGCGCTGAAATCAGCCGCTGTTTGAGCCGCTTCCGATAGCGTAATACCGCGCCCTTGCGGATCATTAATCGCAGATTCTAACGAACTCAATACGTTAAGAACCGCACCGCCGTAGCTACGCTTCTCTAGGTTCGCAATCGAAACAAGAGTACGTAACAGGAAGCTATTCGCAGGAGATAGCAGGACATAACTGCGGTAAATACGCTGCTCTTCTTCCAACCACCCAGTAGAAACCAAGCGACGATAGATGCGACTGGTATATTCGGCAGTTGAACGAGGAGGCTCTTGCTGATCCTCTTCAGAATCATCCTCTTCTGGTTCCCAACGGCGAACACCTAGACGAATTACCGCCCCTTCGATCGTTGAACGTACCAAATCCTTAGGTACAAACGGGTCAACCAAATCTTCATCAAAGAACAGGTCGGCCAATGAGATAAGTACAGCCTGATAAACCTGTCGATTCTGCCCGGATAAAGGCAAAAACAAGTTATCAGGAAGTTTATTAAACAGCATTCAGCGTTAATCCGCGGTCTTTAAACCCGTGAACAGGGTTCTATTTTTATAAGGTAATAGGAACCGATTCTAGCGGAAAATTGGACTAGGGATAAGGGCTAAATCCACTATATTCGTAGTTGAATATAGACAGGATTCCCACTTCCCCCAGAAAACAAAAAAGCACCCATAAAGGGTGCTTTTAACTAGTTGATAACTCTATCGATTATTAGTTGATACCATCATCGATGTTGTTGTTATCAAGAAGCTGCTGTAATTGAGTAGCTGCATCAGAGTCGTTAGACACCGCCACACTTTCAACATCTACAGTCTGAATCACATCAGATGAAGAGTCTGTTGTGATCTGTAGTTGCAGGTGACCGTCATGCTCTACAGCACCTAGGACATGGCTACCATCTTGCAGTACATCTGCAAGATTCAGTACATCACCTTCGGCTGTATTGAAGTCAACAACGGTATCCGCATCAGACGACAGAGTAGTACCCAAATCATCCTTAGTCCAGACGAACATGTCAGCGTCATCGCCACCCGTTAAGATGTCGTTACCGCCACCACCTTGCAGGGTATCAGCACCAGCTAGACCACTAATACTCTCATTAGCATCAGTACCAACGAGGCTGTTAGCAAAATCATCACCTTGAATCTGATTAAATTCAGGGCTGAAGTTGATATTAATATCGAGCAGCACAGTATCAAGTGTATCGCCATCATTATCAGCAATTGAAACATTAACTGTTTCAACAACGTCTACTCCACCGATAGTTTCTGATTGATAAGTATAAGCGCCTGTTAGGAAGTTCAGCGTAAACACACCGTGTTCTCCTTGAACATCCTGCACAGGACTAGAAGCATCGTAATTAACAGTTACAGCACCAATTGTAACAACATCAATTCGACCACCATCAGCTCCATATTCAATGATGGCATTACCTGAAACATCTTGAAGCAAGCTACCCTCAGTAAATACCCCTGCTGTTGCAGTAACTGCAGCATTAAGATCATTGATGTTGGCAATGTTCACTGCTGGTTGAGAAACAAGGTTTTCACCGTTATCTGCTAGATGCTCAATATCAGACAGAACAGATGATGTATTCACACTGTAGCTGAATAGTTTGTCGATCTGCCCACCCGTTACAAAGTCCTGCCAAGCATTATTAGCTGGATCAGTAATACCCGTATATGCATTGAAATCGGTTTCATAAGCATCGTATGTATTACCATCACCAAAGAAGTACATAATATCTTGGTCTGCAACTGGCTGGTTCCCACTGTAGGAATCCTCGACCATAGAGCGAAGACCTTGTTCAATATCTGTACCCGAAGTGCCAGTCTGGTATTGATAGTTATAAGAAGAATCTACCCAGCCTGTATTACTGTGGTTGTTCCCCCAGAACTCAACAATGTTCAGATTAACATTACCAATCGCTTCGTATTCAGCAACCAAAGCTTCAACAGCCTCTTTAGCCAACTGACGATCGCTTGAATCCATACTACCTGACATATCAATAATGAAAGACAAGTTAGTCGTAACAGGCTCAATCAAGAGATCTACACTCTGAGGTGACGCCTGTGGAGCATCGTCATGGATGGTAATATCCAAGTTAGCTGTAGACTCTGTGCCAAATTGATCAGACACGGTGTAAGTGAAGCTATCAACAACTGTATCAAGCTGATTACTGATAATCTCAGGCCCGGTAATAACAAGGTTATCAAACCGTACATCTTCATTATTTCGTGAACTACTATTTTCAAGCTCAATAACCGCTATACCGCTAGTAGTCAATGATACAGCTGTAGTAAAGGTCCCCGAAGCATCGTTATTAGAGATGGTCTGCGATGTGCCGTTAACAGTAATGACAAAGCTATCTTCACTTTCCCAGGTGCCTAAAGTTGTATAATCAAATGAAATTGTTACAACCTGATCTGCATAACCATCGCCAAAGTCGAAGGTCTTAGTGGCAACATCTCCACTACCATCAATTCTTAAACTACCGCTATCAAGTGAAACGTTAGTACCACTCCAGCCACTTTCATCAGAGTTAAAGTCATCGAATGCAAGAGTGATTGTTGAACCTGTATTGACGTATTCTTGATGTGTAACCGCGTTGATTAATGTGTACGTATAATCACCAGTAGCCTTATCAACAACTAGTGTATTCCCTTGAGCAGTGGTGACAGTGAATGTTGTGCCGTTATCGGTAGTATTGCCCCCAACAATAGACACCCCTGATAAACCAAAACCATCTGGAATCGTATCATCCGAAAGAATATTACCAGTAGCAATTTCATTATTACCCTGATCGTTTGTACCAGCAGGCATATCTGCTTCAAACACTTGATCAGTATCAGACACAAGGATTGCAACTGGCTCAACTTCGCGGCTAACGTTTAAGTTAACCGTTCCGTTACTTACATCTCCATCGCTATCTTCTAAAGAGAACGTAAAGGATTCTGTAATACTCTCAGTCAATGATGCTAGAGGCGTGTAACTGTAATCACCTGAAGACATATCCACTGTTAGAACGCCGGAATTAATAGTAGTGACAGTGAACACAGCTCCTGTGCCAACTACTGAACCACCAGAATTAGTGGTTTCGTTAGTTAGGCTATTGTATGAATATGTTTCTCCATCGATAACCATGGATTTAACATGACCATTACCATCAGCACCAAAGCCACCTGACGCAAGAGAGCCAAATAGGTTACCAACTGAAGGCTGAATAACCGTTTCTAGAAGAATATCAGTTAGGCTCGCCCCCTCTGCGGTTGCATCAATCGCATCTCGTTCTGAACCTGAACCCGTACCGTTGTATGCAACTGGCTCAAGATCAGATAAATCAGCGCCACCAAAGCCGATTGCATAAGAGTCAATATCATTAGCTGTAACAAACGCTTCCCAAGCGGCTTGTTCAGTATCATCAATACCTACGGTACCAGTGTTCTCTCCTAGATTATTTGGATCACCGATGGAACCATCGTCATTTATCCATGCAGTTGGTTCACCATCTGACAAGAAGTAAGAAACGTTAGTAGCGCCATCAATTTTACCTGTAGATTGAGCAAACGCTGTTTCTGCTTCTGCAAGTGCTGCATCGTAGTTTGTCCAACCACTCATATCGCTATTGCTGAGAGACTCAAGATAAGCAATTGCATCATCAGCGCTTACCCATCCATTATCACCCGTAATAACCTCTGGAATATCAGAATCAGTTGCAAAAGTAACAATTTGAACAGCTACATGCCCAATAGAGTCATAAGCTTCAAGCATACTCACTAATGCAGACTGCATCTCTTCGAAGTAAGTAGGAAGAGGGTTACCATCTCCATCAGTACGTGGATCATTCATACTGCCTGAGAAATCCATAACCAACATGACGTTAGTTAAAGTACGAGGAATTATAATTGAGTCAGAAATATCGCCGCTTACTGGAACATCATCTTCAACATTAACTACAAAATTAGTTTGAACTGTGTCTCTACCATCAGAAACATTTGCAACAAAATCAAGTTGTTCGAAGTTTTCGCCATTCCCATCTGGGTGAGTGATTGCGGAGATTAACTCAAACTCATAGTTAACTGTTTGTGTACCATTACCAGCATCAACTGGATCAGAAACCGTAACAGTCGCAACAATTTCACCAGTTACACTATTAGAACCAGTCAATACACCATGCGTGTCATTAGTATCATCAGTGTCTGCTACCCAATTCCAAACAACAGCATCCTGACCAGTACCTGCAGTTACGCCTACAGGTCCTTCTAGTGAGATGAAGAATTCAGAACTATCCACATCAGTAATTGTGATAGTGCCAGTACCAGTAGTTGTATCAGAATTATCTTCTGCACCTTCACGTAGACCTACAACAGGAATTGCTTCCTCGGATACTGAGATAGGACCATCAACAGATAGCTCTGGAAGATCATTAACGGCATTTACAGCTACTGTAACTGTTGCAACATTTGAAACGTTACCTGCCAAATCACGAATAGTGTAAGTAAAGGTATCGACTCCATAGAAGTCATCAGCTGGATCATAAGTAACTGTACCATCAGCATGAACTGTTACAGTACCGTTGGCTGGGCCTGTTTCGATCTGAATAGATGATGGATCTAAGTCACCATCAAGATCAGAGTCATTAGCAACTAGGTTGATATCAACTGCTGTATCTTCTTCGGTAACAATCGGTTCTGTAGTTGGGTAAGAAAGATTTTCTGCTACCCATACATTGTTGTCCGCACCATCAAGAAGCTGCAGATCAAAGACATAATTGCCACCCTGATCCCAGTAGAAAACTTCAACTGTATGCTTACCTCCAGTCAATTCAACAGTCTTAATCGATTCGGTTGGAGGTGTAATGTTGTCGTAGTTGAAGATATCCACGCCATCAACATAAATAACGAAACCATCATCATGTTGAACATCAAAAGTGTAAGTACCATCTGCAGGGATATCGATCATACCTGAGATATGCAAGACACCATCTGTAGCTTCAACAGTACTAGAGCCTTCGATTGAAGCAGCATCTTGTTTTAAGAACGCCTCAAGGTTGCTAGGAACACCGCCGCCTGCTGCAACATCATCTGCTAGATCGCCTGTACCTACAGACTCACCTGCATCATAGCGATCGTTACCATTAGCATCGTCATAACCGTAGTTAATCTGAGTCGAAGTAAAGGTTATTTCAGCATCATTGGCTTCTACATAGTCTTTAACCTGCTGAACGCTAGTCAGGTTATTGCCATCAATACCCTGTCTGTAGCCGTAGTACTCAGAAGCAAGACCGCCTGAAACGAAACCAGGATCATCTTGTGCGACTGGAGCATGGTCGTCATCGTCAATTAGTGTGGTAACACTGTTAGCAACACTATCTACAGCTACCGCTTCGAACTCAGCACCAGACGCATCTACAATCTCCGCGATAAAGTATTCATCACTCTCAACAACGCCGTCTTCATTGGTTGTAACTGTGAAGTCCGCTGAGGTTTCACCAGCAAGAATAGTTACTGCCGTAGTAACCGTAACATAATCAACCCCACCGGTAGCAGGATTAGATACTGGTTCACGTGTCCGTACGTTAACGATGATGTCTTCTGTAGATACCGTATCGGTAGTTACAGTAAACGTAGCGATATTGCCCTCTTCAACCTTAACATCACCAATGATGCTGACAGTCGCACCTGCATCTGGGCTATCTGGTGTACCTGGGATACCCGGTGGTGGTGTTGGATCAGAAGCATCTACGATTGTGGTTTCAACACTGTCGGCAGTTGCATCAACAGCGACCGCTTCGAACTCAGCGCCGGACGCATCTACGATCTCTGCAATGAACTTCTCACCGCTGTCTGCTAGCGCATCGTCATTGGTCTCTACGATAAAGTCCACAGACGGCTGGCCGGCTGGGATAGTCACCGCAGTCGTGACGGTTACGTAGTCAACGTCGCCTGTTGCAGGGTCGATCGCTGGTTCAACTGTACGTACGTTAACGATGATGTCTTCGTTAGAGATGGTATCCGTTGTCACGGTGAAGGTCGCTTGGTTACCTTCCCATACCGCTGTGTCACCGCTGATGCTAACTGTCGCACCTGCATCTGGGCTATCTGGTGTACCTGGGATACCCGGTGGTGGTGTTGGATCAGAAGCATCTACGATTGTGGTTTCAACACTGTCGGCAGTTGCATCAACAGCGACCGCTTCGAACTCAGCGCCGGACGCATCTACGATCTCTGCAATGAACTTCTCACCGCTGTCCGCTAGCGCATCGTCATTGGTCTCTACGATAAAGTCCACAGACGGCTGGCCAGCTGGGATCGTTACTGCTGTTGTTACCGTTACGTAGTCAACGTTGCCTGTTGCAGGATCAACCGCAGGTTCAACTGTACGTACGTTAACGATGATGTCTTCGTTAGAGATGGTATCCGTTGTCACGGTGAAGGTCGCTTGGTTACCTTCCCATACCGCTGTGTCACCGCTGATGCTAACTGTCGCACCTGCATCTGGGCTATCTGGTGTACCTGGGATAGCCGGTGGTGGTGTTGGATCAGAAGCATCTACGATTGTGGTTTCAACACTGTCGGCAGTTGCATCAACAGCGACCGCTTCGAACTCAGCGCCGGACGCATCTACGATCTCTGCAATGAACTTCTCACCGCTGTCTGCTAGCGCATCGTCATTGGTCTCTACGATAAAGTCCACAGACGGCTGGCCAGCTGGGATCGTTACTGCTGTTGTTACCGTTACGTAGTCAACGTCGCCTGTTGCAGGATCAACCGCAGGTTCAACTGTACGTACGTTAACGATGATGTCTTCGTTAGAGATGGTATCCGTTGTCACGGTGAAGGTCGCTTGGTTACCTTCCCATACCGCTGTGTCACCGCTGATGCTAACTGTCGCACCTGCATCTGGGCTATCTGGTGTACCTGGGATACCCGGTGGTGGTGTTGGATCAGAAGCATCTACGATTGTGGTTTCAACACTGTCGGCAGTTGCATCAACAGCGACCGCTTCGAACTCAGCGCCGGACGCATCTACGATCTCTGCAATGAACTTCTCACCGCTGTCTGCTAGCGCATCGTCATTGGTCTCTACGATAAAGTCCACAGACGGTTGGCCGGCTGGGATCGTTACTGCTGTTGTTACCGTTACGTAGTCAACGTCGCCTGTTGCAGGATCAACCGCAGGTTCAACTGTACGTACGTTAACGATGATGTCTTCGTTAGAGATGGTATCCGTTGTCACGGTGAAGGTCGCTTGGTTACCTTCCCATACCGCTGTATCACCGCTGATGCTAACTGTCGCACCTGCATCTGGGCTATCTGGTGTACCTGGGATACCCGGTGGTGGTGTTGGATCAGAAGCATCTACGATTGTGGTTTCAACACTGTCGGCAGTTGCATCAACAGCGACCGCTTCGAACTCAGCGCCGGACGCATCTACGATCTCTGCAATGAACTTCTCACCGCTGTCCGCTAGCGCATCGTCATTGGTCTCTACGATAAAGTCCACAGACGGTTGGCCTGCTGGGATCGTTACTGCTGTTGTTACCGTTACGTAGTCAACGTCGCCTGTTGCAGGATCAACCGCAGGTTCAACTGTACGTACGTTAACGATGATGTCTTCGTTAGAGATGGTATCCGTTGTCACGGTGAAGGTCGCTTGGTTACCTTCCCATACCGCTGTGTCACCGCTGATGCTAACTGTCGCACCTGCATCTGGGCTATCTGGTGTACCTGGGATACCCGGTGGTGGTGTTGGATCAGAAGCATCTACGATTGTAGTTTCAACACTGTCGGCAGTTGCATCAACAGCGACCGCTTCGAACTCAGCGCCGGACGCATCTACGATCTCTGCAATGAACTTCTCACCGCTGTCCGCTAGCGCATCGTCATTGGTCTCTACGATAAAGTCCACAGACGGTTGGCCTGCTGGGATCGTTACTGCTGTTGTTACCGTTACGTAGTCAACGTCGCCTGTTGCAGGATCAACCGCAGGTTCAACTGTACGTACGTTAACGATGATGTCTTCGTTAGAGATGGTATCCGTTGTCACGGTGAAGGTCGCTTGGTTACCTTCCCATACCGCTGTGTCACCGCTGATGCTAACTGTCGCACCTGCATCTGGGCTATCTGGTGTACCTGGGATACCCGGTGGTGGTGTTGGATCAGAAGCATCTACGATTGTGGTTTCAACACTGTCGGCAGTTGCATCAACAGCGACCGCTTCGAACTCAGCGCCGGACGCATCTACGATCTCTGCAATGAACTTCTCACCGCTGTCTGCTAGCGCATCGTCATTGGTCTCTACGATAAAGTCCACAGACGGTTGGCCTGCTGGGATCGTTACTGCTGTTGTTACCGTTACGTAGTCAACGTCGCCTGTTGCAGGATCAACCGCAGGTTCAACTGTACGTACGTTAACGATGATGTCTTCGTTAGAGATGGTATCCGTTGTCACGGTGAAGGTCGCTTGGTTACCTTCCCATACCGCTGTGTCACCGCTGATGCTAACTGTCGCACCTGCATCTGGGCTATCTGGTGTACCTGGGATACCCGGTGGTGGTGTTGGATCAGAAGCATCTACGATTGTGGTTTCAACACTGTCGGCAGTTGCATCAACAGCGACCGCTTCGAACTCAGCGCCGGACGCATCTACGATCTCTGCAATGAACTTCTCACCGCTGTCCGCTAGCGCATCGTCATTGGTCTCTACGATAAAGTCCACAGACGGCTGGCCAGCTGGGATCGTTACTGCTGTTGTTACCGTTACGTAGTCAACGTTGCCTGTTGCAGGATCAACCGCAGGTTCAACTGTACGTACGTTAACGATGATGTCTTCGTTAGAGATGGTATCCGTTGTCACGGTGAAGGTCGCTTGGTTACCTTCCCATACCGCTGTGTCACCGCTGATGCTAACTGTCGCACCTGCATCTGGGCTATCTGGTGTACCTGGGATACCCGGTGGTGGTGTTGGATCAGAAGCATCTACGATTGTGGTTTCAACACTGTCGGCAGTTGCATCAACAGCGACCGCTTCGAACTCAGCGCCGGACGCATCTACGATCTCTGCAATGAACTTCTCACCGCTGTCTGCTAGCGCATCGTCATTGGTCTCTACGATAAAGTCCACAGACGGCTGGCCGGCTGGGATAGTCACCGCAGTCGTGACGGTTACGTAGTCAACGTCGCCTGTTGCAGGGTCGATCGCTGGTTCAACTGTACGTACGTTAACGATGATGTCTTCGTTAGAGATGGTATCCGTTGTCACGGTGAAGGTCGCTTGGTTACCTTCCCATACCGCTGTGTCACCGCTGATGCTAACTGTAGCGCCTGCATCTGGGCTATCTGGTGTACCTGGGATACCCGGTGGTGGTGTTGGATCAGAAGCATCTACGATTGTGGTTTCAACACTGTCGGCAGTTGCATCAACAGCGACCGCTTCGAACTCAGCGCCGGACGCATCTACGATCTCTGCAATGAACTTCTCACCGCTGTCCGCTAGCGCATCGTCATTGGTCTCTACGATAAAGTCCACAGACGGTTGGCCTGCTGGGATCGTTACTACTGTTGTTACCGTTACGTAGTCAACGTCGCCTGTTGCAGGATCAACCGCAGGTTCAACTGTACGTACGTTAACGATGATGTCTTCGTTAGAGATGGTATCCGTTGTCACGGTGAAGGTCGCTTGGTTACCTTCCCATACCGCTGTGTCACCGCTGATGCTAACTGTCGCACCTGCATCTGGGCTATCTGGTGTACCTGGGATACCCGGTGGTGGTGTTGGATCAGAAGCATCTACGATTGTGGTTTCAACACTGTCGGCAGTTGCATCAACAGCGACCGCTTCGAACTCAGCGCCGGACGCATCTACGATCTCTGCAATGAACTTCTCACCGCTGTCTGCTAGCGCATCGTCATTGGTCTCTACGATAAAGTCCACAGACGGTTGGCCTGCTGGGATCGTTACTGCTGTTGTTACCGTTACGTAGTCAACGTCGCCTGTTGCAGGATCAACCGCAGGTTCAACTGTACGTACGTTAACGATGATGTCTTCGTTAGAGATGGTATCCGTTGTCACGGTGAAGGTCGCTTGGTTACCTTCCCATACCGCTGTGTCACCGCTGATGCTAACTGTCGCACCTGCATCTGGGCTATCTGGTGTACCTGGGATACCCGGTGGTGGTGTTGGATCAGAGGCATCTACGATTGTGGTTTCAACACTGTCGGCAGTTGCATCAACAGCGACCGCTTCGAACTCAGCGCCGGACGCATCTACGATCTCTGCAATGAACTTCTCACCGCTGTCCGCTAGCGCATCGTCATTGGTCTCTACGATAAAGTCCACAGACGGTTGGCCTGCTGGGATCGTTACTGCTGTTGTTACCGTTACGTAGTCAACGTCGCCTGTTGCAGGATCAACCGCAGGTTCAACTGTACGTACGTTAACGATGATGTCTTCGTTAGAGATGGTATCCGTTGTCACGGTGAAGGTCGCTTGGTTACCTTCCCATACCGCTGTGTCACCGCTGATGCTAACTGTCGCACCTGCATCTGGGCTATCTGGTGTACCTGGGATACCCGGTGGTGGTGTTGGATCAGAAGCATCTACGATTGTGGTTTCAACACTGTCGGCAGTTGCATCAACAGCGACCGCTTCGAACTCAGCGCCGGACGCATCTACGATCTCTGCAATGAACTTCTCACCGCTGTCTGCTAGCGCATCGTCATTGGTCTCTACGATAAAGTCCACAGACGGCTGGCCAGCTGGGATCGTTACTGCTGTTGTTACCGTTACGTAGTCAACGTTGCCTGTTGCAGGATCAACCGCAGGTTCAACTGTACGTACGTTAACGATGATGTCTTCGTTAGAGATGGTATCCGTTGTCACGGTGAAGGTCGCTTGGTTACCTTCCCATACCGCTGTGTCACCGCTGATGCTAACTGTCGCACCTGCATCTGGGCTATCTGGTGTACCTGGGATACCCGGTGGTGGTGTTGGATCAGAAGCATCTACGATTGTGGTTTCAACACTGTCGGCAGTTGCATCAACAGCGACCGCTTCGAACTCAGCGCCGGACGCATCTACGATCTCTGCAATGAACTTCTCACCGCTGTCCGCTAGCGCATCGTCATTGGTCTCTACGATAAAGTCCACAGACGGCTGGCCAGCTGGGATCGTTACTGCTGTTGTTACCGTTACGTAGTCAACGTTGCCTGTTGCAGGATCAACCGCAGGTTCAACTGTACGTACGTTAACGATGATGTCTTCGTTAGAGATGGTATCCGTTGTCACGGTGAAGGTCGCTTGGTTACCTTCCCATACCGCTGTGTCACCGCTGATGCTAACTGTCGCACCTGCATCTGGGCTATCTGGTGTACCTGGGATACCCGGTGGTGGTGTTGGATCAGAAGCATCTACGATTGTGGTTTCAACACTGTCGGCAGTTGCATCAACAGCGACCGCTTCGAACTCAGCGCCGGACGCATCTACGATCTCTGCAATGAACTTCTCACCGCTGTCTGCTAGCGCATCGTCATTGGTCTCTACGATAAAGTCCACAGACGGCTGGCCAGCTGGGATCGTTACTGCTGTTGTTACCGTTACGTAGTCAACGTCGCCTGTTGCAGGATCAACCGCAGGTTCAACTGTACGTACGTTAACGATGATGTCTTCGTTAGAGATGGTATCCGTTGTCACGGTGAAGGTCGCTTGGTTACCTTCCCATACCGCTGTATCACCGCTGATGCTAACTGTAGCGCCAACATCCCGTTCATTTGGCTGATCTGGGTCAGTAGGCTCGTACGGATCGGTTTCATCAAGGATCGTACCTGTTGCGTCAACTCCGCCAACATTAATTGTGTAGAACTCACCACTATCAGCTAACGTATCATCAGTGACGGTTGTCGTAATAGTAAAGGTCGTTACACCCGCAGGTACTGTAATTAGGCCAGTACTTGCATTGTACGTTACGCTATTGCTGAATACTGGCGCACCATGGTCAACAGTTTGTGTAGTGGTATCCGTGAGACTGAAGCTATAAGTCTCATCATTTACAGATGCGCCACTCATAACAACTGTATGTACAAGATCGTTGTTAAGTGTGCCTTCTGTTTGTGTATCAGAAGTTACCGATTGAACGCTAACGCTATCATCATCGTTAATCGTTGTTTTAACTTCGGTCTGACCCAGTGTAACAGCCTCATAACCGCCGTTACTGTTGTCAGTAATACTCACAACATAGTCTTCAGGGTTTTCTGCAATTAGATCGTTCAGGTTATCAACTGTGAACTTAACCTCTGTTCCGCCCTGAGGGATCGTAACTGTAATAACTTCCGGTGTGATATCAGTATTTTGAGTGCCATCTACTGGTGCATGGGCGATGGTTATTTCCACCGTCATTTCTTCTAGCGTAGGCTCAGTCAAAGATACAGTGTACTCAACACCATTGCCTTCAAGCGTAGATGTCGCACCTGAGATACTCAGTTCTGTACCTGCATCTGGGCTATCTGGTGTACCTGGGATACCCGATGGTGGTGTTGGATCAGAAGCATCTACGATTGTGGTTTCAACACTGTCGGCAGTTGCATCAACAGCGACCGCTTCGAACTCAGCGCCGGACGCATCTACGATCTCTGCAATGAACTTCTCACCGCTGTCCGCTAGCGCATCGTCATTGGTCTCTACGATAAAGTCCACAGACGGCTGGCCAGCTGGGATCGTTACTGCTGTTGTTACCGTTACGTAGTCAACGTTGCCTGTTGCAGGATCAACCGCAGGTTCAACTGTACGTACGTTAACGATGATGTCTTCGTTAGAGATGGTATCCGTTGTCACGGTGAAGGTCGCTTGGTTACCTTCCCATACCGCTGTGTCACCGCTGATGCTAACTGTCGCACCTGCATCTGGGCTATCTGGTGTACCTGGGATACCCGGTGGTGGTGTTGGATCAGAAGCATCTACGATTGTGGTTTCAACACTGTCGGCAGTTGCATCAACAGCGACCGCTTCGAACTCAGCGCCGGACGCATCTACGATCTCTGCAATGAACTTCTCACCGCTGTCTGCTAGCGCATCGTCATTGGTCTCTACGATAAAGTCCACAGACGGTTGGCCGGCTGGGATCGTTACTGCTGTTGTTACCGTTACGTAGTCAACGTTGCCTGTTGCAGGATCAACCGCAGGTTCAACTGTACGTACGTTAACGATGATGTCTTCGTTAGAGATGGTATCCGTTGTCACGGTGAAGGTCGCTTGGTTACCTTCCCATACCGCTGTATCACCGCTGATGCTAACTGTCGCACCTGCATCTGGGCTATCTGGTGTACCTGGGATACCCGGTGGTGGTGTTGGATCAGAAGCATCTACGATTGTGGTTTCAACACTGTCGGCAGTTGCATCAACAGCGACCGCTTCGAACTCAGCGCCGGACGCATCTACGATCTCTACAATGAACTTCTCACCGCTGTCCGCTAGCGCATCGTCATTGGTCTCTACGATAAAGTCCATAGACGGTTGGCCTGCTGGGATCGTTACTGCTGTTGTTACCGTTACGTAGTCAACGTCGCCTGTTGCAGGATCAACCGCAGGTTCAACTGTACGTACGTTAACGATGATGTCTTCGTTAGAGATGGTATCCGTTGTCACGGTGAAGGTCGCTTGGTTACCTTCCCATACCGCTGTGTCACCGCTGATGCTAACTGTCGCACCTGCATCTGGGCTATCTGGTGTACCTGGGATACCCGGTGGTGGTGTTGGATCAGAAGCATCTACGATTGTAGTTTCAACACTGTCGGCAGTTGCATCAACAGCGACCGCTTCGAACTCAGCGCCGGACGCATCTACGATCTCTGCAATGAACTTCTCACCGCTGTCTGCTAGCGCATCGTCATTGGTCTCTACGATAAAGTCCACAGACGGTTGGCCGGCTGGGATAGTCACCGCAGTCGTGACGGTTACGTAGTCAACGTCGCCTGTTGCAGGGTCGATCGCTGGTTCAACCGTACGTACGTTAACGATGATGTCTTCGTTAGAGATGGTATCCGTTGTCACGGTGAAGGTCGCTTGGTTACCTTCCCATACCGCTGTGTCACCGCTGATGCTAACTGTCGCACCTGCATCTGGGCTATCTGGTGTACCTGGGATACCCGGTGGTGGTGTTGGATCAGAAGCATCTACGATTGTGGTTTCAACACTGTCGGCAGTTGCATCAACAGCGACCGCTTCGAACTCAACGCCGGACGCATCTACGATCTCTGCAATGAACTTCTCACCGCTGTCTGCTAGCGCATCGTCATTGGTCTCTACGATAAAGTCCACAGACGGCTGGCCAGCTGGGATCGTTACTGCTGTTGTTACCGTTACGTAGTCAACGTCGCCTGTTGCAGGATCAACCGCAGGTTCAACTGTACGTACGTTAACGATGATGTCTTCGTTAGAGATGGTATCCGTTGTCACGGTGAAGGTCGCTTGGTTACCTTCCCATACCGCTGTGTCACCGCTGATGCTAACTGTCGCACCTGCATCTGGGCTATCTGGTGTACCTGGGATACCCGGTGGTGGTGTTGGATCAGAAGCATCTACGATTGTAGTTTCAACACTGTCGGCAGTTGCATCAACAGCGACCGCTTCGAACTCAGCGCCGGACGCATCTACGATCTCTGCAATGAACTTCTCACCGCTGTCTGCTAGCGCATCGTCATTGGTCTCTACGATAAAGTCCACAGACGGTTGGCCAGCTGGGATCGTTACTGCTGTTGTTACCGTTACGTAGTCAACGTTGCCTGTTGCAGGATCAACCGCAGGTTCAACTGTACGTACGTTAACGATGATGTCTTCGTTAGAGATGGTATCCGTTGTCACGGTGAAGGTCGCTTGGTTACCTTCCCATACCGCTGTATCACCGCTGATGCTAACTGTAGCGCCAACATCCCGTTCATTTGGCTGATCTGGGTCAGTAGGCTCGTACGGATCGGTTTCATCAAGGATCGTACCTGTTGCGTCAACTCCGCCAACATTAATTGTGTAGAACTCACCACTATCAGCTAACGCATCATCAGTGACGGTTGTCGTAATAGTAAAGGTCGTTACACCCGCAGGTACTGTAATTAGGCCAGTACTTGCATTGTACGTTACGCTATTGCTGAATACTGGCGCACCATGGTCAACAGTTTGTGTAGTGGTATCCGTGAGACTGAAGCTATAAGTCTCATCATTTACAGATGCGCCACTCATAACAACTGTATGTACAAGATCGTTGTTAAGTGTGCCTTCTGTTTGTGTATCAGAAGTTACCGATTGAACGCTAACGCTATCATCATCGTTAATCGTTGTTTTAACTTCGGTCTGACCCAGTGTAACAGCCTCATAACCGCCGTTACTGTTGTCAGTAATACTCACAACATAGTCTTCAGGGTTTTCTGCAATTAGATCGTTCAGGTTATCAACTGTGAACTTAACCTCTGTTCCGCCCTGAGGGATCGTAACTGTAATAACTTCCGGTGTGATATCAGTATTTTGAGTGCCATCTACTGGTGCATGGGCGATGGTTATTTCCACCGTCATTTCTTCTAGCGTAGGCTCAGTCAAAGATACAGTGTACTCAACACCATTGCCTTCAAGCGTAGATGTCGCACCTGAGATACTCAGTTCTGTACCTGCATCTGGGCTATCTGGTGTACCTGGGATACCCGATGGTGGTGTTGGATCAGAAGCATCTACGATTGTGGTTTCAACACTGTCGGCAGTTGCATCAACAGCGACCGCTTCGAACTCAGCGCCGGACGCATCTACGATCTCTGCAATGAACTTCTCACCGCTGTCTGCTAGCGCATCGTCATTGGTCTCTACGATAAAGTCCACAGACGGCTGGCCAGCTGGGATCGTTACTGCTGTTGTTACCGTTACGTAGTCAACGTTGCCTGTTGCAGGATCAACCGCAGGTTCAACTGTACGTACGTTAACGATGATGTCTTCGTTAGAGATGGTATCCGTTGTCACGGTGAAGGTCGCTTGGTTACCTTCCCATACCGCTGTATCACCGCTGATGCTAACTGTCGCACCTGCATCTGGGCTATCTGGTGTACCTGGGATACCCGGTGGTGGTGTTGGATCAGAAGCATCTACGATTGTAGTTTCAACACTGTCGGCAGTTGCATCAACAGCGACCGCTTCGAACTCAGCGCCGGACGCATCTACGATCTCTGCAATGAACTTCTCACCGCTGTCCGCTAGCGCATCGTCATTGGTCTCTACGATAAAGTCCACAGACGGCTGGCCAGCTGGGATCGTTACTGCTGTTGTTACCGTTACGTAGTCAACGTTGCCTGTTGCAGGATCAACCGCAGGTTCAACTGTACGTACGTTAACGATGATGTCTTCGTTAGAGATGGTATCCGTTGTCACGGTGAAGGTCGCTTGGTTACCTTCCCATACCGCTGTGTCACCGCTGATGCTAACTGTCGCACCTGCATCTGGGCTATCTGGTGTACCTGGGATACCCGGTGGTGGTGTTGGATCAGAAGCATCTACGATTGTGGTTTCAACGCTGTCGGCAGTTGCATCAACAGCGACCGCTTCGAACTCAGCGCCGGACGCATCTACGATCTCTGCAATGAACTTCTCACCGCTGTCTGCTAGCGCATCGTCATTGGTCTCTACGATAAAGTCCACAGACGGTTGGCCGGCTGGGATCGTTACTGCTGTTGTTACCGTTACGTAGTCAACGTTGCCTGTTGCAGGATCAACCGCAGGTTCAACTGTACGTACGTTAACGATGATGTCTTCGTTAGAGATGGTATCCGTTGTCACGGTGAAGGTCGCTTGGTTACCTTCCCATACCGCTGTATCACCGCTGATGCTAACTGTCGCACCTGCATCTGGGCTATCTGGTGTACCTGGGATACCCGGTGGTGGTGTTGGATCAGAAGCATCTACGATTGTGGTTTCAACACTGTCGGCAGTTGCATCAACAGCGACCGCTTCGAACTCAGCGCCGGACGCATCTACGATCTCTACAATGAACTTCTCACCGCTGTCCGCTAGCGCATCGTCATTGGTCTCTACGATAAAGTCCACAGACGGTTGGCCTGCTGGGATCGTTACTGCTGTTGTTACCGTTACGTAGTCAACGTCGCCTGTTGCAGGATCAACCGCAGGTTCAACTGTACGTACGTTAACGATGATGTCTTCGTTAGAGATGGTATCCGTTGTCACGGTGAAGGTCGCTTGGTTACCTTCCCATACCGCTGTGTCACCGCTGATGCTAACTGTCGCACCTGCATCTGGGCTATCTGGTGTACCTGGGATACCCGGTGGTGGTGTTGGATCAGAAGCATCTACGATTGTAGTTTCAACACTGTCGGCAGTTGCATCAACAGCGACCGCTTCGAACTCAGCGCCGGACGCATCTACGATCTCTGCAATGAACTTCTCACCGCTGTCTGCTAGCGCATCGTCATTGGTCTCTACGATAAAGTCCACAGACGGTTGGCCGGCTGGGATAGTCACCGCAGTCGTGACGGTTACGTAGTCAACGTCGCCTGTTGCAGGGTCGATCGCTGGTTCAACCGTACGTACGTTAACGATGATGTCTTCGTTAGAGATGGTATCCGTTGTCACGGTGAAGGTCGCTTGGTTACCTTCCCATACCGCTGTGTCACCGCTGATGCTAACTGTCGCACCTGCATCTGGGCTATCTGGTGTACCTGGGATACCCGGTGGTGGTGTTGGATCAGAAGCATCTACGATTGTGGTTTCAACACTGTCGGCAGTTGCATCAACAGCGACCGCTTCGAACTCAGCGCCGGACGCATCTACGATCTCTGCAATGAACTTCTCACCGCTGTCTGCTAGCGCATCGTCATTGGTCTCTACGATAAAGTCCACAGACGGTTGGCCGGCTGGGATCGTTACTGCTGTTGTTACCGTTACGTAGTCAACGTCGCCTGTTGCAGGATCAACCGCAGGTTCAACTGTACGTACGTTAACGATGATGTCTTCGTTAGAGATGGTATCCGTTGTCACGGTGAAGGTCGCTTGGTTACCTTCCCATACCGCTGTATCACCGCTGATGCTAACTGTAGCGCCAACATCCCGTTCATTTGGCTGATCTGGGTCAGTAGGCTCGTACGGATCGGTTTCATCAAGGATCGTACCTGTTGCGTCAACTCCGCCAACATTAATTGTGTAGAACTCACCACTATCAGCTAACGCATCATCAGTGACGGTTGTCGTAATAGTAAAGGTCGTTACACCCGCAGGTACTGTAATTAGGCCAGTACTTGCATTGTACGTTACGCTATTGCTGAATACTGGCGCACCATGGTCAACAGTTTGTGTAGTGGTATCCGTGAGACTGAAGCTATAAGTCTCATCATTTACAGATGCGCCACTCATAACAACTGTATGTACAAGATCGTTGTTAAGTGTGCCTTCTGTTTGTGTATCAGAAGTTACCGATTGAACGCTAACGCTATCATCATCGTTAATCGTTGTTTTAACTTCGGTCTGACCCAGTGTAACAGCCTCATAACCGCCGTTACTGTTGTCAGTAATACTCACAACATAGTCTTCAGGGTTTTCTGCAATTAGATCGTTCAGGTTATCAACTGTGAACTTAACCTCTGTTCCGCCCTGAGGGATCGTAACTGTAATAACTTCCGGTGTGATATCAGTATTTTGAGTGCCATCTACTGGTGCATGGGCGATGGTTATTTCCACCGTCATTTCTTCTAGCGTAGGCTCAGTCAAAGATACAGTGTACTCAACACCATTGCCTTCAAGCGTAGATGTCGCACCTGAGATACTCAGTTCTGTACCTGCATCTGGGCTATCTGGTGTACCTGGGATACCCGGTGGTGGTGTTGGATCAGAAGCATCTACGATTGTGGTTTCAACACTGTCGGCAGTTGCATCAACAGCGACCGCTTCGAACTCAGCGCCGGACGCATCTACGATCTCTGCAATGAACTTCTCACCGCTGTCTGCTAGCGCATCGTCATTGGTCTCTACGATAAAGTCCACAGACGGCTGGCCGGCTGGGATAGTCACCGCAGTCGTGACGGTTACGTAGTCAACGTCGCCTGTTGCAGGGTCGATCGCTGGTTCAACTGTACGTACGTTAACGATGATGTCTTCGTTAGAGATGGTATCCGTTGTCACGGTGAAGGTCGCTTGGTTACCTTCCCATACCGCTGTGTCACCGCTGATGCTAACTGTCGCACCTGCATCTGGGCTATCTGGTGTACCTGGGATACCCGGTGGTGGTGTTGGATCAGAAGCATCTACGATTGTAGTTTCAACACTGTCGGCAGTTGCATCAACAGCGACCGCTTCGAACTCAGCGCCGGACGCATCTACGATCTCTGCAATGAACTTCTCACCGCTGTCTGCTAGCGCATCGTCATTGGTCTCTACGATAAAGTCCACAGACGGTTGGCCAGCTGGGATCGTTACTGCTGTTGTTACCGTTACGTAGTCAACGTTGCCTGTTGCAGGATCAACCGCAGGTTCAACTGTACGTACGTTAACGATGATGTCTTCGTTAGAGATGGTATCCGTTGTCACGGTGAAGGTCGCTTGGTTACCTTCCCATACCGCTGTATCACCGCTGATGCTAACTGTCGCACCTGCATCTGGGCTATCTGGTGTACCTGGGATACCCGGTGGTGGTGTTGGATCAGAAGCATCTACGATTGTAGTTTCAACACTGTCGGCAGTTGCATCAACAGCGACCGCTTCGAACTCAGCGCCGGACGCATCTACGATCTCTGCAATGAACTTCTCACCGCTGTCTGCTAGCGCATCGTCATTGGTCTCTACGATAAAGTCCACAGACGGCTGGCCAGCTGGGATCGTTACTGCTGTTGTTACCGTTACGTAGTCAACGTTGCCTGTTGCAGGATCAACCGCAGGTTCAACTGTACGTACGTTAACGATGATGTCTTCGTTAGAGATGGTATCCGTTGTCACGGTGAAGGTCGCTTGGTTACCTTCCCATACCGCTGTGTCACCGCTGATGCTAACTGTCGCACCTGCATCTGGGCTATCTGGTGTACCTGGGATACCCGGTGGTGGTGTTGGATCAGAAGCATCTACGATTGTGGTTTCAACACTGTCGGCAGTTGCATCAACAGCGACCGCTTCGAACTCAGCGCCGGACGCATCTACGATCTCTGCAATGAACTTCTCACCGCTGTCCGCTAGCGCATCGTCATTGGTCTCTACGATAAAGTCCACAGACGGCTGGCCAGCTGGGATCGTTACTGCTGTTGTTACCGTTACGTAGTCAACGTTGCCTGTTGCAGGATCAACCGCAGGTTCAACTGTACGTACGTTAACGATGATGTCTTCGTTAGAGATGGTATCCGTTGTCACGGTGAAGGTCGCTTGGTTACCTTCCCATACCGCTGTGTCACCGCTGATGCTAACTGTCGCACCTGCATCTGGGCTATCTGGTGTACCTGGGATACCCGGTGGTGGTGTTGGATCAGAAGCATCTACGATTGTGGTTTCAACACTGTCGGCAGTTGCATCAACAGCGACCGCTTCGAACTCAGCGCCGGACGCATCTACGATCTCTGCAATGAACTTCTCACCGCTGTCTGCTAGCGCATCGTCATTGGTCTCTACGATAAAGTCCACAGACGGCTGGCCAGCTGGGATCGTTACTGCTGTTGTTACCGTTACGTAGTCAACGTCGCCTGTTGCAGGATCAACCGCAGGTTCAACTGTACGTACGTTAACGATGATGTCTTCGTTAGAGATGGTATCCGTTGTCACGGTGAAGGTCGCTTGGTTACCTTCCCATACCGCTGTGTCACCGCTGATGCTAACTGTCGCACCTGCATCTGGGCTATCTGGTGTACCTGGGATACCCGGTGGTGGTGTTGGATCAGAAGCATCTACGATTGTGGTTTCAACACTGTCGGCAGTTGCATCAACAGCGACCGCTTCGAACTCAGCGCCGGACGCATCTACGATCTCTGCAATGAACTTCTCACCGCTGTCTGCTAGCGCATCGTCATTGGTCTCTACGATAAAGTCCACAGACGGTTGGCCGGCTGGGATCGTTACTGCTGTTGTTACCGTTACGTAGTCAACGTCGCCTGTTGCAGGATCAACCGCAGGTTCAACTGTACGTACGTTAACGATGATGTCTTCGTTAGAGATGGTATCCGTTGTCACGGTGAAGGTCGCTTGGTTACCTTCCCATACCGCTGTATCACCGCTGATGCTAACTGTCGCACCTGCATCTGGGCTATCTGGTGTACCTGGGATACCCGGTGGTGGTGTTGGATCAGAAGCATCTACGATTGTGGTTTCAACACTGTCGGCAGTTGCATCAACAGCGACCGCTTCGAACTCAGCGCCGGACGCATCTACGATCTCTGCAATGAACTTCTCACCGCTGTCCGCTAGCGCATCGTCATTGGTCTCTACGATAAAGTCCACAGACGGTTGGCCTGCTGGGATCGTTACTGCTGTTGTTACCGTTACGTAGTCAACGTCGCCTGTTGCAGGATCAACCGCAGGTTCAACTGTACGTACGTTAACGATGATGTCTTCGTTAGAGATGGTATCCGTTGTCACGGTGAAGGTCGCTTGGTTACCTTCCCATACCGCTGTGTCACCGCTGATGCTAACTGTCGCACCTGCATCTGGGCTATCTGGTGTACCTGGGATACCCGGTGGTGGTGTTGGATCAGAAGCATCTACGATTGTGGTTTCAACACTGTCGGCAGTTGCATCAACAGCGACCGCTTCGAACTCAGCGCCGGACGCATCTACGATCTCTGCAATGAACTTCTCACCGCTGTCCGCTAGCGCATCGTCATTGGTCTCTACGATAAAGTCCACAGACGGTTGGCCTGCTGGGATCGTTACTGCTGTTGTTACCGTTACGTAGTCAACGTCGCCTGTTGCAGGATCAACCGCAGGTTCAACTGTACGTACGTTAACGATGATGTCTTCGTTAGAGATGGTATCCGTTGTCACGGTGAAGGTCGCTTGGTTACCTTCCCATACCGCTGTGTCACCGCTGATGCTAACTGTCGCACCTGCATCTGGGCTATCTGGTGTACCTGGGATACCCGGTGGTGGTGTTGGATCAGAAGCATCTACGATTGTGGTTTCAACACTGTCGGCAGTTGCATCAACAGCGACCGCTTCGAACTCAGCGCCGGACGCATCTACGATCTCTGCAATGAACTTCTCACCGCTGTCTGCTAGCGCATCGTCATTGGTCTCTACGATAAAGTCCACAGACGGTTGGCCTGCTGGGATCGTTACTGCTGTTGTTACCGTTACGTAGTCAACGTCGCCTGTTGCAGGATCAACCGCAGGTTCAACTGTACGTACGTTAACGATGATGTCTTCGTTAGAGATGGTATCCGTTGTCACGGTGAAGGTCGCTTGGTTACCTTCCCATACCGCTGTGTCACCGCTGATGCTAACTGTCGCACCTGCATCTGGGCTATCTGGTGTACCTGGGATACCCGGTGGTGGTGTTGGATCAGAAGCATCTACGATTGTGGTTTCAACACTGTCGGCAGTTGCATCAACAGCGACCGCTTCGAACTCAGCGCCGGACGCATCTACGATCTCTGCAATGAACTTCTCACCGCTGTCCGCTAGCGCATCGTCATTGGTCTCTACGATAAAGTCCACAGACGGTTGGCCTGCTGGGATCGTTACTACTGTTGTTACCGTTACGTAGTCAACGTCGCCTGTTGCAGGATCAACCGCAGGTTCAACTGTACGTACGTTAACGATGATGTCTTCGTTAGAGATGGTATCCGTTGTCACGGTGAAGGTCGCTTGGTTACCTTCCCATACCGCTGTGTCACCGCTGATGCTAACTGTCGCACCTGCATCTGGGCTATCTGGTGTACCTGGGATACCCGGTGGTGGTGTTGGATCAGAAGCATCTACGATTGTGGTTTCAACACTGTCGGCAGTTGCATCAACAGCGACCGCTTCGAACTCAGCGCCGGACGCATCTACGATCTCTGCAATGAACTTCTCACCGCTGTCTGCTAGCGCATCGTCATTGGTCTCTACGATAAAGTCCACAGACGGCTGGCCAGCTGGGATCGTTACTGCTGTTGTTACCGTTACGTAGTCAACGTCGCCTGTTGCAGGATCAACCGCAGGTTCAACTGTACGTACGTTAACGATGATGTCTTCGTTAGAGATGGTATCCGTTGTCACGGTGAAGGTCGCTTGGTTACCTTCCCATACCGCTGTATCACCGCTGATGCTAACTGTCGCACCTGCATCTGGGCTATCTGGTGTACCTGGGATACCCGGTGGTGTTGGATCAGAAGCATCTACGATTGTGGTTTCAACACTGTCGGCAGTTGCATCAACAGCGACCGCTTCGAACTCAGCGCCGGACGCATCTACGATCTCTGCAATGAACTTCTCACCGCTGTCTGCTAGCGCATCGTCATTGGTCTCTACGATAAAGTCCACAGACGGCTGGCCGGCTGGGATAGTCACCGCAGTCGTGACGGTTACGTAGTCAACGTCGCCTGTTGCAGGGTCGATCGCTGGTTCAACCGTACGTACGTTAACGATGATGTCTTCGTTAGAGATAGTATCCGTTGTCACGGTGAAGGTCGCTTGGTTACCTTCCCATACCGCTGTGTCACCGCTGATGCTAACTGTCGCGCCAATATCTTCAGGCCCAGGAATATCATCGGAGCCAGTCTGATCTAAAATAGTAGTAACAACAGAGTCGCTAACTACGTCAACAGCGTTGAATCCACCACCAGACAATGAAGTGATATTAACTGAATAGCGTTCACCACTATCTGCGTATGCATCATCAATTGTCTCAACATCAAAATTCACAGATGTTTGACCTGCAGGAATAACCACATCCAGTACCACAGGTACCAAATCACCATCATCTGTTGTGATATGACCAGTTGTTACACTGATAGTCATATCTGTTGTTGGTGCGCGGCTAATAGTAATCGTGTAGGTAGCGTTTTCACCCTCAACCACTGTTGCAGGACCAGCAAGATTGATTTCTACTGTTTCAGGGGCAATCTGTTCATTATTTTCAGGATTAATTTGCTCGTTATTAGTACCAACAAAAACTTCACGCGTATCATCACCCCGCGCAAAACCGATAGTTTCATAACCAGCTGTTGGATCGACTTCTTCAGCTGTACGTTCGATATTTACTGTACTAGAACCTTCGTTACCTTGACCACCTGCAGCCGGAGCATTTCCACCAGCAGCAGTTTCTTCGGCAACATCCGTAGGGTCGGCACCCGCTAAGATCGCAGCCTGGATAGACTCTACATCTGCCGTTGCCTCTGTCAGGTCGAAGTTATCTGCTTCTATATATGTCTCGCTACTAGCCAACCAGTTCTGACCGCCTTCTAATCGAACAGGGTCGCCGCCTTCCATTGCAATTTCGATAGATGCATCTGGCGCAACGCGAACCATCTCGTCTGCGTATATCTCATCGCCTAATGCTAATAGTCTTTCTGTACCGTCTGCTTTAATAGCTACTGCACGACCAATCAGATGCGAAACTGTACCAATAACGTTCATACTTACTAATCCTTAGAAAACAGATCTTTGGGTGATTACACCCTTTATAGATGCACAAAACATTAAAAACTATTGTACCGAGGTACAGGTACCTATTTTTTTCTAGTTTTTAATAAGTTAGATCAAATTATTCGAAATCAAAAAACCACCTTACGCAGGCCACATTTATCTGATCTGAATAAAATTTGAACTAATCTCAGCTAAAATTGTTTACGCTATAATCAACCCTAAAAATCATTGAATTTTTTATAAAAAACCCCTTGACGCCCCACCCCTTGGTCATTAAGATACGCCGCACTTTCAAGGCTAATCCCTGATAGCTCAGTTGGTAGAGCAGTAGACTGTTAATCTATTGGTCGCTGGTTCGAGTCCAGCTCAGGGAGCCAACCTTGATAGTACAGCTGATGATCCCCGATAGCTCAGTTGGTAGAGCAGTAGACTGTTAATCTATTGGTCGCTGGTTCGAGTCCAGCTCGGGGAGCCATTAAGTCGGAGTGTAGCGCAGCTTGGTAGCGCATCTGGTTTGGGACCAGAGGGTCGGGGGTTCGAATCCCTCCACTCCGACCACTTTCATTGGCAAATTTTCTAAATACCTGCTCAGGTATCATCGTCGGAGTGTAGCGCAGCTTGGTAGCGCATCTGGTTTGGGACCAGAGGGTCGGGGGTTCGAATCCCTCCACTCCGACCACTTTCATTGGCAAATATCCAAAATATCTGATCAAGTATTATCGTCGGAGTGTAGCGCAGCTTGGTAGCGCATCTGGTTTGGGACCAGAGGGTCGGGGGTTCGAATCCCTCCACTCCGACCATCTTAATATTCTCAATTTAGCTCATCACAACAAACCAAATCATTAGCGCTATTTTTAGGGATGAGAACACCCGAAGGGTTCGAACCGAGCACAGCGAGATAACGGAACGAAGTGACGGCCCACAGGGTGAGCGTAGCGAATAACCCCCCCACTCCGACCATCTTAATATTCTCAATTTAGCTCATCACGATAAACCAAATCATTAGCGATATATTTTCCTGATCCACAACTGTCGTATTATCTTGCGTTGATTGCGCAAGAATCTCTTCACAACTATCCCCCCACCTAGGCAAATTTCGGCAATATACGAACCTCCAAAGCATCCACCACAAGCTAAGATTTTTCTTCCTGAAACTGTTTCAATTTTTCATATAGCTCCTCCGCCTCACAGGTCAGAAAAGAATACTTTTCAATATCACCACTACGCTGCGCCTTCATGGCTAGCTCAAGCTTAGCGTTATATTCTTTTTTAAGTCTTTTTTCAGGATTGGGCTTTAAAAACGAGAACATCTGCTTCACCTTATACTTCAGAGAAACAGATCTTACGAGAGAGGAAAGTGAACCGATCACAGAGACACTGCAACCGGCTCCAATATGATCAATATATGATTAAACGACCGACTCTCCGAAGAATTTAGCCAACACTTTCGTCAAATTAACAACATCTTTAGTGCCAGCCATTTCACGAATCGAGTGCATCGCAAATTGCGGCACACCAATATCCAGTGTTTTCACACCCAGTTCCGCAGCCGTAATTGGCCCTATAGTACTACCGCAAGCCATATCACTTCTTACAACAAATGCCTGAACCGGAACATTCACCTGCTGAGCAAGATCCCTAAATATTGCACTCGTTTCACTGTTTGAAGCATAGCGCTGATTCGCGTTTAGCTTAATTACAGGCCCCTCATTAATTAATGGGCCATGGTTTGCATCGTGCTTATCCGCAAAATTAGGGTGAATACCATGGGCATTATCTGCCGAGATCATCATAGAGCGACTTATCATCCGCACCCTATCCTCAACATCAGGCATCAATCGCTCCAACACCTGGCTCAACATTGGTCCTTGCGCACCAGAAGAACTCATACTGCCTACTTCTTCATGATCATTACATACCAAAAGCGCCCCTTGCTCAAAATCAGAGTCCAGCAATGCAGCCAAGCCCATGTAGCAACTTAAAAGATTATCCAGTCTCGCAGATGACAAATACTCTTTCTTTAACCCTGTCAGTGCTGGCTTTTGCGTATCGTAAAGTGAGATTTCATAATCAAGAACCTCAGCTACATCCTCAACACCTTCAGTAGATAATCTATCCGCTAGCATCTGTTTAAAGCTAAATTCTTTATCTCCTTGCCCAAGAATAACTGGCAAATAGGTTTGAGCATTGATTGTTCTACTTTTATTTGCCTCTCGATCCAGATGAATAGCCAAACTTGGAATTAGCGCTATTGGATCCTTAAAGTTCACTAACGCCTTACAACGCTCACCTTTTAAAGACTTATAACTCACTCGCCCTGCCATAGACAGATCACGATCAAACCAAGGGTTTAACAACACACCACCATAAACCTCAACACCTAACTGCTGATAACCATGACGATTCAGCTCAGGAACTGGCTTCACTTTTAGGCAAGGCGAGTCAGTATGCGCGCCCACCATACGCATCCCTGACTCTGCCAAATCAGTATGACGCGGCAAAGACCAAGCAATAATGGAAGAGCCATTGCGAGTGACGAAATACTTTCCACCCGCTTGCAACTGCCAACTATCCTCTTCGCGCAGCTCCATAAAACCATTTTCAACCAAACGCTGCGACATCTCCTTAACCGCATGATACGGCGTTGGGGACGCTTCTAAGAACAACTGTAAATCTGCAATTAAGTCTGTCATTAAAAATCCTATTTCTCAGAAGCTGCAAAATCGATCAATTCAACTTTAAATATCAAAGTGGAATTCGCAGGAATATCAACACTAGGACTAGTAGCACCGTAAGCTAATTCCGGCTTGATATAAAACATCCAAACCGCCCCTCTATTCATCATAGCCAAACCTTCAGTCCATCCGCGAATAACGCGATTTAACGGGAAGGAACTAGGCTCACCTCGCTTATAAGAACTATCAAATACATGCCCATCAACGCGAGTACCTTCGTAATGCACAGTTACGATATCAGTAACATTAGGGCTCCCACCCTCTCCTGCCTTAACAACTTTATATTGCAAGCCACTCGCTGTTACTTTTACATCTTGATCTTTTGCATTGGATTCCAGAAAAGCTACACCTTCTTTTCTAACATCATCGTTAAGCGCCTTCTCAACCAACGCCTGACGAAACTTTTTCTCTTCAGGATCTTCACCACAACCACTAACCAATCCTAGCGCCATCGCCAGAGCTGTAACACCTAAGAATTTCATGTTCATAAACGAATACCAAATAAATCCATACACTCTTTATAAGCAATTGATTTTACAACAGTGCCGCGCATGTCTACACTCAACAAACTGTGACAGGGAACTCACAACCCTTTTTTAGGGTCATAGTTAAATCCAGAGCGCTAAATTAAGACTTACATTATGCATAGATCGCTATTAAAGCCACTGTTGTTTACTGCGTTATCCTTCCTAATTCCAAGTACTGCCAATGCACTTTCAACACCGCTCAAATCAGAGCCCGTGCATAAGCAAACGTTATTAGAAATTACTGAATCGCTCAAACTAGGCCACTATAACAGAGTCAATTTGGATGATTCATTATCTGGACAGATCTTTAATCAATATATTAAAGATCTCGACCCAGCACGTAGCTATTTTTATAAAAGCGATATTGATGAGTTCGAAAAATATCGCTTGGTACTGGACGATCAAATACGCTCCGGAGAACTCTCTGCAGCTTATTTCATTTTCAACCGCTATCAAGAGCGTATTGAAGGTCGCCTAGAGTTCATTATTGATGAATTAGAACAAGGTAAGGTATTTGATTTCTCGATTGATGAGAGCCTAAACACTGATCGAGAAAACGCTGCTTGGATTGAATCCACCCAAGAGATGAATGCACTTTGGGACCGTCGACTTAAGAGCGCTCTGCTCAACCTTCTATTAGCTGAAAAAACTGAAGAAGAAGCACGAGAAATTCTAATAAAACGCTATAAAAACCAACTAAAAAGAAGTTTACAAGTTAATAGCGAAGACGTATTCCAATCGTTTGCAAACGCTTTTACCAAGCAATACGATCCACACACCCAGTATTTTTCACCAAGAAAATCTGAGAATTTCAAAATTAATATGAGCTTATCTCTAGAAGGGATCGGCGCTGTATTAAAAAGTGAAAACGAATTCACTCAGATTGTTCGCCTTGTACCTGCAGGCCCTGCTGAAAAGACCGGTCAACTGAAGGCGACCGACCGTATTATTGGTGTCGGCCAAGGTGAAGATGGCGATATCGAAGATGTCGTAGGCTGGAGACTGGACGATGTTGTTCAACTTATTCGAGGCCCTAAAGGAACTACCGTTAGGCTCGAAGTAAGGACTTCTGAGCGCGAAGACATCCCTTCCAAAATCGTAAAAATTGTTCGAAATAAAGTAAAATTAGAAGAACAATCCGCTCAAAAGCGCATACTCGAACTTGAACATCTTGGCCAACCATTCAAACTTGGCGTAATTGAGATACCAGCCTTCTATATTGATTTTGCAGCACTGCAGCGTGGCGATGACGATTATAAAAGCACCTCTCGCGATGTAGAAAAGCTTATTCAAGAACTGAAAGACGAAGATGTAGACGGTCTAATCGTAGACCTCCGTAACAATGGTGGCGGCTCTCTACGGGAAGCCAACGACACTGTAGGCCTATTCATTCAGCGCGGTCCAACAGTTCAGGTGAAAGACTCTACAGGTCGAGTTGAGGTTCTTCGCGATCTTAACCCAAAAGTCTCTTACGGTGGACCAATGGCTGTTCTAGTTAACCGCCTATCTGCCTCAGCATCTGAAATTTTTGCCGGAGCAATCCAAGATTACAACCGCGGCATCGTTATTGGCGGTCAAACCTTTGGTAAAGGTACAGTTCAAACATTACTCCCCCTTAACCACGGCCAACTTAAACTAACACACGCTATGTTTTATCGAATCTCTGGCGACAGCACACAGAACAAAGGGGTAATGCCAGATATCACATTCCCGACCCTATATGATCCGGAGATCATTGGAGAAAGCGCACTGGATCAAGCTCTAGCTTGGGATAAAGTTCGATCCGCACCTCATGGTCTTTACCCAAATCTGAAACAGTTTCTAACTCAGGTTAATTCACGATATCAATCGCGAAGCATGACTGATCCAGACTTCATTTTCATGCGTGAACAGGTTGAGCACCTTAATGAGGTTCGCAAGGAAAGCAGTCTAATTCCTTTACAGGAATCAGCGCTTAAGACTGAAAGAGAGAAAGCGGAAGAATGGCAAGTTAATGCAGAAAACCGTCGCCGTAGCAAAAAGCAACTACCTCCAATCAAATCGCTATCAGAGCTTGATGAAGAACTAGAGAAAGATGCTCAAGGCAGACCTATCAACCCAGAAGCTGAAGCAATGTTAGTAGAAAGCGGAAGAATTCTACTTGATACAGCCTTCCTACAGCTGCAATATTCAGCTAACGAAACCCAAAAGGGTGAACAAAAATAGGGATGTAGTGTAGCGAGCAATCGCTACGCTTCTATGGATAAAGAACGCCAGCCGCTAGGATAGGAAAGCAGTAAACAATGAATACCCGAAAGCTTCTTGTAGTACTGATCATCGTTCCAATTGTGTTGGCCGTTCTCGGTGGCGGTGGTTATTTTGCTTATAACGAAATGCAAGGCCAACATCAGGAAAACTTAAAAGACCTAGAAAAGTTTGGCTTCACTGTCTTACCTAGTAATGTTCACACTGAGACAACTGGCGAACTCGGCACCAAGCAGCTTCCAGCAACCTTCGCCCAAGATAAACTAACCCCTACTCAGAAAGTCATTAAAGGCCTAATGGCTGATAATGAAAAACTACTCGACGAGCAGGAAGTTTACAAAAAACAAATTGAAGGGCTTAAAGCCGAAATAGCTGCCCTTGAAGAATACAAAAAGCTCAACGAGCATTTTGCCCCTCTAACCATTGTTGAAGAAGTTGCCGCTGTAGAAAAACAACTCAAAACATTGCTTATCGATATGCCAGATGCCCGACGCTTCTCTAACCTACAAATAGAAGCAATGTCGGCAGCTGCAGGTAACGAATATAAGAAATTTATTGGTGGAAAACGCTTAATCCTATCCGATAGCGAGCGCGAAGATCTCGTTAAAACCTACATGCCCGAATTCTCGTTCTGCGTTGGAGATGGCATTGAAATCGCAGCCAACTCCCCTCGCGAAGAGCGCCTTATCACTCAGTTTTTTCGCAAACAGGATAGTAGCAACCTAACTAGTGAGTTAAAAACCGATTTGGATACAGTTGTAAAACCTTGTCAAACAGCACTTTACGCCCGCCTAGACGATTACGATAAACCTTTTTAACAATCCGCTAAAACCTTATACATTCTCTGTTAATTTACTGTATAATGTGCGCTCATTTTCTTTTGAATTGGGCGCTACACCGGTCAAAACGCCCTCTTCATAATAATTAAACTGACCCTGTGAATCCGGTTTTACAGGCTGAAGTGCTGTTATCCAATCTCTCATTCTTAGCGAGATAAAACAGCCCTTATATAGGACATATTCAATGAGCGAAAGCTTTGCTGATCTGTTTGAAGAATCCCTTCAATCACTAGACATGACTCCAGGTAAATTGGTAATTGGTGAAGTTGTTGATATCGACAGCGACTGGGTTACTGTACATGCTGGTCTAAAATCTGAAGCAATCATCCCGCGTTCTCAGTTCCTTAACGATGCTAACGAACTTGAGATCAAAATCGGTGACGACGTTAAAGTTGCACTAGAAGCGGTTGAAGATGGTTTCGGTGAAACTCGTCTGTCTCGTGAAAAAGCGAAACGCGCTGAAGCTTGGGAAGTTCTACAGACTAAATTTGAAGCTGAAGAAACTGTTAAAGGTTACATCAGCGGCAAAGTTAAAGGCGGCTTCACAGTTAGCATCAACAACATTCAAGGCTTCCTACCAGGTTCTTTGGTAGACGTTCGCCCTGTACGTGATGTTGATCACCTAGAAGGCAAAGAGCTTGAATTCAAACTAATCAAGCTTGATCCTAAGCGTAACAACATCGTTGTTTCTCGCCGTGCAGTTCTTCAAGAAGCTAACAGTGCTCAGCGTGATGAGCTACTAGCTACTCTAGAAGAAGGCCAAGAAGTTAAAGGTTTCGTTAAGAACCTTACTAACTACGGTGCATTCATCGATCTTGGCGGTGTTGACGGTCTTCTACACATCACTGACATGGCTTGGAAGCGTATCTCTCACCCATCAGAGATGCTAAACCCAGGCGATGAGATCACTGTTAAGATCATCAAGTTCGACAAAGAATCTGGTCGTATCTCTCTAGGTCTTAAGCAGCTTTCTCAAGACCCATGGTCTCTTATCAAAGAACGTTACCCAGCTGGTGCTAAGTGCAAGGCACGCATCACTAACCTTACTGATTACGGCTGCTTCGCATCTATCGAAGACGGCGTAGAAGGTCTGGTACACGTTTCTGAAATGTCTTGGACTAACAAGAACATCCACCCATCTAAAGTTGTTCAGATCGGTGATGAGCTTGAAGTAATGATCCTTGACGTAGACGAAGAGCGTCGTCGTATTTCTCTAGGTATCAAACAATGCACAGCTAACCCATGGGTTACTTTCGCTGAGCAGTTTGCTGCGAACGACAAAGTTACTGGTACTATCAAAACTATCACTGACTTCGGTATCTTCGTTGGCCTACAGGACGAGCTTGACGGTCTTGTTCACATGTCTGACATCACTTGGGAAGCAGATGCTGAAGCAGCTCTACGCCAGTTCAAGAAAGGCGAAGAAGTTGAAGCAGTTATCCTTTCTATCGATGCAGAGAAAGAGCGTATCTCTCTTGGTATCAAACAGCTTGAAAGCGATCCATTCGCTGAATTCGCTGCAGCTAACGACAAAGGCGCTATCGTAACTGGTAAAGTTACTTCTGTAGACGCTAAAGCAGCTGTTATCGAGCTAGCTGAAGGTATCGAAGGTACTCTGAAAGTATCTGAGATCTCTGTAGATCGCGTTGAAGATGCATCTACTGTTCTTAACGTTGGTGAAGAAGTAGAAGCTAAGATCATCACTCTTGATCGTCGCAACCGCGTTATCAACCTGTCTATCAAAGCGAAAGAGCAGGCTGAAGAGAAAGCAGCAATCTCTGCTGTACGCAACGCTGAAGTTGAAGTATCTGGCCCAACTACAATTGGCGACCTAATCAAAGCTCAGCTAGACAACCAGAAGTAATCACTTCTTGTTGAAGCTAAAAAGCCGCAATCATTGATTGCGGCTTTTTTGTTTTCGTTAAATAAACTTAGCTAGCAAATCTATATCCACGCTTGCCACTGCGCTTCACTTTATACATTGCATGATCAGCTTCTCTCAGAAGCACCTCAGCATTTTTATTCAACGCCCCTTCCTCTAAGAGCGAAATCCCTACACTTACACCAATACAGGCCTCTTGTTCCTTGCCATTCATATCAGCGATCGAAAACGGCTCATTCATAACAGCAATAATCTTGGATGCAACTACTTCAGCATCTTTAGCAGACTTTATCCCTGACATTAAGATAATAAATTCATCACCACCGATACGACCCACCGTATCCACTGCTCGCACTTGATGAACCAAACGCTTCCCTGATTCAATCAACACTTGATCACCCGCATCATGACCAAAACTATCATTAACAGCTTTAAAACCATCGAGATCAACAAACATGATCGCAGCTGAACTCCCCTCCCGCTGCGCTTGAGCAATCACTTGAGTCATACGATCGCGACACAACCGCAAACTAGGCAGCCCCGTTAAGGCATCATAATGAGCGAGCCTATCTAACCTCACCTTGGCTTTTTCTGCCTGCTCAAGCGCATTATGTAGCTCTGTAACGTCATATTCAGACACCAAAAGGAGGTAATCGCCCGTCAAGGGATGACGGCTCGTACGGAGATCCACAACATGTCGGCGCACACCTTTACTCGTTACCATCAAGTGTTCTGACTGCCCATCTTGATGTTGTCGCCCCTGCTCAAGAAGCTCAAGCCCTTCTTTAACGTCGTGAAATCGGCACACAAACACAGAAGCATCATTATTCTGAGCATCAACAAAGCCATATAATTCTGCTGCGGCTGGATTTTCAAACATCGGCGTACCGCTCATATCAAAACTAGTAACAGCAACTGATGTATAGCGGATCGCTTCAGAAAAGATGAGATGCTCAGGCTGCTCGCCCAGATCAACCTGCTCACTAATAAACGCAATAATGCCACGGTGCTTTTCAGGACCAAGCAGCACTGCTTTATGTCGCATCAAGAGCGTTTTAGGTTTACCGTTTGGATAAGCTGTCCAAGGGTCAACTGTCATCCCTTGAGCCGCTGCTTTATAAAATGTTTGCTCGGTCCGCTTACGAGCACCTTCTGTATCAGCCGATAGGTCTTTATCAATCAAATCCTGAACAGTTGGCAGCCCCCAAAATTCGAGTGCGCGCTCATTTCCCCACCAGAAGCCATGTCGATCTAGATCAAAAATCCAAATAACATCAGGCACAAAATCGAACGCAGAAATTGCATCGAAATTATCGAGAACTGAGAGGTGATTAAATTGATCAGAATTGCTCAAAGCCATTATCTCCAACTACGAGATATAACTTTATGTTAGGAAAACCCTAACAGCAAATTAGACATTACGCATAAAAAAAGCGCCTTAGGCGCTTTTCTACTATTCGAGAATATAATCTTCGAACTCTTCTTCGGTGATTTCATTATCTTTAACTTCGTACCAAGTTAGTACCGAAGCACCTGACTCAATCACCGTCTCTTGGCGCCCAGACAATAGCGGGTGCCAGTCAGGAAGATCTTTACCTTCATGAATTAAGCGGTAAGAACAGGTTGGCGGAAGCCAATGAAAGTCATCAACATCCTTGGGAGTAAGCTTGACACAGTCAGGCACTAGAGAGCAACGCTCCTCATATTTTGTGCAACGACAGGTATCAAAATCTAGAAGATGACAAACAACAGAAGTATAAAAAACCTCTTTTGTATCTTCATCTTCCAGTTTGTGGAGACAACAAAGCGCACAACCATCACAAAGAGATTCCCACTCCGAAGAGCTCATCTCTTGTAGGCTTTTACTGCGCCAAAATACTTCTTGAGCTACCACTTAGCGAACACCAGTTTCCGGGCGATCTTTATGAAGATCAAGCATGTAGTCATCTTTTGGCGGCGGCATCTGCAAGAAATACCCCTTCTCATCCAGATCAGCCAACACTTTTTCAGTATCAACTCTAGCCAGTTCACGGTTAGCCGTTAAAGGAATATCCATCACATGCTTTGGCGAACCAAACATTTCTAATAGCGCTTCCGGCACTTTACTCAGTTGATCTCGCTTATCTACATAAAGATACATCTCATCTTTACGCGGGCTCAGGTAAACAGAGCATATTTTCATCGGTTAAGTACCTTCAGTTCTTAATTTTTCAATCTTTTGCAATTCGGCTAACAATTGAGACGCAAGAAGCTCCTGCCTCCAAGCCGTAATTTTTTCAGGTAAGCGATACTCACCCTCATCAACCCCAGAACGAATAAGTAGTTCCAACTCTTTTCTTCGCAATAAAATTTCAGGGGCGACATTCTGTTCTTCAGCTACACGACGAGCAATCGCCTTCAGCTTCTTAATATGTTTGTTCCAAAAGAAGTGCAGTGGTTTAGGAATAGGTGCAGGGCTGTTTTTAGCCGCACTTTCCTGTCCAGACTTTAAAAAGTCTAAAATTGCTTCACCGTCAGTACGAAGTATACGCTTTTTCACTTCATCTAGCCGCGATAACTCAGATAAACTGCGTGGCCACTTTTCCACTATTTGCAACAAAGCCTGATTTCTCAAGATTCTGTTACGTGGAACATCTCGCTTTCTCGCAATCTGCTCGCGCCATGCAGTTAGATCACGCAATGCTGCCATTTTGTGCTCTGGTAGATTCCACATTTGAGTGAAGCGACGGTAATAACCATAACCTTCAACATCGTCCACTAGCGCTTCAGCTAACAGCGCCTCATTCTCTTGCTCTGCCCAGTGGTAACGCTGCAAATCGTCCAGCTCTGATTTTTGCATCTGGTATATAGCTGGAAGATAAGCCACATCTAGCGCTGCATATAATTCTTGGCTTGCTGTCAGAGGGCGCTGCAACCAATTAGAGGTGGTCTCATGTTTCGCTAATTGAATATCCAGCTTTTGCTCAAGCATTCGCTGAAGGCCCAATGAGAACCCCCAATTCAATACAGCTCCACCTAATTGCGTATCAAACAACGGTGTTGGCAATACACCAAACATTTTCAGAAATAGTTCTAGATCTTCATTTGCAGCATGCATCAGCTTTACAACTGATCGATCAGCAAATAAATCAGCCAGCGCACTAAAATCCTCGATCTCTAAAGGATCTATCAAATAGCAAGATTGATCATCAGCAACTTGAATAAGCCCAGGGATAGGATAAAACGTTTCAACTCGCTGAAACTCTGTATCTAGTGCAATGACTGGAAGCGTACGCCATTTATTACAACATTCAACTAGCGCATCTTCTGAACGAATCCAGACAGGTGTTCTTGCTGATACTTCTAGCTTTTTCCAACTATATTCTGTCATCTGGAGATTCTTACCTCAAAGCAGAGAACGCCTTCCCGCTATTGCGTGGGCTAACGTACCGCCATCCACGAATTCTAACTCTCCACCCACAGGAACCCCGTGAGCGATTCGAGAAACCTTTACATCCAGATCTTTCACTTGAGCAGCAATAAAATGAGCCGTTGCTTCGCCTTCTACCGTTGGATTAGTCGCAAGGATTAATTCTCGGATGTCGTTCGATCTAACCTTATCTAAAAGAAGATCAATACCCAGATCTTCAGGGCCTATGCCATCGATAGGCGACAGATGCCCAGATAGCACAAAATAACGACCGTTATACCCACCCGTCTGCTCAACTGCCAACACATCTACCGGCGACTCGAGTACGCAAAGCAGATGCTTATCTCTTGTTTCTGATTGGCAAATATCACAGATATCCTGCTCGGATAAAGTACGACATTCACTGCAATGACCGATCTCTGCAACCGCTTTTTCAAGCGCAGCAGACAGAGATAACGCCCCTTCAGAGTCACGCTCTAACAGATGAAAAGCCATACGCTGAGCCGACTTAGGACCAACCCCTGGTAAACAGCGTAAAGCGTTTATTAACTGTTGAATTAATGGACTGAATGACATCGATTAGAACGGCATATTGAAACCAGGAGGCATTCCCATACCGCCGGTCACTTCAGACATTTTCTCTTGAGTGTAAGATTCGATTTTACGCACAGCATCGTTTACCGCTGCAGCGATCAAATCTTCTAAGATCTCTTTGTCTTCTTCCATCAAGCTGTCATCAATATTGATGCTTTTAACGTCGTGACGACCATTCATTACAACTTTCACAAGACCCGCACCAGATTCACCTGTTTGTTCCGCAAGTGCGATTTGCTCTTGTGCTTTTTGCAGGTTCTCTTGCATTTTTTGGGCCTGCTTCATCAGGTTACCCATACCGCCTTTCATCATATTTTTCCTCAATTAATTATCGATGGGAACCACGGACGAGAGTTCAATCCGTGCATCAAAATGCTCTTGTAGTAATTGTACCGTACTATCGTTACGAATAGATTCGACAGCTAATAGATGACGCTCTTCTCGTTTACGATTTATAAATTGTGCAGGCGTTTCCTGCTGCTGTTCAGCTTGTAAAAACTCAACCTGAACAGGGTTATTAAAGTAACCATTCAGTGCATCCGAAATACGCTGACACTGTACTTCGTTCAGCATCGTCTTCTGCTCTTTGGTGTAATGTAAAACCATCGATTCAGACGATACTTGCTCCAAAGAGAGATGAGTCGCCAAACTTTCGGTCATCCCGCTTAGACCAAGGCTACGACTAATATGTACCCATTCAGGAAGAGAGACTTCCGCTAAGTTACGCGAACACTCTACAACCTCGACACGAGTTTTAGAGATCTCACCTATATCTTCTGTTACTTCAGCTTGGAGCACTGGTTCTGAAACAGGAGCCATTGCTTCCATTTCAGTATATGAATTTCCCGCTGCACGATTAGAAGGCTCTGAATCATCAAAACCACCGACATCATCCATATCCCAAGGAGGTGGTTCATCTCCTTGGTTATTTAGCGTTTCAGGCTTTTTTGCAGGGCTTACCTCCGCCACGGGTGCTACCGGACTTGCCTGCCCTAATGGAGGTACATCTGATACTGGCGGCTCATACGGCGGTGGCGATTCTACTGCTGGAGGCTGACTATCTGTCTGCGCTGGAGCCGGTTGCATTGGCGCAGATTGAGGCGCAGGTGCAGTTTGAGTAACCGGAGCCTGTGCGACAGGAGCGGGTTGAATCGATTCAGCTGCAGGTGCCGGCACTTCCGCAGTTACAGGGGTATTAGTGGCCTGACTCACTTGTTGAGGCGAACTTGATACGACCTCAACTTGGCGCGGCTGAGCACTAGCAGGACGAAATGCCAGCATTCTCAGCAATACCATTTCCAAACCTTCGCGTGGATCAGGAACGAAAGGAAGGTCCTTACGCCCCATCAAAGCAACTTGGTAATAGAGCTGTACATCTTCAGCAGTTAATTTGCTGGCAAGTTCAATAATCTGATCTTTATCTCCCATGCTGTTATCCACAGCATCAGGGATCGTTTGCGCCATCGCGATACGGTGTAATACGCCGATCAGATCACCTAGAACCGTATTATAGTCAGGTGAAAACTGAGCCAAATCAGTCACTGCCGCCATTAGGGCTTTAGCGTCTGATGCTGCCAAGCAGAACAGCATCTGATAGACCAAACGCTGATCGATTGTACCCAGCATAGCGCGAACATCTGTTTCACCAATCTGGCCGGCACCAAAAGCGATCGCCTGATCAGTCAAACTCATTGCATCACGCATAGAGCCGTCTGCAGATCTCGCTAACAACCATAATGCTGGCTCTTCAAACTGAATCTGCTCTGCTGTCAGAACCGTACGTAGATGATTAACGATTCGCTCGGGGATCAAGTTTTTAAGATTGAACTGCAAGCAACGAGATAAAATTGTGATCGGCAGCTTCTGAGGATCAGTTGTTGCTAACAGGAATTTAACATGCGGAGGCGGCTCCTCCAGCGTTTTAAGTAATGCGTTAAACGAGTGAGTAGAAAGCATGTGCACCTCGTCTATCAGGTACACTTTGTAGCGCCCATGGGTTGGAGCATATTGCACGTTTTCCATCAGCTCACGCGTATCTTCTACTTTCGTACGCGAAGCCGCATCGACCTCAATCAGATCGACAAAACGCCCTTCGGCGATCTCTTTACAAGCAGAACATTGACCACAAGGCGTTGAAGACACGCCCTGTTCGCAGTTGAGAGATTTGGCAAACAATCGAGCAATCGATGTTTTACCGACACCACGGGTACCGGTAAATAGGTAGGCATGATGTAAACGATCATCATCCAACGCATTAACCAGTGCTTTAAGCACGTGCTCTTGCCCTACCATCTCCTGAAATTTAGCAGGACGCCATTTACGCGCTAGAACCTGATAACTCATCTACTTTTGCTACTTATATCGTCTAAAAATATTGGCTCTATGCTACCTGTTGAGAACGACTTGTACCAGTGAAACCTTATACACTTACCGTCACAAACCGGTTTCTAAGATCGCTTCTGTTTCTGTAACTGGAACCGGTTTAGAGAAATAGAAACCTTGAGCTGTATCGCACTTTAGTTCAGTCAAAATTGCTAGCTGCTCATCAGTTTCAACACCCTCTGCAACTACTTTCATTCCCAAGGTGTGCGCCATTGAAATGATCGTCGCCATGATCGCTTTTTCTGATTTGTTACAGGCTAATTCTGCGGTAAATGCTTTATCGACTTTCAACACATCTACAGGCAAACGGCGCAGATAGTTTAGAGAGGAATAACCGCTGCCAAAGTCATCTAATTCGATCGCAATCCCTTTACCTCGAATAGCTTCAAGCACAGGTAAAACTCTGTCTATATTCTCAATGACCGCTGTTTCGGTTATTTCTATGCTCAAATAAGCTTCTATCAGGGGATATTGGTCTAGCTGCTTACTCAATTCTGCCATCAAATCAGGGCTTACTAGCTGGCGGGGGGACAGGTTGATAGAAACCCTCTCTCCCTCTTGCAACACCCCCTGCTTCACCCACTGGTCAACTTGCTTGAACACTGTCGCAAAAACCCAATTACCCAAAGGCAGGATCAATCCGCTATGTTCAGCCACAGGTATAAACTCTGCTGGGGAAATGCTATTACCATCAAAATCAGTCCAACGGAGCAAGGCCTCCAAGCCCATCACTTTTCTCGAGGTGAGGCAGACTTTCGCTTGGTAATAAATTTCGAAAGATTCTGCATCAATGGCAGCACGAATATCAGACTTCATCTGAATCTGTTGTAGATTTTTGCGGTTAAGCTCCGAATCGAAGAAGCATACTTGGTCCCGCCCTCGGTTTTTAGCACTGTACATGGCTGCATCTGCATGTTGTATCAACGTTTCTGCACTATCTGCATCATGGGGATACATGGCAATACCGATACTCGCCCCAATAAATACATCGCTATTTTTTAACCTGAATGGGCGTTTCAGCTCTTCCAAAACATTATTCGCTATAACTAACGCCATATTTGCTTGAAAGATCCCAGGTAGGATAAGGATAAATTCATCACCGCCCCAACGAACCACCGTATCTGAACTGCGAACTTTTTCTTTAATGCGATTAGCAGCCTCAACTAGCAACTGATCACCATATTCATGCCCTAGGGAATCATTCACATGCTTAAAGAAGTCCAAGTCGATAAACACCAAGGCTAAAGATTCTTTATGCCTATTGGACAGGTCCATGTCATGAGCTAATCGCTCTTTACAGAAAGTTCGATTCGCAAGATTGGTCAAAGAATCATAGTAAGCAAGGTTGCGCAGAGAAGCCTCGGTTTTCTTTTGCTCCGAAATATCCGTAAATACGCCAAAGTAACCAGTAACACTATCTTGCTCATCTTTAATTGCTTTGACTGTGAGCCATTCAGGATAGATCTGACCATCTTTCTTTCGGTTCCAGATCTCACCAGACCATAACCCCTTCTCTTCCAGTTCTCGCCACATAGCTTCATAAAACGAGGTTGGCTGTTTATGGGAGTTCAGGATATTCGGAGCTTGGCCTATCACTTCGTCCTTGCTGTACCCGGTAACTCTCTCAAATGCAGAGTTTGCTTCTACAATTCGGTTGTATTTATCCGTGACGATAATACCGTCATTGGTGGTTTCAAAAATATATTGAGCTAAACGAAGGGCTTTATCTTTTTCCGCTCTATCACTCATATCGGTAGTAATCGTGCACACCGCATATAAACGTCCATCGTCATCAAACAGAGGAAAACACTCACTGTAAAGAGACTTAAACTGCCCCTTACACTCGTAAGTTAACTCCCAACTGTAATGCTGCTTAGACTGAATAACTTGAACATCCCCTTCTCGTGAGGCACTTATTACTTCGACCGGTAAATCTTTTTCCGAATAATCACCTTGTAGTTCATCCGCTGAAGCTAAGCCTGCAAATCGCAAATAAGCTGGATTCGCCCTTAAGTACATACCTTCAACATCCCGAATAACGATCATTGATGGCGAGTTCTCAAGCAATTCATCCAAGAGATCAACGTTCGCTTCTAACTGAGCATGTATAGAAGATATCTGTTTTGCCATCTGACTAAATGCAGAACCGAGTGTTCCTAATTCATCATTTCCAGCTTGATCATCAAAGGCAGTCTTCTGACCTTGCGAGAATGATCTACTCGCTGAAACCAACAACTGCACACGAGAAGTTACTAACCGATTGATTACGAACATCAAAATCAGAGCGAGGAATAACATAGCGGCAGACAACGCAGTAACCAATACAGCGAGCTGTTTCCTAATTGCTTCATTCACTTCTTTGTCACTTAGCGCAAGAATCATCACCCCCTGCTCAAGCTCTTGTTCTGGCTTGCCAAACGCAGGAATACCAATTGGAATCAGTGAATAAAGAACATTCTCTTTTTCAAAATAAGCATGCTGTAAAACCTGCCTATCTCGAACTTGAATAATGGTGTTGAGATCTAGATGAACATCTACACGCCGACTGACAGTTTTGCCCAGATCTTCACTATGAGATGAAAAACGAATTTGGTTGGCAGAATCCACCACTAGGATTTTGCTTACCTGATCTGACTTTAGGTTTTGGCGAAACTCACGGTTTACGCCCGTAGAATCCCCTCTCTCTAAAAGATAAGTCAGTGTGCTTTTAAGGCGCTTCGTTACATTTTGAGCTTCATTCTGCAGCAGGGTCTGATGTTGTTTCTCAATAATGGGAGCAACAAAAAAAAGGCAACTAGGGATTATCAGTGCTGTAACAAGCACAATAATAACCGGAATAGAAAAGCGTAACGGTAAAGATAGTCGCATAAGAAAGCTTTAAATATCTAGATACTTACCGGCTTAACATAGCTCACTAGGTATGACCCAGCCAGCAAGGCGTAGCCTTATTTACAACATAATTCGTAATTATAAATAAGCATAAGCTAAAACTATCCTCGCAAGCACCCCTATTTAGGTTTAAAATCGTACAATTCCTAGGCCATGGTCAAGACTATGTTTAAGAAAGCCCCAAGCAAAGCGGAATTACGCGATCAGTTGAATGCTGAGGTATCGCGCTTTCTGGAAAAAGGTGGGGAAATTAAACAAGTTGAGATGGGGGAATCTGGATTAGTTGACGGGCGCTATACCCATCATAAATCCAATTTTGAACACACTAAGCCGCAAGAACGTACTCCCGTCCACGGTTTATTAGCTACTATTGATGCCCGCCGAAAAAGCAAAACAGCCCCCTCATCTAAATCTAAACGCGGAAAACCTCGCAAGAAAATCATCTACGATGACTTCGGCGAACCGGTAAGAACAGTTTGGATAGACGAATAGCGCCCTAAGCTACATAAACAACTTTAGCCGTTCATCTACCCTTAAAGCTCTAATCAAAATCAATGCTGAAATAGCGAAATGTATTTTTTCCGGCTCGCTTCGCTTCATACATAGCAGAATCAGCGTGTTCAAAAAGCTTCTCTGGTAAGTGATCATCTGGGTAGATCGAGATACCGATGCTCACGCCCATCTTCAAATTCACACTGTCATACTCAAACGGCTGCTGTACTGAATCAATAATCTTCTTAGCCACAACTTCAGCATCATATTTAAACTCTAAACCAGATAGGAAGATCACAAATTCATCACCACCTAAACGCGCTACACAATCAGATTCCCTAATACACTCAGACAAGCGTTGAGATATCTGCTGCAAAGCTTTATCGCCAGCCAAATGGCCATGAGTATCATTAATCTCTTTAAAACCGTCTAAATCCAGATATAAAAGTGCAAGAATAGCACCCTCCCTTTTAGCCTGAACCAACGCCTGGGTTAATCGCTCATTGAATAGACTGCGGTTTGGCAAACGGGTTAACGCATCATAATTAGCCCTGAAACGTATTTCGTCTTCTTGCTCTTTGCGTTTACTGATATCTGTAAACAGAGCGATATATTCCAATGGTTCACCCTCTTCATCTCGAACCATCGCAATAGTCTGCCACTGAGGATAAACCTCGCCAGATTTTCGTCGATTCCAGATCTCACCTTCCCAGCGGTTATTCTTTTGTAGCTCTTCAAACATAGACTTATAGAAAGACTCATCATGGTGGCCTGAATTAAGCACTCGCGGACTTTGCCCTAACACCTCTTTCGATTGATAACCAGTAATCTCATAAAAAGCTGGGTTTACCATCGTGATGGACCCATTAAGATCTGTAACCATTATTGCTTCTGAAGCGGCATCAAATACTGTAGTTGCAACTCTCATCCTCTCTTCGATCTGCTTATATGCAGTTACATCTTCCTTCACAGAAATATAGTGAGTCACCTCTCCATTCTCAGAACTCACTGGAGAGATAGAAGTCTTATCCCAATAAACACTGCCATCCTTACGGCGATTACACAGCTCCCCTTTCCAAGTTTTACCACTGGTGATGGTTTGCCAAAGGTCGATGTAATCCTCTTTATCTGTTTCCCCTGACTGCAATAATTTCGGATTTTTACCAATTACTTCTTCTTTGCTGTAGCCAGAAGTACGGTAAAAACATGGGTTGGCATACGTAATTACACCATCGCTGTCCGTCATCACCACCGCAACAGGGCTCTGTTCTACAGCCTGTGATAACTCTTTAAGGTGCAGATTTTCACTGTTTTTTTCTTTCTCATATTGTTCCAGTCGAGCCCCCATAAGATTGAACGCCTGCGCTGTTTCGATAAGTTCACCACAGGTTTTTTCAGATACACGGAAGTTAAAGTTGCCCGCGGCAATATGACTGCTTGCCTCTCTAAGATGAGACAACTGCTTGGATATAACCCTAAGCGCTAAATGTGCTCCAATAACCATTAGCAAAATTTCAAACAGCGCTAAACCTAATACCTGGTAGCTAGCCCCTTGAACAAGAAAATTAGTTTGTTCCGCTGGTAAACCATAGTGAATTTCATAGGATGATCCATTTGCACCACGCAGTAACAACTGCTGGTCAATCATATCTCCTCCATCTCCCCATAACACAGCGAGACCATGTGTATGAGGCATATCGTGTCCACCTATAGAAATGATTGACGACCCGCTCTGATCATAAATTTGCAAATACGCTAACGAACGCGTTTGCATTAATTCGTTTGCTTTCGCCCCTAATCCTTCACGATCAAGTACGTTTAATTCAGGCAAAAGAGTAACACCTAGAAAGGTATTAACTATTTGAATCCGTTGCTCTACTTCAGCTGTAGCCGTGGTTCGAAGGAGATTTAAAGTCAGCGCGGACAACCCAGCAAGAAAGGCAAGACCGAGAATAATCACGGCCAAAATTATTTTGGTTTTGTACTTCATAGCAAACCGTTAACGCATTTTTTATAGTAATAAGAATGAAAATCCGCTCAATATTAATACAATCTAAATGAACGTAAAATTACTCTCTAGTACTTAAAAACCCTATTTTTTTGATGTTTTATTCAACAAGAGTTAACTCTAATTACAAAGACTAAAAAATCGTTTTGTGCGTAAGCTTTAAAAGCTTTTCATAGCGATCCATGGGATAATTATGAGATAAGTTTTAACCTGATAGATAAGTGGTGCTGCCCAAATGACTTCTCTTACGATTACACGCCCTGACGATTGGCATATTCACCTACGTGATGGTGTTCAACTTAAAGACACTGTACGTGATGTAAGCCGCTATATGGGACGCGCAATCATCATGCCGAACCTAGTTCCACCTGTAACGAACACAGAAGAAGCGCTAGGCTACCGCCAACGCATCATGGATCAAAAGCCGCAAGGCAACTTCGATCCTTTGATGGTGTTATATCTAACAGATAATACTGACCCTGCAGATATCAAGAAAGCGAAGGATACAGGCAAGGTTTACGCAGCCAAACTATACCCAGCTGGCGCAACCACAAATTCCGATTCAGGTGTAACGTCTGTAAAGAATATCTACCCTGTTCTTGAAGCGATGGAAGAAGCAGGCATGCTGCTGTTGATTCACGGCGAAGTAACAGATGGCGATATTGATATTTTCGATCGTGAGAAGATTTTCATCGAAACGATTTTGAAAGATGTTGTAAATGACTTCCCTAACTTAAAAATTGTACTCGAGCACATCACAACTAAAGATGCTGCTGAGTTCGTAGAATCGGCTGGGGATAACGTTGCAGCAACCATTACAGCTCACCACCTACTTTACAACCGTAACCACATGTTGGCTGGCGGTATCCGCCCACATTATTACTGCTTGCCAATCCTTAAGCGTAATATTCACCAAGACGCACTGATTAAAGCAGCGACTTCCGGCAGTAAAAAGTTCTTTTTAGGAACAGATTCAGCGCCTCACATGAAACACGCAAAAGAAGCTGCGTGTGGTTGTGCAGGTTCCTACACGGCTCACGCTGCGATTGAACTGTACGCTGAAACATTTGAAGCAGCTGGCGCGCTAGATAAGCTAGAAGCGTTCGCAAGTTTGAATGGCCCTGACTTCTACGGTCTGCCGCGCAATACAGATACCATCACCTTGGTTAAAGAAAGCTGGGATGTACCAGCAACTTACCCTCTTGGTGAAGATAATGTAGTTCCTATTCGCGCAGGCGAACAAATTGCGTGGAAAGTAAAATAACCTAACATTCAATCAACAGGTTATATATCTTAGGGGGCCTACCTTAGCTCCCTAAGATAATCGTCAAGCTGATAGTTCTTGTAAGCTCATATATTCTGCTAGAGTTTTTCGTACACCTTCATTCCCTTGAGCCTGCATACGCTGATAGTGGCTGATATTCTGCCTTAAGTACTCTTGATGATCGTCGTTCGCTAGATCCCACATCAATCCGCCAACTGCAGGAATCTCAACATCACTTAACGTAGACAGATGGATCGCTTCATAATAGCGCCCTCCATCTTTAACAATCTTCTCGTTAACCAACCCCAAACCTAATGCCTTTACACCACTACGTACTTTATGAAATTGTCGTACTGGACAGATAAGAAAGTCAATGTCGCAATTAGGATTATTTTGCAAGACGGCCTGAACCATATCTAGCGTCAGGTCACCACCTACACCGGCAATAATGAGTAGATGACGATGCTGAATATTCGTAGCATTTTCGGGAAGAGCCAAACGGAGCTGTTGAAGATCTTCACAATGAACTTGCCAGCGTTCAGTTGAATAATCGCTACCAGCTAAATGCTTTTCAAGTTTGCTGGTAATGGATTCCACTACATCCAAGAAGTGCACTTTAGCCTCAGGTTTTGCTTCCAAAATAGCCTGACCTAAATAACCATGGTCACAGCAACAATCCCAGATATGGTCATATTGGCCATTAATCATTTCTAATATTGAATTCAAACGAGGCGAAAGACTCAAACTCTATATTTCCTGATATCAAAATCTAATTATTCAAACAAAAACAGATTTTACCATTGTCTTTTAATGCAAAATCAACAACTATCTGTAGAAGTGTTTGTTGTAGTAAAAGCGCCCGCAGGTAAACGCGTTTATGAAACCGTTAAAATTTCCCCTAAGATTCATCCTATTGACGGCTATGCTGTGCGTTTCCGTAGTTCCCATCGCCCTATTTTCCTACTGGACGATTCAGAATGCACTAGAGAAAGAGTTTGCTGCTGTTCATGAAAAACACCTTTTACTTGCGCACAACACAACCGCCGCACTAGATCGTTATGCCCTCGATGTAAAAGCGGTGTATGACACAAGTGCTCAACTCGCACAAAACCTTCACTTCCATCCAGAACAGATCTCTTTGATGGAACAGCTCAACATACTCGCTTTTGCACAATATGATCCGTCAGGGAACCTAATCGAAAGATACTACGGTCAAGCAGTTTTAGTACCACCATCGTTATCTGAAATAGAAATGGTACCAACAGATATAAAACCGGAGATCCAATTTTCAAAAATCTTCATCTCAGAAAGCGCTCCTCCAACCATCTATCTAACGTCTGTAGGCCCCAAATCTAATATCTGGATTGCGGCTATTAACCCAAACTACCTTTACAACATTCAGAAATCTATTAGCTTTGGCGATAAAGGACATGCAGCAATAGTGGATCAATTTGGCTCTGTGATCGCTCACCCTAACCCATCCTGGGAACAAGCAGGAAAGAACATAGCCAAAATCAGCATCATCAAGCAAATGATGCGAGGAGAATCTGGAGTAGCACAATTTTATTCTCCTGCAATGAATGCCGACATGATCGCTGGTTTTGCGACCGTACCAACCACAGGTTGGGGAGTAATGATTCCGCAACCAACATCGGAGTTGGAATCAAAACTTAAAGATTTAAAACAGGTGACCCACTTAATAGCCGCTCTCTGTTTTATCATCGTGGCATTATTAAGTTGGTGGATTTCAGGCATAGTTGTGAAACCGGTTAAACGACTGATCAAGATGACAGAGGATCTTTCGCATCACCAATACCCTCTCCCATTCAAAAAAGATGACTCTTTAACCAGTATCGAGATAGATACCTTAGTGACTAGCTTCAATACTATGGCTGAAGAGGTAGATCGCGGCCAAAAAGAGCTAGAAAAACGCGTCATTGAACGCACAGAGAAGCTACACAAAGCGGAAAAACAAGCACGCCACTTAGCATCCCATGATTTAGTCACAGGCCTGCCGAATCGAATTGCTATCCGTGCAGATGCTCAAAAACGTATTCATCGAAATGAACCATTCACCCTACTCTTTATAGACCTAGATGGGTTTAAACCGATCAATGACCAATACGGTCACCAGATGGGCGATCGTTTACTCAAAGCATTCGGAGAAAGGTTACGATCCAATTTGGGTGAAAACGACAACATCGCTCGCTATGGAGGCGATGAATTTATCGTGCTTCTGGCTACCGACAGTAAAGAAAGTGCAAAAGAGACCGCAGAACAGTTATTAACCTACATACGCAATCCCTTTGCATTTGGCGAACATAAAGTCAGTATTCAAGCGAGTATTGGTGTAGCTCAGTCTAAACCCGACACACGTGATCTAGACCAAATTATCCACGATGCAGACATCGCTATGTACAATGCTAAGAAAGCTGGCAAGAACTGCATCGTTTGTAGCTCAGTGTAAGTATGTGTTGCCTAAAAGGCTCTCGACAATCCAATTACGAAACAGATAGATCCCCTAAGATAGCCTTCGTTTCCATAAACTCTTCGATGCCGTACAGCCCCCACTCTCGACCGTTGCCCGATTGCTTATAACCACCAAATGGCGCTTTGATATCAACCGGCGCACCATTGAGATGAACCATACCGGTTCTCATTTGAGCTGCTATTGCTTTTGCTCGCGCCAAATCACTTGAGTAGACACCACCGGAAAGGCCATAAATACTGTCATTGGCGATTGCTACCGCCTCTTCTTCAGAGCGATAAGTCATGATGCTAACCACCGGACCAAATATCTCTTCTTGAGCAATGGTCATATCAGGCGTAACGCCTGAAAATACCGTCGGCTTTACATAACAGCCTAATAAGCAGCCTTCAGGCAAACCTACACCACCAGCAACAAGTTCAGCACCCTCGTCCACGCCCTTCTGAATTAGAGCTTGTACGCGCTGCCATTGTAATTCTGATACCACTGGGCCCATCGCAGTTTCTTCTGATTGAGGATCACCAACAAGTATTGAATCCGCAGTTTTCTTGGCGATCTCGATGGTCTCATTCAAACGTGACTCTGGGACTAATAAGCGTGTTTGAGCATTACAAGACTGGCCCGAGTTCCCCATTACCGCTCTGACACAACGAGAAATAACTTTAGAAAAATCAGCGTCGTCCAAAACAATAGCAGCGGACTTACCACCTAATTCTAAAGAGACCTTTTTTAAGTTTGCAGCTGCAGCAATAGAGACTTGCTTGCCTGCTTCTGTAGATCCCGTAAATGAGATCATATCAATCTTAGGGTGAGCACTCAGCGCAGCACCTACAGCTGGTCCTGTACCATCAATTAAATTGAATACGCCCGAAGGAACTCCAGCTGCATGCATAATGTCTGCAAAGATATGCGCTGTGCGCGGGGCGATCTCACTAGGTTTTAGTACAACTGTACAACCTGCTGCAATAGCTGGAGCAACTTTGCAGGTAATTTGATTTAACGGCCAATTCCAAGGCGTAATAAGACCGCAAACACCAATCGGCTCTTTAACTATACGGGTCGAGCCAATGACCTCAGTGAAATCATGCTTTTTAAGCAGACTTAAAGCCGCCTTAAAATGCCCTAGCCCAGCAGGTACTTGGGCTTGGCGCGATAAACCTAATGGCGCGCCCATCTCTTCAGTAGTCGCCTCGACAAGTGCTTCGGCACGCTTCTCATATTCAGTAATAATACGTTGTAATAGCGCGGCTCTTTCTTCTTTGGAGGTTTGCGAGAAAGATGGAAAGGCAGCAACAGCCGCATCAACCGCTAGATCAACATCATCACTGTTGCCAAGGCTAATTTGAGAGACAACCTCATTGGTCGCCGGATTAAAAACATCCAAGACTTCATTGCCAGATGATTTAATCCATTCACCATTAATATAGAATTTTTTCAGGTCATTCATATCTCGCTATCCTTTCTACCATCTCTCAAACATAGACTATTCATGCCGAAGCAGGCACAAAAAAAGCCGCATTTGCGGCTTTCTTATTAGTGTATTACACACCGACAATCGCTGCGATAAAACCGATCAAACCACCGAAAACACCACCCCAAACAACCAGCCAACCTAAATGTTCGCGAATCATCTGCTGCACAATCTCTTTGACCAAACTAGGTGTCATTTCATCTAATCGCTGCTGAACAATGACTTCAACCTTTTCCTGCATCTCAGCCATAACATCAGGGCTTTCAAGCTCGTCCTTTAATAGAGTGATAAAATTTTCATCACGTGTCATCTCTTCAATTGAGCTTTTCATCTTTTCCACAAAAGGCTCTCTTAAAGGCTCAAGCGCATCGGTACCACCCACCATGGCAAGCATGCCCCCAAATGGAGAGTTTTGGATAACCTCAATAAGCGAATCAAAGGTAGGAGCGAAATCGACTTTTTCAATTACTGGCGCTAAATGTAGATCAGGCTGTTTGCCATTATCAGCACTTAAAAAACGCTCAATATTCTCTTCAGTAAAAAACTGCTCCATCATTAAAGTTTTGATGCCGCGCTTAAAATCTTGGAAACGCGCAGGGATCACACCAGAACCATACAACCCTGGAACTTTCTCAAACAACATATGTACCGCCAACCAGTTGGTTAACGCACCAGATAGAGCAAACAAGCCAACGGTCAGCAACACACGATCATCTGTAATAAGACCCGCCGCAAATGCAATAAAGGCAAGCAGATTCGTTAGAAGGCTTTTATTCATCGGTATTCATCTCAAGAAATATTTTTTGGCGATCATATAGGGCTAAGGAGCGGTTTTAAAGAACTAAAACCTTAGATCACTTACAGCATGATGCCAGTTTTACATTAAGAGTGGGATCTGAAATTGCTGTATCATTATGTGTAGCACTAGGGAACCTACGAATAAGTCCCATACTTTCTCAGTGGGTTATAAAACGACCAAATACACGAAAGCCAGCGCAGTGAAATGTCTAGACCTTTTCAAGTTGGCTAACATTATTGAAGTCATTTTCAGTTATAATCACTGTGATTTTTACGTAACCGAGCTAAAGCATGAACCGCAAGAAAAAAATTAAGCAGATCCACACTAAGCGAATAAAACAAGCCAAGGCTAAATTAGCGCCAAAAAACAACAAACCGCGCTACATATCTAAAGCAGATAGAGCAAAGCTTGAAGAAACCTCGGAGACTCCCTCAGAGGTTTAAACTTTTACGCTAGAAGCTCTCTTTAAATACATGCCAACGGTAACGACGGAAACTCTTACCCGCTTCAGCCATCATCGCTTTAGGCCCACAAAGATAGCAATCACCGACATCAGCAGTGGAAAATGCTTCTGCCAAAGTAGTCCAACAGGGCCGACCGATCTTAATATCCACCCCGCTTAAACCTTCTAGCCATTTAGGTAATTCCGCATTTTCACCTTGGGTTATATAAATACAGATCTCAGATCGTTCTTTTTCTAACAGCACAGACTTAAGCCACTCAAGGCGATCCATATCTTTCACCACCCAGATCAGCTGAGTATTCGCACAGTATTCTGCATTAAGCCAATGCCAATAAGGTGTGATGCCTATCCCCCCTGCAATCAAAAGACGCTTTTTGCTATGACGACTTTGGCTCGCAGGAGAAGAATAAGGCCCCCTCAAGGACAATATACACTCGACATAATCACCAAGCGCCATAAGTTTGTGTGTCCAATCCCCCGCCACATTAATTTTAAGGGTTAACAAACCTTCCTCATAACTGACAATAGAGAACGCATGCCATTCTGTCTTACTCACCTCTGGAATTCGGACTTTGACATAATCGCCTGCATGTATTGCTTGCTTGAAATTAGCACTTACCACTAGCTTAATCGTTTGCTCATCCAATCGTTTCAGTTCACCCTTACAATAATGCTGAGCTGATAAACGCTGCACACTCCAGTCCCAAAGCAGCAATACCCCAACTGGAGCCAGCCAATACCACTGCGGCACATGAAGTAATAACAAAGGCAGTGACCAATAACCTAATCGATGCAAGGATTCAAAGTGGTGGTAAACCCGCTTACGCATCACAGGAATAGAGGTCACACCAATCAATATAAATAGTAAAAATAACAGTAAGCCGGTGGCATTAATCCTAAATTGCCGAGACTGGACGCCGGAATAACTTAAACTTACCACTTCGTCATAAGTCACAAGCGGCAAGGATTGAATAGCATAAGTTTGAGTTGACGTTGTACTGTGACATTTAGTGCAATCATCTTTCATGATCGGACGAATCTGCTCATGAAACATCGCTTCGGTACGACCTGCTTTCACCCACTGATCAACAACATCGATCGACTCATCTTCAGTGACAAACTCATACATCGTGCTCCGCATAGATCGCACGAGATCTGATTCTGTTCCTAACAACGCATCAGTGAATGGAATATCCAGCGTAGTGTAATACTGCAGTTGGCTAGCGCCATGCCCCAAGGTAAAGATAACCAACAGATAACCTATCCATCGGTGCAAGCGCTTTTCATTTAAAATTTGATAACGTGCCCAACGACTAGAACGTGCCCTTCTGAGCAAACTATTTAAAACAGGAAGCCACAATAAACAGAGGAAAACGAGTAACACTGCAGCGCAGGAATGACTTATACGTAACCAAATATTGGTGGTCTCGTTCGACTCATACTCAAAGCCTTCTACAAATTCGTACCCTACCAAAGGAATCACTGCGACAAGCAGCACAGTAGAAAGCAAAAATGCTGGGCGATGCAGTCTAGAAAACAACATCTCTATAAAACGGGAGATAAGCATAGGAAGATCTATTCAGCAGGCTGAACGAACTGGTTTTACTCAAACCAGCTCGCTCAACCCTATTCTGACTTACTTAGAGAAGTTCAGGCGTAGCGCCTTTTTATGGAAGATGTGATTGATTTGGGCGTTATCAAAAACCGTCACACCAAATAGATATTGCTTACCAAGATCAGAAAACTGTACATCCTGAACTTTGGACTTTGGATGTTCAGTTACTAACTTACGCTTGATCTCCAATGTCCAGAAGCCATCTTTCCACTCACCCCTAGCCTGTAGATCTCCACGTGAACCTTCAGCAGCTTGTGCCACAATACCGCCGATTACAGCGCCTGGCTCAAAATTATCGACAAACGGAACTTTGTTATCAGACATGACCCAGTATTTTGCTAGCGGATCTGCTTTTGCAGGCATCCAAGCAGGCGCTGTTTTATCTTTGTTTATATTATTTTTGTAACCACCACCTGTTTTCTCATCACTGTTGCGTCCCCACCCCTTATTTTCATTACGGAAATGGTTCACGTACTGATCGTCAACTTGATAAACCGGGTTACTACGCGCACTCTTCCAGTGCCAAATATCGATTGTCTCATCAGGAGAGCGAGTGAAATGACGGCCTGCAGAGGTATCTTTAATATCATCAACCATGCCATCTTCAGCTACGTGACAAGAACGATCACAGCCTTTTTTCGCAAAACCTTTTTCAGAAATATTCCAAAAGAATGCGAACTTATCTTCATAATAAGTATTACCGTGACCAGTAGAATCTAAGTTCTTAAGCTGTTTCCAGCTGCCATCTTCCTGTTTCACCCACGGGAAGCGCTCCAAGCTCAGCGTTGGATCGTTCCAACGTACGTGCATGTATAAGTATTCATCGTCATACATCGCACGTAATTCAACATCGCTTTCTTTAATCCCCTCATACCCGTTGTTTGGCTCATAAGGCAGCTCATCAACTGTAACGTGCAGCGGCTCAGTAATATTCCAAGCGTCTTCCGTCAATCCATCAATGGTTACAGCCCCCTGAATTCGCTTAGCCATCAAGGTGTTATCAGCAGCATAGACCCCATGACTGAACATAGCAGCCATTGTTATTAGCGTGATTTTTTTCACTTTTTATTACTCTTCCATAAATACAAATACAAATGAGAATGCTTATTATATTAAATATAAATTTAATTTAAACGTTTGTTTGACTGTATTTAAGGGTTTTATTTATTAGCAACACACCTCTCTGACTAAAAAAGATCTGATCAACAACCGGAACTGGCACACCCAGCGATCTACTGATAATATAAATACTGTATATATAACCAGTATTTATTATGTTGCGCTTTATTCCTATCTACTCCAGCGCCGGTATCAGTGGTTTTGAATCACCTGCAGCTGAATATACCGAGCTAGCACTTTCACTCGATCAGTTACTCATTGATCACCCCCATGCAACCTACCTAGGCTTTGTTGAAGGCGGCTCTATGCGTGGTGTGGGGATATTCCCAAATGATCTACTTGTCGTTTCGCGAGCCGAAACAGTAAAGGAAGGCGATGTAATCGTCGCCACATTAAATGGCAACTTCGTCTGTAAAATCGCCAGTATCAAAGAGAGAAAACTTCTCTCCTCTGCTCCTGGCCATAAACCCTATCAACTGTGCGAACAGGATGAATTTTCTATCGAGGGGGTGGTTACACGTTCTATTCGATTATTTCGCCCATTAAAGAAGGGACTTAATTAGGATGTACGCCCTGATTGATGCTTCCGGAATGTATGCCTCATGCGAGAAAATATTTGACCCCACAATCCGAAAGCGCCCTGTTGTCGTCCTTAGTAATAATGACGGCTGTATTGTCGCAACCTGCCCTATCGCAAAAAAAATGGGTATCCCTAAATTTGGCCCTTATTTCAAAATCAAAGACCAACTAGACAGAGCAGGCGTAGTTGCTAAATCCAGCAACTACGAACTTTATGCCGATATATCTTCACGCATGATGGAACTCTGCGCCTCTTTTGCTCCAGAACAACACGTCTACTCTATAGATGAATGCTTTTTACGCTTTGACCACTACATACCACCTGAAGGCTGGTATGAGCTGGGTATGAAAATCAGAAGGAAGGTATGGAAGGAGGTAAGGCTCCCCGTAGGCGTAGGCTTTGGCCCAACCCCAACCTTAGCAAAAGCAGCTAATCACGCGAGTAAAAAACTACCTGGCTTCAGCGGTGTCGCCGTCATCGATAACGATCAAATCAGAAAGCAGATTCTGCAGCAAATGGAAATTAGGGATGTTTGGGGAGTAGGACGACGTATAGGTGAGCGACTAAACCTTCTCGGCGTCAAAACAGCTTGGCAGCTAGCACAAACGAAACCCGCGTTGATGAAAAAGCACTTCTCCATCTTAATCGCTAATACAGCAGAAGAACTCAACGGTTTAACAAGAATAAGCTGGGACGATGTTCGCTCACCCAAAAAACAGATTTACTCCACACGCTCTTTTGGGCAACGCATCACAGGACTCACCGATCTAAAACAGGCACTTGCTACACACGCAACCATCGCCGCGCAAAAGCTTAGAGCCCAAGAGAGTGCTACCAGCAATATCATTGTTTTTGCACACAACTCTATCCACGATAAGGAATCATTTTTTAAACGCTCTGCATTCCACCAATTTGCCACCCCCACCTGCGATACTGCAGTCATAGTGAAAGTAACAAGCCAACTGGCTGAGCAGATATACCAAGCAGGAATTAGATACTACAAAGCAGGTATAGGCCTTTTAGAAATCTCTACAGCAACCCCCTATCAGCCAGATATCTTTACCCCTTGCGCTGACCAGCCTGAACTTATGAGATGCCTAGATCAAATCAATTCAAAATACGGTCGAGATACCCTCCATTTAGCCCGCCAAGGTATTCAACAGAACTTTAAAATGAAACGAGAGCTTCTATCTCCCAGATACACTACGCGAATAGAAGATATTCCGGTGATTGGATGCGAGTGAATTTTAGATACAAAAAGCCCCGCGTTAAGCGAGGCTTTTTCGTTTTTAATAGATGGCGGTCAGGGAGGGATTATTTCACCCCTTCGGGGCCGTGGTCGCAAGCTCCCACGTTGTCTCGCTACGCTCGGGTTCTCATCCCTCTAAACTGTAGATACAAAAAAGCCCCGCGGTTAAGCGAGGCTTTTTCGTTTTAATAGATGGCGGTCAGGGAGGGATTATTCCACCCCTTCGGGGCCGTGGTCGCAGGCTCCCACGTTGTCTCGCTACGCTCGGCTCAAACCCTCTTCTCGGGTTCCCATCCCTCTAAACTGTAGATACAAAAAAGCCCCGCGGTTAAGCGAGGCTCTTTTGTTTTTAATAGATGGCGGTCAGGGAGGGATTATTCCACCCCTTCGAGGCGTGGTCGCAGGCTCCCACGTTGTCTCGCTACGCTCGGCTCAAACCCTCTTCTCGGGTTCTCATCCCTCTAAACTGTAGATACAAAAAAGCCCCGCGGTTAAGCGAGGCTTTTTCGTTTTAATAGATGGCGGTCAGGGAGGGATTATTCCACCCCTTCGGGGCGTGGTCGCAGGCTCCCACGTTGTCTCGCTACGCTCGGCTCAAACCCTCTTCTCGGGTTCTCATCCCTCTAAACTGTAGATACAAAAAAGCCCCGCGGTTAAGCGAGGCTCTTTTGTTTTTAATAGATGGCGGTCAGGGAGGGATTCGAACCCTCGATACGTTTCCGTATACACACTTTCCAGGCGTGCTCCTTCGGCCACTCGGACACCTGACCATCCTGCAATTAGTGGAGCTGATATGCTCAACACCAACGCGGCGCGAATTGTATCACAGCACTGACTGACCGCAAGCAGTTTGGTTAAAAAAGGTAAACAATTTCAGTAATTCATACTACAAATATCAAAGGATCAATAAATAGCCTAGTTTTATTGGTTGTACACTGAACAACCGTGAGTAAACTAAACGCTCAAAAATAAAAAATTATAAATATAAAATCTAACATGCGGCCCATAACTGACCTTAAAAGCACACTATTCAACTCCCTCTATCGAGCTGCTTTGATTAGCTGCTTATTTGCAGCCATGATCGTATTTGCATTGATCTTTCTTTCTATCGAAAAGGATCTTCGGCAAGAGGGTCAATACCTTGGACAGTTAGTATTTAAAGATCTACGCCAAGCGATGAACCAAGGCACAAGCTATGAGGAAGTTAATCGGCTCATTGATTCAATTAATGAGGACGCTCCCGATATCACCTATAGCATGTATCGCGGAGCAGCCGTTCAGAAACAGTTCGGAGGTGATCGAGCAATCACCAAAGAAATAAGCCAGCTGTTAGGCAGCAAACAGGATGCAACTCAGATCGAATCGTTGGATAAGATCCATTATTACCATGCCTTCAGATTCAAACAAGAATGCCTAGCCTGTCATACGGAAGCAAAACTAGGTGATATAGCCGGCGTGTTGGACGTGACCTTTCCCGCACACAGAGTCCGCCTTCCTGTAAGCGAAGTTCTGATGGGTTTATTCTTAGTCTTCTCTATTACCGTTATCTCTTCCTACCTCTTTATCTCTCGCGATCTTTTTGCACATATAGTTCAACCACTAAAACGTTTAGAGAGCAAGCTGAGGGATACTGAAGGCCACCACAACCTAAATGAAAAACTAGCGCTCGATTCCGAGCTAGAAGAGATCAATAGCATTGAGCACTCTTTTAACTCGCAACAAGCATTATTACAGACTGCATTTCAACAAGTGGAAGAACTATCTATCTACGATAAGTTAACGGGAACTTACAGCCGGCATCAGTTAGAGCGATTACTCGATGAAGAGAGATCTAGAGCTGATCGCCAGAATCGGCCTTTAACCATCAGCATGATTGATATGAATGGCTTTAAGCAGATCAATGATGTGTTTGGCCATCATGCCGGCGATTGCATACTGATTCACTTCTGCCAGATTCTATCCGAAAACCTGCGCACGACAGACAAGGTCATTCGCTATGGTGGAGATGAGTTCATCATCCTGTTACCAGACAGTTCGCAGGATGTAGCAAGTGAGCTTATTCAACGCATAGAAGAGATCGCGCACAGCAGCCCTTATCACTATAAAGGTCAAGGTATCATCGCGAAATTCAGCTATGGCAGCGTGGAATACCCAAGCGAGTCTGATACTGATGAAGCAAAAGATCTATTACAGATTGCAGATGAAAGAATGTATTCCGACAAACAACGTAGAAAACAGAAATAGCAGGAATAAAAAAGGCCCGGTTATAGAAAACCGGGCCAAGTAATACCTGGAAGGTATAAGATGTTTAATTAGTCAGCTTGACGACGCAGGAATGCAGGAATATCTAGGAATTCCATGTCGTCAGTACCAGTCTTCTGCATAACTGGCTGTTCAGATTCTACTTCGCGGTGAATCTCTACTGGTTGAGCACGTTCTTTTGGCTGGGAATCACGAGCAGTTCGCATTACTGCTGGCAACTCTAACTGATCGAAATCAGACGCAGCGCCCGCAGCCGTTGCAACAGCAGAAGCACGACCTGTGCCTGTATTAACAACTTCTACATGCTGCTGCTCAGCTCGCCCCAAGCCTGTTGCAACCACTGTTACTGTAAGCTCGTCAGTAAGCTCAGGATCAATAACAGTACCTACAACGATAGTGGCGTTCTCGGAAGCATACTCTTCAACGATGTTACCCACTTCCGAGAACTCGCCTAAGCTCAGATCAAGACCAGCGGTGATATTTACCAAAATACCACTCGCCCCCTTCAGGTCTACGTCTTCTAGCAAAGGACTATTAATCGCAGCTTCCGTCGCTTCAGTCGCACGGTCTTCGCCACGGCCACTACCGCTACCCATCATCGCCATGCCCATTTCAGACATAACGGTGCGTACATCCGCAAAGTCGACGTTGATCATACCCGGACGGATAATCAGATCAGCGATACCTTGCACCGCGCCTTTCAATACATCGTTACATGTATTGAAAGCATTAATCAGACTGGTGTTCTTACCCAGTACTGGAAGTAACTTCTCATTAGGAATGATGATCAATGAATCAACATTCTCTTTAAGTTCCTGTATACCTTCGTCCGCAATTTTAAGGCGCTTACGACCTTCAAATGAAAACGGCTTAGTTACTACAGCAACGGTTAAAATACCTAGGCTACGCGCAACTTCAGCTACAATTGGCGCTGCACCAGTACCTGTACCACCGCCCATACCAGCTGTGATAAATACCATGTCCGCACCATCTAGCATTTCAGCTAAACGCTCACGATCTTCAAGTGCAGCCTGACGGCCAACTTCTGGGTTTGCACCCGCACCAAGACCTTTAGTTAATTCGCCACCGATCTGGATAACTGTTTTAGAATGCATGTTATCCAAAGCTTGGGCATCAGTGTTTGCACAGATGAACTCAACACCATCTACTGCAGAGCTAACCATGTGTTGAACAGCGTTACCGCCGCCACCGCCGACACCTACAACTTTAATTACGGCGCTTTGAGGAATGCTATCCGCTAACTCAAACATACCGATCTCCTTCCAGATTATGCGCTTTTATAATTGAACAGCGCTTAGTTATTTTCTATTCCGATTAGCCTTTGACTGGTATCAGAAATTGCCCTGAAACCACGTCTTCATCTTGCTTAGTACGCTTGCTTGTTCGACCAGTTCGATCTCTGCAACTTCAGGTTGTGCAGGCTCGCCGCCCTGATCTTCATGCGCGTACTGCAGTAACCCGATACTTGTTGCAAAAATTGGGTTACCTAAAATATCTTCCATTCCTCGAACACCATGCGGTGATGCCAGACGAACTGGCATGTGGAAAATTTCCTCTGCTAACTCAACCGCACCTTCCATTTTGGAAGTACCGCCAGTTAACACAATGCCTGCCGCAACCAGATCTTCAAAACCGCTGCGACGCAACTCTGCTTGTACTAAATTGAAAAGCTCTTCATAACGCGGCTCAACAACTTCAGCAAGCGCCTGACGCGACAATGTGCGCGCTGGACGATCACCAACACCAGGTACCATAATGGTTTCATCAGGGCCTGCTAGCTGCGCTAAAGCACAAGCATATTTAATCTTTATCTCTTCCGCGTGCTGCATAGGTGTGCGTAAAGCCATCGCTATGTCATTAGTCACCTGATCACCCGCAATAGGGATCACAGCGGTATGACGAATCGCACCACCTGTAAAGATCGAAATATCAGAAGTACCACCACCGATATCGACCATACAAACGCCGAGTTCTTTTTCATCTTCAGTCAAAACAGAGTAACTGGATGCAACTTGCTCCAGCACTAAGTTATCAACCTCTAAACCACAACGACGTACACACTTCTCGATATTCTGAGCGGCATTCACCGAACCTGTGACTAGGTGAACTTTGGCTTCTAAACGTACGCCCGACATGCCTAGTGGTTCACGAATACCTTCGGAATTATCGATTTCATATTCTTGCGGCAAGATATGCAGAATCTTCTGATCAGCAGGAATCGCTACTGCACGGGCAGCATCTATTACGCGATCAAGATCGTAATCTGTTACTTCACGGTCACGAACAGCCACAATACCGTGAGAGTTAAGGCTATTAATATGACTACCGGCGATACCTGCTGTTACAGAGTGAACTTTGCACCCTGCCATTAACTCAGCTTCTTCAACTGCTCGCTGGATAGAACTCACTGTTGATTCAATATTCACGACCACGCCCTTCTTCAGGCCGCGAGACGGATGTGAACCAATACCAACAATATCGATTGAGCCGTCGATATTGATCTCTCCCACAAGGCAAACCACCTTGGAAGTCCCAATATCTAGCGCAACGATCATATTAGAGTGAGCAGTCATATATTCAGTGCCAACAATATTATTTCAAGCAACCTTAATTTTACTTATAACTAAAAACAAACCAACCTTTTTTCGATGAATTTTTTTAAATTCTGAAAGTTTATTTGCCCGTAAAATCAATTCGTAAAAAAACACTATCTTTTCTTATCGGCACCTTGCGGAAATTGTTGAGAAAATTTTTTCTATAAATTTCAAACAACTACGCTCCCTCACTCCTGCATCAGGCTCGATTTTTTTAAATATAATCAACCGTTTCAATAGGTTAAAAAAACAACAAAAATCAAAATTTAATTTTGATTAATTAGCTATAAATCAAAATTTAATATTGATTATTAATAAAAATATCAAAATTAGATTTTGAATAATCATATAAAATCAATATTAAATTTTGACAATTTACAAACAAATCAAAATCCATTTATGATTATCTCTCCATTAATTAATGCTCATTAAACAACCAATAAACTTGTGCAAATCTGTATGAATTTTGTTCAACGCACTCAAGTTGGCCTCAAAAAAGCAATTATTTCTTGATGGTATAAGGCGGATATTCAAACCCAGAAAACAAGCTCAAAACTGGACTCTGTAGAGAGCCCTAGAAAGCACAAAGAGGATAAAACTAAGAAAGGGGCAAACAGCTCAGAAAGAGCTTTTTAGTAATGATAGGCGCTATCGATATCACGCCAATTTGAACCGCTGCTATCTAAATAGGTACGAATGGTCGTTTCACCATCTGCAAGGTAGCTACTGTCGAGAAAGTTATTCAAAACAGCCTCTCCCTGTGACGCTGCCGCCTTTAAACAGAAGGACAGATAACGAGGGAATGGCAGAATATCGTTTCGCCATAGGTTACCAGCATAAAACTGCCCTACACGCTCATGATATTCTTGCTCGCTGCGGCATTTACTATAGCGGTAGTGCTGATCACTTGAGCCTGTACACATCAACCCTGTCGAGCGTTGACCATCAGCAAAGGTTTCAACTTCCACCCAGTTAAATCGATGTTCGCGTTCGAATAGCGCTTCATACTCTGCTTGAGTACATTCAAACTGGCTGCAAATAATTTCACAATCGGATGCAGGTAAAGTCGAGCAGGAGGCTAACTGTAAAGAGTCAGGATCAGCCTTATGCCGACTGATAAACACCACACCAACTTTATTGAAGATACGTTTGTAACCCGGAACAGTTACGATCCTGAAGTTCGTTAGGCCAGGAATGGTTTCCCTTGCAGAGGCTTCAGATAGTAGAGAGCCATATCCAACAATACTTATCATATAGCTCTCCTATCAATGTTACTGGTCAGATTCTAAAGCGCGCTCAACAAGCTCAGTATTAAGCTTCTTCTTGCCATCTGCACCAAGGCTTTGCAGCATGGTCACCTGACTCACCAAATTCCCACGCCCCGTTGATAGTCGCTTATTCGCGGTATCAAAAGCGGCTTGCGTTCTTTGCAAGTTACGCCCTACTTCATCCAGAGCGTCAATAAAGCCAACGAATTTGTCATACAGCTCACCACCTCTGCGAGCGATCTCTTGAGCATTTTGATTCTGATGCTCGTAACGCCAGATATTGTGGATAGTTCTTAACGTCACCATCAATGTCGCAGGGCTTACCAACATGATGTTGCGATCAAACGCTTCTTTAAACAGATTAGGTTCTTTCTCTAATGCCAACAAGAAAGCGCCTTCGACTGGGATAAACAAAAGCACGAAATCGAGAGAGCGAATACCCTCTAGCCCTTGGTAAGCTTTATCGCTCAACCCTTTAATATGACCACGCATCGAGATCAAATGTTCACGCAACATGCGCTCACGCAGATCTTTATCTTCTATGGAGCAATATTGTTCGTAGGCAGTTAACGATACTTTCGAGTCGACGATGACGTCTTTACCATCCGGCAGATGAATCACCGCATCAGGCTGGTAGCGTTTACCTTGAACAGATGCAGATACCTGCAGCTCAAACTCGTAGCCTTTTCGTAAACCCGACTCTTCTAATGCTCGCTCTAGTACAACTTCGCCCCAGTTGCCCTGTGTTTTGTTTTCGCCTTTCAAAGCTTGAGTCAGATTGATCGCATCTTCACTCATCTGCTGGTTAAGCTGTTTTAGATGAGATATCTGCTCATAGAGGGCACGACGATCTTTGGACTCTTTATCGTAAACGTCTTCAACACGACGCTTAAACTCTCCTAACTGCTCTTTCAGAGGTGTCAGTAGGTGTCCCATATTCTCTTGATTGCTCTGAGTAAATCGCTGAGCTTTCTCTTCAAAAATACGGTTAGCTAGATTCTGGAACTCTTGCTTTAACTGTTGGCGAGCTTGCTCTAACACTTGAAGCTTTTCAGAATGCGCTTCTTGAGTCGCCTCATATCTTGCTTCGAGATCCGCAATCACTTCATTACGGTCAGCCAACTCAAATTTAGTTTGCTCTAAGCGTTTATCAAGCTGATGTTTTTCTGTAAGTGTGTCACGCAGTCTTGGTTCTAGCGCATGCAAGCGCTCTTCGATACGTGCTTTTTGGATAGATACTTCATGATAGGCAGATTGCTGTGCAGCCAACTCAGTTTCGAGTTTAGCTTTTAACGAGATTATTGTGGTCTCGCTTTCAGCAACCTGCTGTAAGAGGTCTTCTTTTTGGGAAGTAAGATGCCTGTATATAAAGAAGAACAGGCACCCTGCAATCAATACGCCCAGCAGCAAACTATTCAGATCAAATGAAGCTAGCAGCTCAGGCATAGAAAATTACCAATAGAGATATAAAGCGACTAGGGAAACCGCAGAAATAATCGTTGATATAAACAACGTCTTCAATTCACCCAGCATAGGCTGAAGAATAACCAAATAAGCCACTGGGAAAGTAATAAACATACATAGCGGTGCAATCCACCAATCCAGATGACGGACGCCATAAGCCATAGAAAATATAAATGTAGCAGCAGCAAGGTTACCCGCTAATACGATCGTCATCAGACCATTACGCTTTTGAGCGAATGCAGGCTTATCCTCTTCAGGTAGTTTGTTGATACCTCCTGCGCTTAACGCACCGGACAAAGAGAATATACCTGAAACTAGAAAAATGATAAGAGGATCGATACTAGGCACACTAAACTCCAAAACATTGTGAATCATTTAATAACTACGCCCATGTCAGATCTTTTTTCAGGCGCTCATGGCGGGCTATTGTAAGGCTTTTAAGGGCCACTGTTAAGAAATGGCTCCCTTTTGCATCTATTATTAGATGAGATTAAAATCCCGCCTCAATTCCATGTACACGGATTTTTAATGCAGGTTTTCAAAAGCTTACGCAAACTGCTCAACCGTCATTTCAAGAACATGAAATGGCAGGCTGTATTAGCACTGCTTCTTTTATATGGCCTAAGTAGCTGGTTGCTTTTGGAATGGGCGGGTGAATCCAACCTCACCGGCTCAGACTACATCTACTGGTTAATCGTAACGGCTTCGACTGTAGGCTACGGAGATCTATCTCCCGAAACGGCAACAGGCAAAGCATTAGTTGCGTTCTACATTATTCCTTTCGGTCTTGGTCTATTTGCACTCGTCGTCGGTAAGTTTGCTGCATTCAGTGCTTTTCAGTGGAGAAAAGGTGTTATGGGTCTTAAAGAGCTCAACCTCTCAAATCATATCGTCGTAGTTGGCTGGAACGAAGTTCGTACCCTGCCTCTTCTTAAACTTCTCCAGACAGAAGCTAAGAACAACCTTAATCGCGAGATCTGTTTGTGCGTCGCTGATGAGATGGAAAACCCGATGCCAGGCCATATCGAATTTGTTCGTACCGTTTCATTAAACGATGATGAAGGCTTAAATCGTGCAGATATTGAAGAGGCCTCCACAATTATCATCGATTGCGCACAAGATGATCAGACGCTTAGCGCTGCTTTAAATATCTACAATCGCAACCCTGAAGCACACATCATCACCTACTTTAGGGATGAGAGCTTAAGCAACCTGCTTAAACAACACTGCCCTACCATAGAGTGTACGCCTTCTGTATCTACAGAGATGTTAGTGAAATCAGCGATGGACCCGGGCTCCAGCATTTTGCACCACGAACTTCTCAACACAACTACAGGTATGACCCAGTTCTCGGTTGTCGTACCTGAAGGTTTGCCAGAGATGTCTGTGCGTGATCTATACGTGCCATTAAAAGAAAATTATGGCGCGACCCTGATCGCAGTTGATCTAGATAACGACGGTAAACCTGAAGTGAATCCATCACTCGATAAACGCGTTAGATCAGGCTGCACTATTTATTACATTGCACAGTCCCGTTTAAAAGCATTGGACTGGGCTGCAATTACCCAACTTTCATAATTTCTAGGAGTCTCGCATGGACGCTCTACTTATTGGGCTTACCAACTTTGCTATCTATTTCGGCCTTTCACTGGTTGCCCTGCTACTCTTTAAAGTCGTTTATACCTTCCTGACTCCTTATGATGATTGGGCACTGGTTAAAGAAAAAAACATGGCTGCTGCCTGCGCGCTTTCCGGTGCAACAATTGGTTTCACCATTGCCCTTTCTAGCGCCATTAGTAACTCCGTATCTTTAGTAGATTTTGCTGTATGGGCAGTTATCGCACTAGTCGCTCAGTTAATCGCTTATCTAGTTGTACGTTTGTTTATGCCGAAAATCACCCAACGCATCCAAGATGGAGAAACACCTGCCGGTATCGTGCTGGGCGCGGTATCCATCGCGATCGGTATTCTTAATGCTGCCTCTTTGACCTACTAAGGAGGCATCAGGGATGAAACGCACGAAAATAAACCATCTGCAAAAAAGTGATTTTGCATTTGATGCTACATGGCTGAAAAACGGACTACGTCTATCAGCTGTCGCTACTGGTGCTGCACTACTGAGTGGCTGTGATTCTGAAGATGGTTACATCTACAAATCAGTCACTGCATGCGAACTGGATAACCCAGGCTATGACGATAGATGTGAAAGCGCCTATCAAAAAGCGCTAGCAGATTGGAAACGCACCGCACCTCGATATCGTAGTGAAAGCAACTGCGCTTACGATTTCGGTAACCACCAGTGCTTCGAATACTCCCCCTACTTTATCCCACTAATGACGGGCTTTATGTTGGGCGAAAATCATCGTACCGAGGAAGACTTCGATCTCGATTTCGACCGACCTAGAGGATTAGGCTATAGCACCCGAAGAGGCACTCCTGCTTTTCATCGCTGGGTAAGCTCATCTGGCGATCTATTTGGTGATTACCATAAGAACAAAGTTAAGGTCAGCTCTTCTGCATTCAAAGGCAGTAAAGGTAGCGCCCGCGTTATGGGTCGTGGTGGTTTTGGTAAAACCATCTCTAGTCGCTCTTATGGCGGTTAACCTGTAGATGCTAAGAGTCACCTGCGCCAAGCGGCCTGATTGGCGTGAAACTGCTGAACAATATGGCTTCCATTTTCATACCATGTATGGGGAGCCATATTGGGATGAATCTGCCTACTATCAGTTCTCTCTTGAACAGATAGAACAAGATATTGAAGCACCGACAGCTGAGATTCATCAGATGTGTCTGGCAGTGGTTGAGCATGTGGTAGGTAATGAAGAACTGCTACGACGCTTTCAAATCCCAGAAGCCTTTTGGGATGAGATTGCGCGCTCTTGGTTTGCCCGCGAAGATAGCCTCTACAGCCGCATCGATCTTTGTTATGACGGTAAAAGCCCTGCCAAATTCTTAGAGAATAATGCGGATACGCCCACCAGCCTTTATGAAACGGGGTTCTGGCAATGGGTATGGCTTCAGCAACAGGTTGATCGCGGTAAACTGTCTCGCAATGCTGATCAATTTAACTCCCTGCAAGAACGACTGATCGAGCGCTTCAAAACACTCAAAGTTCGCCAGCCTTCGCGCTTACTGCACCTAGCGAGTTGCAAAGACACCATCGAAGATCGTGGTACTGTGCAATATCTGCAAGACTGCGCTCAACAAGCAGGCCTACTAAACGACTTCATCTATGTAGAGGATATCGGCATCAATGAAGATCATCGCTTTGTCGATCAGCTAGGCAAACCGATCAACTGGTTGTTTAAACTTTACCCTTGGGAGTTTATGCAACGGGAAAAGTACGGCAAATACATTGCTCAAAGCGGTACAACCTTTCTAGAGCCGATTTGGAAAAGCTTAATCTCCAACAAAGCACTACTGCCTTTATTGTGGGAGCTCTTTCCAAATCACCCCAATCTACTGCCTGCTTATTTTGAAGATGATCCCCGCGCTGCAGAACTTACGCATTATGTGCGCAAGCCGATATTCTCTCGCGAAGGTGCCAATATCAGCATCGTTAATCAAGGCGAAGTCGTCGCGAAGGCTGAAGGACCGTACGGTGAAGAGGGATACATTGTTCAGGCTTGTCACCCTTTACCTAAATTTGACGACAATCACACACTGATCGGTAGCTGGTTAATAGACGATCAACCCGCTGGTATTTCTCTAAGAGAAGATAAACACCCGATCACACAGGATCTTTCACGCTTTTTACCGCATATCATCCTTTGATAGCGATGAGTCAGTCGTAACGCAATCAGGCTAGAAAATGGTATTATGCGCGGCAATATTTAAATAACGCCCAATAAAAGCTGTTTTTTCAGTTTGGGTCATGACTTTTATCACCGTCGACAACGTTAAACTAACGCCGTCGAACCTAGATTAGAGAAAATTTAAGTGGAATTTTTGGTTAACGAAGCAATTGAAGATTATGCCTTTCAAAGCACTACAGCTGAGCCTGAATTGCTGCAAGAGCTAATCGATGAAACCAACAAAAACATGGGCTGGCCTCAAAAGCTATCTGGCCGTTTAGTTGGCAGAACGCTAAAACTTCTTGCTCAGTTGCACCAACCAAAAAACGTACTAGAGATTGGTATGTTCACTGGCTATTCTGCTTTATCCATCGCAGAAGGTATGCCAGAAGATGGCAAGATTATCTGCTGCGAAACAAACCCTCGCGCAATCGACTTTGCCAAAACATTCTTTGATCGTAGCCCTCACGGCCACAAGATCGAAGTAATCTTCGGCAAAGCAATCGAGACCATCGAAACACTGGATATGGAGCTAGACTTCACTTTCATCGATGCCGATAAGCGCAACTACCTAAACTACTACCACAAGGTTCTAGAAATGACGCGCCCAGGCGGCCTGATCATTTTGGATAACATGTTGTGGTCTGGCAAAGTATTACAGCCAGAATCTGACATTGATGACGTCTTAGTCGATCTAAACAAAGAGATCGCTGCGGATCCAAATGTAGAAAACCTATTCCTAACCGTTCGCGACGGTATGAATGTGGTACGGAAACTACGTTAATGCGACACCTAATCAGCGCGATTAATTCAGACGTTCCTCAGGTTGCGCTTAACAGTAACGAAGCCGCTCCTGAGGAAAGCTATACAATCGAATCTGCAGATGCGGTGCTAAAGCTCTATCTCGATACCGATGAAAAAGCACCTTTAATGGCAGCACTGCAACAAGTACGTAATGCCATTATCGAAGATTTAGACCAAGTAGAAACTGTTGCTGAAATTTACGGTCTGATGTATTGGTTACTCGCGGATCATGGCGTCGATAATCGCGGTGAATCTCTAGAAGAAACCGCTGATAGATTAGGCGATATCGATATTGAGAACGATACTGATCAATATGGCGAACTTATTTTCCACCTCAAAGATGCCGTAGAACGCTTGTACGATATAGAACTGGATTAACAGCACTGTTTTACGTTTAAGTGTACGTTTAAGGGAGGCAGTATGCGCAGAGGTCATAAAATACTATGGGCGTGCCTCCTTTTAACTTTCACTTTTGTAATTGCCCTACCTTTAGCCGCTTATTTCTTCTCCCCAGTTATTGCACATAAAAGCCTGCAATATTGGTTGGAGCAAAATGACTTCTCCGCTGTTGAACTGGATATGCAAACGCCTAGCTGGAACGAGCTGCATATCGCTAATGTAAAATTAGAAAAACACACCCCTACTCAGATCATCAGTTATCAATCCAGCGATATCACTCTGCAGTTTAACCCTTATACACTCTGGCAAGAGCAGCGCCTCAAATTGCTATCAATGCCGCGCTCAGATATAAAGATCACTTACACCACCGAACAAAGCAGTGAGAGTAATAATGAAGTGGTCGATCTAAGCCAAGCGCTACCCTCGGTTTGGTTTAATCAGATCCCGATTGATGTAATTAAAGTCGGACAAGTCACTCTGGAGCTGGATTACCCTGAGAACCAGAGCGACTGGCAATTTATCGGCGCACTGCTATTTGAAGACGACAAACTGTATAGCCGAGTTAAAGCCTTAAGGGACGAGAAAGATTTTGGTTGGGGCGACCTGAATCTGAACAAGCAGAATCAATTTACGTTTCGATTGTTAGAAAACGAGGAGCCTTTCTTTAATATTGCAGGCGATCTCTCTTTTAATGACAAACTGACCTTAACATCAGCGCAAGAGATCCAACTGGCGGGCTTACAGAGTTGGCGACAAAAACTCGAACTGCACAATCTGCCTATTCCTAAGCTAGAAGGCACGGTCGAACTGCAAGGGAAAATTCACTTCCCGCTTCAAACTCGTTTCTCGCCAGATGAACTGTTAAAAAGTATCCAGATTGATCAAATCGGTAAGGCAAAAATAACTGTTTTTAACCCGATTCCGTCGCTGGAAAAAGCCTCTACCGAATTAGAAGGTGCGCTTAAGTTCTCATTGAAAGAAGCGGAGATCACGCTTAATGCCGACACCAATATACAAGTCCCCGAGCTAAAGCACCCTAGCTTAAAAGCACCGATACAAAACCTGAAAGCGACCTTACAAAAGTCACTCGCGATCAAAGCGAATATCGGCCAACTGCTTTTAGATGGTGCACTGATACCAGACGTATCACCTATGCATTTAGATATTGAAGCAGGTGCGATTGCCCTAGAGGGTATTAATGTTTCACCTATACGTTCTAAACTAAGCCTCGATTCCATTGATCTAGCTAAAGAGAAAATCTCAGGTTCAATTGCTATTCCTCAGCTAAACCTGAGCCAAGGGGAAGCCAAATTCCCACAATTGAAACTGAGTTCTAAATTCACATGGGATAAAGATCAGTTAAGCAATCGCTATCAGGTATTCAGCAACGCTCCTATTAAGCTAGATCTAAAAGGTCGTGCAAATACCACATTAAGTAACGGCAACACTAAGCTAAATTGGTCCGTACAACCTATCAGCCTCAAAGGGATTGATCGCACACTAGAAGCCTACGCTCCTATTCCGAAAGAGCTGAGCGTGCTTAAAGGCACCCTATTCCACAAAGGCAGCGGCACCTTAAACAACGGCAAGTTCTCAGCACAATTTAACAACAGTATCAGAGCAGCAAATATAAGCTGGGATGAAACCTTAATCGAAGGGCTCAATTTAGATTCAACTTCCCGACTTTCTACCTCAAGTAGATTACGCGATACAGGCAGCATTAAGCTGGATCGGGTTACAACAGGAGTTGAAATCAAAAATGTGCAAACAAGTTATCAGTATCAGCAGCGAAATAGCGGTGACCTGCTTAAACTGAAGGGTATGCAGGCTGAACTTTTTGAGGGTTTAATTAGCCTCTCAGATTTCGAGTTCAATCCGAGCAAGCCCGATATCACCAGTCAGGTTAAGGTGAATAATATCGATCTTGGCGCGGTGATGGCTTTGGAAAGGCAGCAAGGGTTATCCGGTGAAGGTAAATTAGGGGGAAGTTTCCCTCTAGCTTACAAAGATAACGCTTTTACCATCACTGATGGTGTAATCAAAGGCTTAGCGCCTGGGGGCAAAATTTTGTTTGAGCCAACCCCAGCAGTGCAAGCCTATGCTGCAGCGAATGTTGGCTTAAAAATGGCGATAGAAGCGCTTCAGAATTTTCATTATGAAGAGCTGGATATAGGGCTTAACTATTTAGCGGATGGTACTGCCTTACTGGAAACCCGTTTAAAGGGTAGCAATCCCGATTGGCAAAATGGCCATCCGGTAGATTTCACGATTAATGTGGAAGAGAATATTCCTAAGTTAATCAAAACATTACAGTTTGCAGATAAATTGACGAAGACAATCGAGAAGCGTTACCGTTAACGCAGATTGAAACCAAATTTGAGGAACAACCATGAAATTAACCCATTTACTCCCACCTTTTGCGTTAGCAATTGCGTTGGCTGGTGTGAGCGGTTGTTCACCCCGCGTGGAAGTCGCGGTACCTAGCGAACCTATTACCATTAACCTCAATGTTAAAATTGAGCACGAGATTCTGGTCAAGGTTGATAGGGAAATTGATGAACTGCTCACAGAAAACAGCGATATTTTTTAAAGGGGTATGATGATGAAACAGTTTCGAACTCTATTCAGCATGATAGCCCTAGCGCTATCAATCATTGCAACACCTGTTTGGGCTATATCTAAAGATGATGCCAAAGCTCAAGGTCTAATCGGTGAGCGTACCAACGGCTACCTAGGTATAGTGACATCCAAGCCTACAGGCGATCTAAAATCTCTGGTTGATGGCATTAATAAAAAACGCCGCGCTGCTTACGACAAAGGTTCTAAAAAAGCAGGCGTAGAACGCGCTGTGTTTGAACTACGTATGGGTCAACGCCTTCAGGACCGTACGCCTGCGGGGCAATTTATCCAGCTACAAAACGGCAAGTGGCGTAAAAAGTAGTTTTCAAGATTTAGCCGATAGGGCACACGCCCTATTCGGCTTGTTTTATCCAAGTAACACTCGCAATACATGAAAGGGACGTCCGAATGTCAGCCCACAGCCCAAAACTGATTGCAGCGTTAACCGCTACGTTACTCAGCACAGGCAACGCATCAGCTGATACCATAGCCTCCTTAGCCAAAGACGCTAATGAGTCTAATCCATGGACGCTCAATCTTTATTTTGAGAATGATCTGTTTTCCGAAACGGACCAAAACTACACCAACGGCATTAAAGCCTCTTGGGTCTCCCCCAATATCAGCAACCATCTCAACGACCCAAACTTGCCAGAATGGGTAGGTAAAGTTGCACCTTATTTACCAAGGTTTGATCCACCCAATCCAAATGGCGAACCAATCCAACGTAATGTTGTGGTGAGCCTAGGCCAACAGATCTATACCCCCGAAGATCTTGAACGTTTTAGCGTCGATCCCAATGATCGCCCCTACGCTGCTTGGCTCTATGGCGGCCTTTCTTTCCATAGTCGTACTCGCCGTCACATGAACACTGCGGAATTAAATGTCGGGATCGTCGGCCCTTGGGCCTTCGGTGAAGAAGCTCAAGACTTTATTCATGATCTGCGAGGGTTTAAAAAGTTTAATGGCTGGGATAATCAGCTTAAAAACGAGCCCGGTATTCAACTTGTTTACGAACATAAATATCGCTTCTTAGAAGGTCCGATCTCTCCACTGTTTGAATACGATACCATCCTCCATGGCGGTGGTAGCCTCGGTAATGTCGCGACCTATCTTAATGCTGGTGCTGAAGTGCGTGTCGGTTGGAATCTACCCCAAGACTTTGGCACATCTGCCCTACGTAGTGGTGGCGATAATAGCGCCCCAGGTTTGGGAGATGGACGATACCAGCGTGGTAGCCGTGACAATAATCTAGGTATTCACGCTTTTGCATCGATGGATGGACGCTGGGTATTAAGAGATATCTTTCTTGATGGTAATACCTTTAGAAGCAGTCACTCTGTAGATAAAGAACCTTTAGTTGGCGAAGCTGCAGTAGGTATCGCAGCTCTATATAAAGGCTGGAAACTCTCGTTTGCTAAAGTCCATCGCAGCAAAGAGTTTAAAGGCCAGCCCGACGGTCATTCCTTTGGTTCACTGAGCTTAAGTTACTCTTATAGTCTCTAAACAAGCTCTTCAAAAACAGCTCATAAAAAGGCTCCCTTAGGAGCCTTTTTATTTGCTTACCTTTTCCATAACGAATCTAGAGCAGTTTTAAAATCTCATCCTTCGACATCGGCTTGGCAAAGTAATATCCCTGCAGATATTCACAGCCCATCTGTTTGAGATAGTCAGCCTGTTCGAGTAACTCAACCCCTTCTGCGACCAATTCCATCTGCAAGCCTTTAGCCAAACCCACAATCGAGTTAGCAATACAGCGATCGTTGTCGGCATCCGGTAAGCCATCAACAAAAGACTTATCAATTTTTAACTTAGTAACCGGCATATGCTTTAAGCGCGATAGCGAGGAGTAACCTGTACCAAAATCATCAATTGCCATACGTACACCAAGGCTAGATAGTGCTTCTAATTGAGAACGGACAAATGCAGAGTTTTGACCGATCAGTTCCTCAACGATTTCCAACTCGACTTTACATGCAGGTAGATCGTGTTCCTGTAGCAAAGAGGCAATCTCTTCGGAAAGCGCAGAGTTATGTAACTGTTCAGAGGCAATATTCACAGATACCCAATCGACCGATTTACCATGCTGCTCAAATGTCACCAGATCTTCACAAGCTTTCCTTAACATCAAACTGCCCAAGCGTTCCATCAAACCGAGCTTTCTAGCAGTTGGTAGGAATTCAGCAGGCGAAATATATCCTTTTTCGGGGTGAGGCCAACGGACTAACGCCTCTAAACCCACAATGCTTTCTTGTTTAGCACAGTATATAGGCTGGTAAAAAGGTACGAGCAGGGACTGCTCAATCGCTTCAGCCAATTCATGCTCGAAAGTACGCTTACTTTGCAGCTGTACCAACCAGTCTTTAGCAAAATACTGTACGCCACCACGCGTGCTCTCTTTGGCTCGTCGCATTGCAAGTTCAGCACAGCGCATCGGGCTAGTAACAGGCTCTCCTTCTATCGGGTAAATCACTACTCCGGTACTGCTACTAACATTGACGAACTCTTCGTTACATATCTTCAAGGGTGTATGGCTTGTGAGTTTTAGCTGATGGGTAAGCGAGTTTAATTGATCTGTATCTTCAAGATTAGGAATCCATACCGCAAAGGTATCTCCACCCACACGTGCTAAGCGACAATCAATACGTCGGGTTAATTTCTCTAGACGTCGAGCAAAGGCCACCAACAAATGGTCAGCTACCAGATGACCGTATTGATCATTAATAGAGGCAAACGAATCAAGCCCGATCCAAAGCAACGCACTCGGATATTCACTCTCCCTACTCTCTTGCTGATTAAAGTCCAATCGCTTTTGAAACTGATTACGCTTTTCTAAGCCCGTGAGTGGATCGTACTGTTCCAGAAATTCTAGCTGCGCTCGATCTCTTAGCCACAACTCGTGCTCATTAATCATCGAGATATGATCGGCCAGAGAAGCAATATAAGACATCTCGGGCATATCCCAAACGCGCTGTTCACCAACCTGTTCAAGGCATATCACGCCTTGTAACTTTCCTGAGGAGAAGATCGGAGCATCCAACATAGAACAGATATCGTTGGGGATAAGATAAGAATCGGCAAACTCTTTGGTACGCGAATCAGTAATCGCATTATCGGCATTGATTAAGCGATCTTCTGAGATGGCTCGAAAGTACTTCGGGAAATCAGTCTGGTAAAGAGCTGCCCCTTGGTAATACTGATCAGTTTCATGCAGATACAAAACCTCGCACACAATCCTCTGCGCATCAGAATCTAATTTCCAGACGCTTACACGAGAAACATTCAACTGTTCTGCACAGGACTGAATAATGTGCTTTAGCTTCGATATCCGAGGATAATCAATAAAGCCTTCCCCATGACTCAGCACTAGTAAAGATTTGTGAAGACTAATTAACTTTTCTACCGCTGGCATACCTTTCCCTACAGTGAAACTAACCTACTGATCTACATCAGGAAAAAAAACAAAGTCTTACCTACAATAGTAGTTGATGTTTCCTCAATGCCAATACATGAGCATTAAGTAAGGAAAAAAAGATGCAGCTTTCACAAAAACTTATCGCTATCGAAGTACTTTTTTTCACAATTCTTATGGGAGGGGTAGCTCTCACTATCTACTTCTTTGCCCTTCCTGAAATACGTAATGTGGAAACGCAATATCATTTAACAGATATAAAACGCATTCAAAATGGTATTAAGAATGAGCTGGATTACCTAAACAGCATGTCGACAGACTGGGCAGCTTGGGATGATACCTATCAATATTCAGATCAGCCTTACAAAGAGTTTGAAACCGCCAACTTAGTTCCAGAGACACTAGAGGATCTTCGATTAGACCTACTTATCCTAATCAATAAAGAAAATAGAATCTTAAACAAACTAGCAAATGACAACATTGGCGATCCCGAAAGCTTGCAACTTCTACAAGGCAGCGAGTGGAGTAATAGTCACCCGGCTTTGCAATATATCGGGGACGATAAGCAGGGAATCTTTGAGACAGAGATCGGGCCATTGTTGCTTGCTAGGCAACCTATTTTGACCACCCGAAAACAAGGCCCTCCTCGTGGCTACCTAATCTTCGCTAAACTACTAAATGACTCCTTAGTGCAGGAACTTAGTGAAGAGTTACAAGTAGATATTTCTATCAGCATGGCCACTAAAAGCACGCTTACACCATCGGTAGAATTTATTTCACCAAAACAATCACATTCTAGAGGCTATATCCAACTGATGAACAGTAGCGATACTGTCATTCAATTGGATATTAATCAGCCCCGTCCTTTTTATCAGCAAGCAATAAGTGCCGTGCGCTATTCACTATTCACAGCGTTAATACTCAGCAGCATCGCCTGCTTGATCACTTACATGATCCTGCGAAAAGTACTGATTAACCCGATTATCCAACTCCAGCAACAAGCTGATCGTTTCAAATATAAAGGGGAGAAACAGCCTTTCACGGCCTTAGAAAGCAATGATGAATTAGGACAACTATCCACAACGTTTATTGCTATGGCCAAAGAACTTTCACAACACTTTGGTGAACTGACACAGGAACGAGACCAGCTTCAAGATAGTAGTTATACCGATGCCTTAACAACGCTTAAGAATCCGCGTTTTCTATCAGCCTTTCTTAGCTCTGAAGCCAACAAGAAACCACCTGCAGACTGGACCTTTTTCACATTAGATTTGGACTTCTTTAAACAGGTTAATGATAACTACGGCCACGATATTGGGGACGTGACACTTCAGCAATTTTCTGCACAGTTAAAATCGTTCTGCCGTGACCAAGACATTCTAGTGCGCAGTGGCGGTGAAGAATTTACAGTGATCTGTTATCAACTAGATGGAACCAGCGCCAAAAAGCTTGCCGAAAGGATTCGCCAAGGTATCGAGAAATTTGAATTTGGAAACCAACAGAAATTTAACCTCAGTTGCTCAATCGGTTTTTTCTCTATCCATATATATACCCCCCAAACAAACAGCCACGTTTGGAAAAGCATGTTAAAACTATCTGACATTGCTCTGTATGCGGCTAAATACAGTGGTCGGAACACATGGGTTGGTTTGCAAAATCTAAGTCACTGTAAAGATGGGCACTACCCAAGTGACAGTAGTGAAGTACAGCATTGGTTAGAAAGCAAAAAGTTAAAACTCATCACACCTCCACACACTGAAGAACAATTACGTTGGGATAAAGAAACTCCGACAAATTGTTCAGAATAAAATTGTTAACACATTGCTTATGAGCGTTATTACGCAATAGCGCGCATAAGCAATCCGCTCAACGCCCGAAAAAATGCCTCCTCTACTCCCCTGAAAGAAACGCTCCGATAAGAAAACACAGTTTCCTAAAATAAACTTTTGTCTATTTTCTATCACAAAATGAGCAAAAAACGGGTATCATTAGCCACTTTTTGAGCACACCATAATCAACTGATCACAGGTAAGTTAAAAATGCCGACACAGAATCAGGCTCCGCTTTCCGTTCTGGAGCAAAAAGATGCCTTTATAGCGCGTCACATTGGACCTTCCGCAGCCGAGCAACAAGCGATGCTTGCCGAGCTTGATGTAACTGATATGGATCAGTTGATCAGCCAAACCGTACCTGAGTCTATTATGCTCAAGTCACCGATTGGCCTACCAGAAAGCCGCTCTGAAGATGAGGTACTTGCGTACCTAAAATCTGTTGCGCAAAAGAACAAAGTAAACACATCGATGATCGGTATGGGTTATACCGACACGATCGTGCCAAACGTTATTCTACGTAATGTATTGGAAAATCCAGGTTGGTACACGGCGTACACACCATACCAGCCAGAAGTTTCCCAAGGCCGTTTAGAAGCGATCCTTAACTACCAAACAATGGTGCTAGACCTAACCGGCCTAGACCTTGCCAACGCTTCCCTACTGGATGAAGCAACCGCTGCCGCTGAAGCGATGACGCTATGTAAGCGTATGTCTAAAGCGAAGAAAGCCAACACATTCCTAATCGATAGCAATGTTCACCCACAGAGCATCAGCGTTATTGAAACACGCGCTGAGCCACTAGGTTACGAAGTGATCGTCGGTGACGTAAGCGAGTTGATCGATCAACACGAAGTATTCGGTGTACTGGTTCAGTACCCAGGTACTTACGGTGATGTAAACGACTACGCTGAGCTAATCGAAAAAGTTCACAGCAAAAAAGCCCTATTCTGCGCAGCTGCAGACATCATGAGCTTGATCATGCTGAAATCACCAGGCGAGCTAGGTGCAGACGTTGTATTCGGTTCTGCTCAGCGCTTTGGTGTTCCAATGGGCTACGGTGGTCCACACGCGGCATTCTTTGCGACTCGTGATGCATACAAGCGTTCTGTTCCTGGCCGTATCATTGGTGTTTCTGTTGATACACGCGGTAACAAAGCACTGCGTATGGCGATGCAAACACGTGAGCAGCATATCCGTCGTGAGAAAGCGACATCTAACATCTGTACTGCTCAGGTTCTACTTGCCAACATGGCAGGCTTCTACGCGGTTTACCACGGCCCACAAGGCCTTAAAACAATCGCTAGCCGCATCAACCGTCTGACTACGATTCTTGCAAAAGGCCTACAAGCGAAAGGCGTTCAGCTACTAAACAACAGCTGGTTCGATACCCTATCTATTCAGCTAGATAACGCTGAAGAGGTTTACCAAGCAGCACTAGATGCAGGTATCAACCTACGTAAGATCAGCGATAACAAGCTGGGTATGACTTGTGATGAGTGTACTAACCGCGACATCATCAACACCCTTTGGGATTGCATCCTAGGTGCAGGTCACGGTCTTGACCTAGACAGCATCGATGCAGAGATCTCCGCATCTGGTGAAACATCATTTGATGCTGCACTAGTTCGTGAATCAGAGATTCTTCAGCACCCAGTATTCAACAGCTACCACAGCGAAACAGAGATGCTTCGCTACCTTAAGAAGCTGGAAAACAAAGATATCTCCCTTGCACACAGCATGATCGCGCTTGGCTCTTGCACGATGAAGCTAAACGCTACTGCTGAGATGATCCCAGTGACATGGCCTGAATTTGGTCAGATCCACCCGTTCGCACCAATGGATCAAGCACAAGGTTACAAGCAGCTGATCACAGAGCTAGAAGATCAGCTAAAAGAGATCACTGGTTTTGATGCGATCTGCATGCAGCCAAACTCTGGCGCACAAGGTGAGTACGCGGGCCTATTGGCGATCCGTAACTACCACCAGTCAAACGGCGAAGCGCACCGTAACATCTGCCTAATTCCAACATCTGCACACGGCACTAACCCAGCATCAGCGGCACTGGCTGATATGAAAGTGGTACTAACCGCATGTGATGAGAACGGTAACGTTGATGTTGCTGACCTGCGCGCTAAAGCAGAACAGCACAAAGATGACCTATCTTGCCTAATGATCACTTACCCATCTACACACGGTGTATATGAGGAAGATATCCGTGAGATCTGCCAGATCGTTCACGATAACGGTGGTCAGGTTTACATGGATGGTGCCAACCTGAATGCTCAGGTAGCGATCAGTCAGCCAGCAGAGATCGGTGCCGACGTATCGCACATGAACCTGCACAAAACATTCTGTATCCCTCACGGTGGCGGTGGTCCAGGTATGGGCCCTATCGGTGTTAAAGCACACTTGGCTCCATTTGTTGCTAACCACCCAGTTCAACAGATCGAAGGCCCTAAAGCTGAGAACGGCGCAGTATCTGCTGCACCTTGGGGTAGCGCATCTATCCTACCGATCTCTTGGGTTTACATCGCACTAATGGGCGGCACAGGTCTACGCGCTGCAACAGAGAACGCGATCCTAAACGCTAACTACCTAGCGAAGAAACTAGGCGAAGACTTCCCTGTTCTTTACTCTGGTCGTAACGGCCGTGTTGCACACGAGTGCATCATCGACATGCGCCCGCTTAAAGAAGCGTCTGGCATCACAGAAGAAGACGTAGCTAAGCGTTTGATGGACTTTGGCTTCCACGCACCAACAATGTCCTTCCCTGTGGCAGGCACATTGATGATCGAGCCAACGGAATCTGAATCTAAAGCTGAGCTAGATCGCTTTATCGAAGCGATGAGCACAATCCGCGAAGAGATTCGTCAGGTTGAAGCAAACGAGATTGACGGCGAGAACAACCCACTGCGTAATGCGCCACACACCATGGCAGACATTATCGATTCTGAGTGGAACCGCCCTTACTCACTTGAAACAGCAGCCTTCCCTGCTGATCATCTGAAAGGCAGCAAGATCTGGCCAACGGTTAACCGTATCGACAACGTATACGGCGACCGTAACCTGTTCTGTTCTTGTATTCCGGTTGAAGATTACGCTGAGTGATTAGCGAAACAGTCTAAAACTAAAAATGCCGCATCTGATGCGGCATTTTTTTTTGGTATGGTGGGAATTGAGTTTTCTAGTCGTTTACTAACAAAAGAACGGATTTAGCAGAAAACTCTATTCATTTCACAATGGAAGACCTGACTCTAAGGTTTAGCAAAATTCGAATAGGTGAAGCATCCTCATGACTTAGCGTGTGAGGCTCTGCAATTTAGATTAACAACCCGTTTCCTTCGAGCCCTCTTATTGAGGTCACATGGTAACTGGTACACTTAACTCGAGCCGCTGTTTAGTTGATATCTCTAAACAGAACTGCATGAGATCACAAGTGATCACCTACAGCAGCGACACTCAGATGCTTCGAATAATCGATACTACGCAACTAGTATGGACTGCGCAATTCTTTCTTCATAAGAACACTTTCTAAGCCTGCTTCATCCCAAGTAAAAAACCAGTCTTTACCAGCTATATACTGGTACAGATGCTCTTCGTTTACTGGAGACATCTCAATTCCTAGAGCTAAATTAAATTTACTAAGTAACTGTTTCCTGAATTCCTCATCAAAATAAGGATTGCGGATGGAGTCTAGAATCATACATACGATTTCAGTATTTTTTTCAGGGATAGCACAACTATCAAGCTTGCTGGTAACTAAAGATTGCAGTAGTTGCGTTATATTGACTTTCTCGCGCTTACAGAAATAGGATAAGACCATTATTTGAAAATAGCCCAAGTCTTTACCTTCTTTAACACAAAGGATGGTCTTCCCATCTACTTCCTTCTCTTCGAGATTGAAAAGGGAATAAAGAGTACTTTCTGCAATAGGATAATCATTTCTATTAGTGGACAGTCCAATTAATAGATTAAGTGTTTCAATACTATTCGCTTTCCCTTTGTCTGCCATCTTACTAAGTAGGAGAGTAGTCTCATCATAAATTTTCTTAGAAATCTCATCCTTGAATTCAATATTGCCCAAATCTGTTAACCCATTGATGATGACAATCATTTGGGTAATTATGTATGTAGTTCTTACACGTATATCCATACTATATATAAAGAATGAGACCTCTATAGACATTAATATGAATCTCAAAATAGCTCTATGGTCCCCATCTTCTATTGCACTAGCAACTCGTTGATCTCTAACAACAGAAAAAAGGTGCCGTCTAATTTCTGATAAAGTACGACCCGTAAGACTTTCATAACTTACATTATTGGTCTTAACAATTCGCTTTATATTTTTTATAAAACGATTAGCTACTGAACCTGGCGACCTTGGAAAATTTACGAATGAAGCATCCACAAAACTTGATCGATCATCACTAATAAATGGTGAATACATCGAATCAACTAAATCCTTACAATCCATTTTGGCTATAGTTAGCCCAGTGATAAAAGGTACTTCATGAAATGAACTTTTAGATTCATTAATGAATAATTTGTTCTTTTCAAGTTCATCACAAACTATTGAAAAAATATTTTTTGGTATCTTCTCATCCTTTGTATAAAGAAAATAATCATCAACGTAACGTCTAAAAGTATAATCCTTATCAAAAACCAGCCCTAGCTCACATAAAATTCTATCTATTATAGAATTATCTATGCTTTGCAATATTATTTCGGCAAATATTCTTGAAAATTCTGGCCCAACTAAAATCCCACTTGATTCGAGTTCATTTGAATTTATCATCAAATCTTGAAATGTCTTCTCAAAAGAATAACTATCAGAGTATTTTTTAGCATATTCTTTATCCTTAACCGCCCATGACAATGTAGGCACATATATATTATGAAAACATTTCGAAATATCAAACCTAGTTAAATAATCAAATTTCTTTTCAATTCGATGAGATTCATATGAATCATAAAACTTATACAGAAAGTTGTATTTCTTATAAGTAAAATATGAACTTGCCACTATTGCTTTAGACTCAAACGCTTCCTCTTCCACTTCAACTGCATCAACTTTCAGTGTGTCATAATTCACAAGCTCTTTTTCATAGTATCGAGATGCTACTTTGGATGGTGAGCGAAGAGAAACGGGGCTTTTCCCACATAAGTCAGTAATTAAAGAGTCATATGACTTATAGAAATCGGAAAATTCAATTTGTATTGATGGATGAGGAATAGATAGAAGACGTTTGCTTCTAGAGTTTTTGGTTATTCTGTAATTAAAAGGGGTCGTATATCCGCTAACCCTAAATATTTTATCAAAGAAATCAGAAAATTCAGAAGCATAACCTTCACGACCCGCCAAATGAAAATAAACCCCTTCATTAGAGAAAGTAATTGGAACTTCGTATGGCAACGTTTCTGTTAATATAACTCTATTATAATCATGCTTATTTACATTAACTTTAGCCATTACCAGCACTTCCTAATTTTCTTTCTTATTAGATATGAAAAGTTATTCATTACTCTTTTTTCATATCCATACATAAATGAAAGTTTACTTATTTTAACAAACGTAGACATATCCTTGTGCTTTAACTTATCTATTGATCTTCGAATGGCTGGGTATTCTGTCCTTATAGTTTTCTGAAAGAAAACATCAAGATGCTTTAACTGAGATTTATCAGTAATAAGTGGATAATTAAAATATATCCCAGACTTGAGCTTTGAGCGCTCTATATCAGAGACAACGTACTGATTACCTGATAGAAAGCTCAACCTTGCAAGTAAAAGGTTAGAATTTCCGTTCCTATAATAAGATCTTATAGATCGTTCTACCCTCTTCTTGATCTTGGTAATCTTTTTCTTACTGATAGTAATCTTTACTTCTCTTTTTTCCTTATGATTTCCTATTGGGCCTGCATTAAACCTATAACCAAGGAAGTCAAATCCACGATATAGGGACTGATTTTCACAAAACTCAACTATCTCAGTCTTATCATTGAAAGTTAGGTCTGGCACAAATTCTTGCCTAACTCTTTCAATTCTTTCTCTGACCTCGGATACTGACCCGAAACAGAAGACAACAATGTCATCTACAAATCTTTCATAATAGTAAATATTTGGAATTTTCCTGATAGCCTTATCAAAAGGCCTTAAATATAGCTCAGACAATGTAGAACTTATTGCTAAACCCCTTGGTAGCCCAGGGATAGACAATTCATCCATTCTGTCAGAAAAATTATTTAGAACCGTCCTTCCAGAATGAGAAAGCAGCCATTCATCATGAACAAAAGAGACAACTGACTTCCTATTTACAGATTCATAAAAGCTTTTAAAATCTAGACGTATTATAGAGAAAGGCTGTGAGTCTTTCAGGAGGGATATCACTTGCTTAACAATCGCAGATCTATCAGCTTGATGAATTTTGAAAAGCCGCTTTATATTATCATTCAGTTTTTTTAGGACCAATTCATCGACCAAAGATCCACATTCTATTATAGAATTAGAGTCTACTTTTCTTAATCTAAAATCATCAAATTCATATGAATTATTTTTCAATTTATCTGAAATAGATAAATACTCATTTTCTAGATAATCATCATTCAGCAAACCACTATCATTGAATTTTACAACTGACTTCCCAGAAAGCTTCTTAAGGTTACTATAAGTAAAGCTTTGATTAAGCATCACTATCACCTAAGATTTTAAAGTAATGTATTGATAGAACACTTCGTACTCTAGGTGACCTTTAAAAGCTAAACTTCTCTTAAAAAAACTTATACTCAAGAATACCGATATCAAAAACACCAATACATTACTAACGATCAAACAATCACTGACCGTGCCGAATATTAACTTTACTATATCAAAGTCCACATAAAAAAATACCAAACCAGAAATCAAAAATATCATCGAACAGTTTCTATAAAACCCCATTCTTGCAAGAAAAACCTGCATATTATATGTATGCCCTTTTTGTTCGACATAGGCTTTACATATCCTATATGGGTTTGGTGTATCTCGATTATCTGAATCCGTTTTAAATTCAATATTAGACGAAATCATTTTTTTTGCTGATTCCTTTAATATTGTAGTATCCCTATGTTCTCTTACTCTCAACCATGCAAAAAAGCTATACTTTGATATTTTTTTAAGAAAGGTGCAATACATATTGGAAAATGGATCAATAATCGATCCAACTAGCATTAACACAAAAGGTAATAGAACAGCAGTTCCTAGAGATAAATTCCCATAGATAACCTGTAAAGATTCTCTATGGGCATCAAAGAAACTACTAAGATAAATAAATAGAGATGAAATTATTAGTACAAGTAAACCAACCAGAAAGTTGGTGTAAACATCCCAAATGCTCAGTTTGATGTTCTCTACCATGATATGTCCCTAAAACGGATTCCGTGTAAATCTGTATGGAGTTTTTGTTGAGTAATCGAATAACTATACTATGCTCCACCTCTATGAACATCATTAATGTAGGCAATCTTTAATTTTTTGACTTAGCACCAAATCATAGGGTCATCAAACCATAGGGGCAGGTCTTGCATATTGCTTTCTCCCGTCCTAAGAATCCATCTTCCCCCCAAAATATTCCACCAGCATCCTAACCTTAGGCGACAGATGCCGATTATGCGGATACAGCGCCCATATCCCTTCAGGTTCCGGTCGATAGATCTCTAGCAGCGGCACTAGCCTGCCTTTTTCGATATGCTCTTTAACGTAGTAATCAGGCAGTTGCACTATCCCTAGGCCTTTTAAGGCAGCATCTAACAAAGCTAAGCCACTATTGCAGCGGAAGCTGCCTTTAATCCGTACTTCCCTCTCTTGGTTTCCATCGAGTAAGCGCCAGTAATCTAGGGTGCCTTGTAGGCAGTTATACTGTTCTAACTCAGAGATTGAATCGGGTCGGCCATGGGCGTTGAGGTAGTCTTTTGAGGCGCAGATAAACTGTTGTCTGGCTCCGAGTCTTTTGGCGATCATGCTGGAGTCTGCCAACTTGCCTAAGCGTATTGCTAGGTCATAGCCCTCTTCCACCAGCGCCACTTTTTGGTTGGTCAGATGACATTCCACTTCGAGTTCTGGATACTGCAGCATAAAGTCGTTTAGCAGTGGGATGATTTTGGTTTCGCCAAAGGTGGTTGGGGCTGTCAGTTTTAGTTTACCTTGTGGGCGGCTTTGTAACTGGCTGAGTGCTCTTTCTGCTTCATCTAAGCCGTCTAGAAGTTGGCGGCAGTGTTGGTAGTAGATCTTGCCCTCTTCTGTAACCGATACTCTGCGGGTTGTGCGATAAAACAGTTTTGTAGCAAGGCGCTTTTCTAATGCGCTGATCTGCCTGCTCACTTGCGCAGTAGATATACCTAAGCGCTGCGATGCTGCGGTAAAGCTTTCTGTTTCTGCTACAGCAACAAATTCTGTTACCCCCTCCCAGCCAAACATTATTACAACCTCGTAAAAGTATTTTCATATTTAGCTAGATTATAGCGATTTATGAAAAAACTATAATGTTTAGCACATTGAATCCCTATTGATTAAAAACGCTGTCCTAAATAAAGAGTAGAGCCATGATTAAATCAAAAGCGGCCATCGCTTGGGGGCCTAACCAGCCCCTATCCATTGAAGAAGTCGACGTAATGCCACCACAAAAAGGTGAAGTGCTTATCAAGATTGTGGCGACAGGTGTTTGCCATACCGATGCCTTCACCCTTTCTGGTGAAGACCCAGAAGGCATCTTCCCTTCAATCTTAGGTCACGAAGGCGGCGGTATTGTTGAAGCCGTGGGCGAAGGTGTTACCAGTGTAGAAGTGGGTGATCATGTGATCCCGCTGTACACACCTGAATGCGGCGAGTGTAAGTTTTGCAAATCGGGCAAGACCAACCTTTGCCAAAAGATTCGAGAAACCCAGGGCAAAGGCTTAATGCCCGATGGCACTACCCGTTTTTATAAAGATGGTCAGCCGATCTATCACTATATGGGCTGCTCTACCTTCTCTGAATACACTGTGTTGCCTGAGATCTCACTGGCGAAAGTAAATAAAGACGCGCCGCTTGAAGAGGTTTGCCTATTAGGCTGTGGCGTGACTACTGGTATGGGCGCGGTTATGAATACCGCCAAGGTAGAGGAAGGCGCAACGGTTGCCATCTTTGGCTTGGGCGGCATCGGTCTGTCTGCTGTGATTGGTGCAACGATGGCGAAAGCGAGCCGTATCATCGCCATTGATATTAACGAAAGTAAGTTTGATCTAGCTAAACAGCTAGGTGCGACCGAATGTATTAACCCTAAAAACTACGACAAGCCGATTCAGGATGTCATTGTTGAACTCACCGACGGCGGTGTGGATTACTCGTTCGAGTGTATCGGTAATGTCGATGTAATGCGCTCTGCCCTTGAGTGCTGCCACAAAGGCTGGGGTGAGTCGGTGATTATTGGTGTTGCCGGTGCAGGTCAAGAGATCTCTACCCGTCCATTCCAGTTGGTGACCGGACGTGTTTGGCGCGGTACTGCCTTTGGTGGTGTCAAAGGCCGCTCTGAGCTTCCTGATTACGTGGAACGCTATCTAAAAGGCGAGTTTAAGCTGTCTGACTTTATTACCCACACTATGGGGTTAGAGGACATCAACAAAGCGTTCGACTTGATGCACGAAGGCGAAAGTATTCGCAGCGTTATTCACTTCGATAAGTAATTCTTTTAAGTAACCCTAACCGAAATCCGCCCTGAGTCTATTCAGGGTGGATATGAGCAAACTAAATGCAGATTGAAAATTTAGCTCAATTCAAAAGCTTTGGTGGTTGGCAGAAGCAGTATCAGCATGACTCCACCAGTTTGAACTGCAGCATGCGCTTCTCTATTTTTCTTCCGCCACAAACACTCGCGGGAGAGAAAGTACCGGTGCTGTATTGGCTATCTGGCCTTACCTGTACCGATGAGAACTTTATTCAAAAAGCCGGTGCCCAGCGTGTTGCTGCGGAGTTAGATATCGCCATTGTTACACCCGATACCAGCCCTCGTGGTGATGACGTAGCAGACGATCCCGGGTATGACTTGGGTATGGGTGCTGGCTTTTATGTCAACGCTACCCAAGCACCTTGGCAGCAGCACTATCAAATGTACGATTACATTGTGACTGAGTTACCCGCCTTGATTGAGGCAAACTTCCCTGTCACAGAGCAACGAGCGATTTCTGGACACTCTATGGGCGGACATGGCGCGTTGATGATCGCTCTGCGCAATCCTCAACGTTTCTCATCCGTGAGTGCATTCAGCCCGATTACCAATCCAACTAACTGCCCTTGGGGCCAGAAAGCGTTTAGCGCTTATCTTGGTAATGATGCAGAAGTTTGGAAACAATACGATAGCTGCGAGCTGATTAAGGATACTAATAACTTTATGCCGACACTGATTGATCAAGGTAAGAAAGATCAGTTTTTGGATGAGCAATTAAAGCCTGAAGCGTTATTAGCTGCGGCTGGGGATAATCCTGTGGAGCTGCGTTTACACGATGGCTATGACCATAGCTATTACTTTATCGCCAGCTTTATAGAAGAGCATCTAAGGTTTCATGCAAAGCATTTTTAGACGGTAAAACTGCATTAGCTAAGATACGTTAGTGATCTGGTGGCGCTTGCGTATTCTTAGCGCTGAAGAAGATTAATTAACGTTTAAGACGCCTTCATCACTATCGGCAAAGCGCAGCGCTATGGAAAGCAGATCGTCCTGAATCTCGATAAAGCAATCTACGATCTCAGGGTCAAAATGATTGCCTCTGCCCTCTTCTATAATCGCCACTGCTTGCTCATGGGACATAGCATTTTTATAAACACGTTTTGAGATCAGGGCATCATATACATCGGCGATCGCCATTAGCCTTGCAGAAAGCGGGATCTCTTCGCCTTTTAAAGCCTCAGGGTAACCTGAACCATCCCACTTCTCTTGATGCGAGTAAGCAATCTCTTTAGCTACCTTTAAAAAATCCACCTCCACACCCAACTGCGCTTCCGCATGTTCGATCGCCTCTTTACCTAGGGTGGTATGGCTTTTCATGATTTCGAACTCTTCTGGCTCAAATGGGCCTGGCTTTAAAAGAATATGATCTGGGATACCGACCTTGCCGATATCGTGCAAAGGCGCTGATTTGAACAGCACATCGATATAAGCGTCGGTTAAAAGTTCGCTGTATTTAGGCAAGAATCTGAGCTTTTCAGCCAAGGCGCGAATGTAAAATTGCGTACGGCGAATATGGTTACCGGTATCGGAATCTCTTGTTTCGGCTAATGAAGCGAGGATCAGAATGGTGACATCTTGCACCATAGTGACTTCTTGGGTGCGACGGCGGACCTCTTTTTCTAAGAACTCATTCTTATCTGCCAAAAAGTCTTTTTGTGCTTTCAATTGCAAATGGTTAGACACCCTTGCCATAAGGATCTCAGGATTAACCGGTTTCGTTAGATAATCCACAGCTCCTAATGCCAGTCCTTTGGTTTCATCGCGGCTTTCGGTTTTAGCTGTTAAAAAGATGATGGGGATATCAGCTGTGTTTCCCGTTTCTTTGAGGCGCTTACAAACTTCGTAGCCATCCATCTCGGGCATCATGATATCAAGTAGGATTAGATCAGGCGGGGTTGCCGAGTTGACTATATCTAGTGCTTTAGAACCTGAGTTACTCACTTTAACGCGGTAGTGATCTTTTAAAAGCGCAGACATAAGCGCCAGATTATCTGGCGTATCATCAACAACAAGAACAGTAGGTTTTTCTACCCACTGAGACTGCGTCTTGCTCATTTACGTTCTCCATCATTGCTTAAAAAAGCGTTGGATTATGCAAATATGTCTTTTTAGTAGGTTGTTAAAAACAGTATAGCTACACAACCTTAATCGGAACCAACTGCGGCCTAAAAACTTCATTCCCTATAAGTTATCGAGTGCCTCTTCCATGTCAGAAAGGCGCTCTAAGGCTAGATCAAAATCAAACACGTTAATCGCCTTAGCAACAGGTTCAAGTAGTTCTAACGCCTGACCGCCTAATTCACTTTCAAGGACTTCAATCACCTCAAGCGCCTCACTGTCGCTCTCTAATAGGTACTTACGTAATTTAGGAATGGATTCGATTAGTTTTTCAACATTAAAGTTCTGATCTGTAGCTGGCTTTGTTGTAGGTAGTAAGCCGGAGGCCTCTATATTTTCTATCACCAAAGCTACCTCGTCAGACACATCGTCTACGTTTTCCTGAATGTCTGGGGCTTTAAAGTTGGGTTCTGCACATGAGGCTTCTAAGCTTTCAGCTAAGGTTTCTAACTCAACTGCACCGATTGTGGCCGCAGCGCCTTTTAAAGTATGGGCACATCGCATAGGGGCTGTAGGATCTTCATCTTCCATCGCCGCTGTGAATTGAGCCTCAAATTCGCGGTGGTGCTCATAAAAGCCTTTTAACATTTTGAGATAGAGTTCACGGTTACCCCGCATACTGGATAAACCTTTGGCGCTATCCACATGAGGAATTTCAGGAAGCTCTATTTCCTCAACCTCAGGTGTGGGCTCTATCACACGAGAATTACGTTTCGCGACGCAGGCCCAACGCTCGATGGTTGCGTACATCTGATCAATATTGATCGGCTTACCAATATGATCATTCATTCCCGCATTGAGTACTTTCTCTTTATCGCTAGTAAGCGCATTAGCCGTCATAGCAATGATGGGGAGATGTTGCACATTCTCCATCTGCCGTATTCTCTCGGTTGCCTGAAAACCATCCATCACCGGCATCTGGCAATCCATCAATACGATGTCGAAGTGTGTCTCCATCGATAAGATATCGACAGCCTCCTGACCATTATTGGCAATCTTAACGTTGATCTTCGCCTGTTCTAAAAGCTCTGTGGCCAGCTCTTGGTTCATCTCGTTATCTTCGACTAACAAGACAGATAGGCCGGCTAGATCGACACGTGCATTTTCTTTCGCAGCAGAGCGATGATTTTCGACCACTGTGCCTTTGTTCAGCGATGTGCCTATCGCTTCTAGCAAGAACGAGGCTGTTACAGGTTTGGTCAAAACAGATTCTATTTCCACTCCACGTTCGTTCGCTTCATCGATAGCATCTTCACGGCTATAACCGGTCACCATAATGGCCGGTGGGCAGATGATACTCTCGCTGCTTCTTAATTCTTCAAGCGTAGTGACACCGTCTTTTTGCGGCATCTGCCAATCGATCAATAAGAGGTCATAACAATTATCGGGGGATTGGTGTTCGACAATGATCTGTTCGGCTTCATCGCCATCACAGGCGGTATCTGCCTGCATACCAAAGCTGTTAATCAGATTGGCGATAATATCGCGAGCAGCGGCATTATCATCAACCACCAGCACTCTTACGCCATCCAGCTCTTCGGCGTGGAACATGCGGCGCTGCATCGGATCTTTTTGTAAGCCTAAACGCGCTGTGAAATGGAATGTTGTTCCTTGGCCGACTTCGCTTTCCAGCCAGATTTCACCTTCCATCAACTCGACCAGCTTTTTGGAGATCACTAGGCCTAATCCGGTACCGCCATATTTCCGTGTGGTTGAGGTATCTGCTTGAGAGAAGCTCTGGAACATCTTGCTTTTCTGCTCAAGGCTCATACCTATGCCGGTATCTTTAACCGCACAATGGAGCGTTACGTGCTTGGACTCCATCTTTTCAACATTGATGCTGATAACGATTTCACCCTCGTCGGTGAACTTCACAGCATTGTTGGCAAGGTTAGTCAGTATTTGACCTAGTTTTAGCGGATCGCCAATCAAGGCAGTAGGGATATTGGCTGGGCTATCAAACAGCAGCTCTAAGCCTTTCTCTTCCGCTTTCATCGCTAGAATGCTGGCGATGTTTTCCATCACATCATCAAGATAGAACTCGGTAGATTCGAGCGTCATTTTACCTGCTTCAATTTTAGAGAAATCTAAAATTTCATTGATGATGCCTAAGAGGTTCTCCCCTGCACGGTTCACTTTCTCGATGTAATTTCTCTGTTTGGTATTCAACTCAGTTTGCAGGGCAAGATGGGACATACCGATGATGGCGTTCATCGGTGTTCTGATTTCGTGGCTCATATTGGCGAGGAAATCGCTCTTAGCTTGGGTTGCCTCCTCAGCAAGCTCTTTCGCTTTTAGCATCTCCTGTTCAGCCGCTTTACGCTCGGCTATGTCACGAAGACTGACAATCAACGCCGGCTTATTCTTTAAGCTGATAGGTACTAAAGAAACTTCACAAGGCACCTCCTCGTCTGAGGTGTTTTTATGCACCCAATCGAACTGGTGAGGCTCAGTTCCTGCCAACGCAACCTCTAAATGGCGATCGATCTCTTGAGAGGAGAGCAATCCATCGGGTTGGTACTCTGGGGATAACATTTCAGGGGAGCATTTTATTAATTCATTGATATCTTCGAAGCCAAAAATATCTGCAGCACGGCGGTTAGCATGGATAAATCCCTCTTTCGGGCTTAGTACCAGCAGGCCATCGCTGGAGTTTTCGAAATAAGCATTCACCTTCTCTTCGGTTTCTTTTCGATCTGTGATGTCTTCCAGCATCCAAACCGTACCTTTGGAGAGATCGTCAAGATCACGGACTTTACCACTCAAATGGCACCAGAAAAGCGTACCATCGGCTTTCACCATCTGGACTTCCTGTTGATGCACTTTACCTTTGGCTAGCTCACCGTATGCATACTCACCGATATAGTTGAACGTTTCCTCATCGGGGTACCATTGCAAAGTACTGTGCCCCATTAGGTCTTCCATAGGACGTTCAAAGAGCTCAGATAATTTATTATTCGCTTGCTGTACTACGCGATCTTTCAGCAACACAATCGCACGGGTTGCAGTTTCGAGGATCGCTTTCTGTTCACCCGCTGCCTCATTAAGGGCGTCTTGCGCCTGTTTCCTTTCCGTAATATCGCGATAAACAACCACCGCGCCGATAATTTTATCGTCGCTAAAAATGGGCGTAGAGGTGTATTCAATCGGCAAAGCATGACCTTTTTTATGCCACAACACCTCATCTTCACTGGAACGAGCAACACCATCCACAGCCGTATGACAGATGCTTTTTGAATCTTCCGAGTAAGGCTCGCTATTTTCATCTGCATAGTGAACGAGTGTTTGGAAGTTTTGGCCTAAAAATTCTTCCTCGGTAAAACCTAAATAGTCATAAGCAGCGGGGTTGGCAAAGGTGATTTCCCCCTGAGTATTTAACCCAACAATACCGTCTTTAACGGCTTCGAGGATGAGACGGCTTCGTTTTTCTGCCGATTTAATCTCGCGCTGCTGCCCTTCCATCTCGGCTGTTTGCTCTTCAAGCAATGTTGCTTGGCGTTCCATTTTTTCGGCTTGTTCGCGGCTCTCATTCAGCAGTAGTTGGGTTTTATTACTCCTTTCAATGATCTCTAAATTCATGGCCAAAATTGGCAGTAAACCTTCGATAAAGGCTTGTTCTGTTTGGCCAAATTCAACAAAGCTAGCAAGTTCAACCACCGCAAGAAGTTTGTTATTGTGGATCACTGGAAAGACAGAGATATTCTTTGGCTTCGCCTCGCCAACACCCGAACTGATTTTGATATAGTCTTCTGGTGGGTCGGTTAAAATAATGGGCGCCATTTCTAAAGCACACTGGCCAATCAACCCCTCACCTACAGCAATGGTCTGTTTAAGGAATTTACGCTCTCTAAATGCATATCCCTCTAGCAGCTTTAGTTCTTTCTCTTGCTCGTTAAATAGATAGAAAACGCCGTGGCCCAGATGAATAAGCGGTGCGATTTTCTGCAAAAAGGATTTGGCCAGTTCGTGCATCGTTCTTATCTGCTGCAGTTCCGCACTGATCTCCGAAATATTGGTCTTAATCCAGCGCTGATTCTCGACTTGTAGTAGCTCATCTCTCAGTTCTATGGCAGCTTCAAGCAGCTCTTTGATCTCTTGAGGCTGTCCTGCTTTAGAAATCTCTTGTTGAGCCGTCTTTTTATTCGCTAAAGCTGTTAAGGTTCTTCTCACCAATCCTATCGGCCTAAACATCGCCTTGAGTGTGGCTGAAACCATCAAGAAACTGGCAATTGCGACAAAGATTAAAAGCAAGCCACCTTGGGTATTAAAGAGCTTTTCTTGCTCTTCTGCCTGAGTTATTAGGTCTCCTTTAACACCTAGGAGCTTCTTTCTAAATTCTTCAGCAACAGAATCTACTTGCTTGTGATACTCCTGAACCCCAAGCGCTTTGACATAAAACTGCTTGGCATCTGAAATACGGTCTTCTTCTAGGAGGCTCTGAAAGTGTCTTAACTGTTGGCTATATAGCGTAAAGTGATGAAACAGCAGCTTATTAAATTCGGATAGGCCTTCACGACCTGACAGTGAGGGGGCAATAGATAGATTGAAGATCTGTTTGGTTTCTTGAAGAGCGGTATAAGCTTCAAGATATCGGTCCTGATCGATTGGATAGGACACCAGCATTTCTGCACTGATTAACTCGATCCGAGAAAGGTTATATCTAAACTCATCAACCGCATGCAGACTGTTACTTAAATGCTGCACCTGACCGTGGAGTCTATTTTTTTCCGTGTAGTGCCAGTAAAGAAAAGCAGAGAGCGTAATACCAATACTTAGGACAATAAAAAAAGCCCAACGCACGCGAGCTTTTAACGAAAAACCACGTAGAAACGACAACAATTTATACATCGGCATACTCTTCTTATGTCACAGACTCAACGAGTAATCACTGCTAAGTACATAATCAAAGCGTAGATATAAATTCAGGTTTTTCGAGTTTATTCTGGAATTAAACCTCAAATAAAATCGATAAGCTGGTTCTCAGCGGTCGTCATTACTTATTGATTTTAAAGAGGTCAGATAAATAGGACGGCGCTTCACAGAGAAAGCACCGCACTCATCGTGGATTAGAGGGTAAGAAGATTAGATACCTAAAGCTGTTACATAAATAAACAATGCGATTTATTAATGGGGCTATTTCTCTAAACTGCTGTGAAGAATGCCGATCCAAACACTTGTTGAAAGAAAACCGGTAGTCCAGCTTTGCCATTTAGGGGATAGACCCTTTAACTGCATCTGGCCCAAGTTCATCCCTTTATCTTGCATCGCTTTTACTTCGGCCAATGTCCCTTCCAGCATCATTTTAAATGTCTTCAATTCAGCTTTATTTGATACAGGGCCGTGACCTGGGATAACAATGGTTTTGTCATCAATAAGTTCGAGCACTTTGCCTACATTCTCCGCCATGCGGGCAACATTACCGCCATTCTGGATATCTACGAACGGGAAAAAGCCATTGAAATAAAGGTCACCCATATGGACGGCATTGGCCTTTTTAAAGAAGACGACAGAATCACCATCGGTATGGCCACCAGCTAGGTGAAGTAACTCGACCTCTTCATCATTGATATAGAGCGTCAGTGCTTGTTGATAGGTAATAGACGGCAGCGCATGTTCTGGGTAGGGCTCGGTTTTCATATTAAAGAGCTTAACCTCTTGAGAGGTAAGCAACCGCTCACGAACATTATCATGTGCGACGATTGTCGCGTGATGACCAAAGTGATGATTACCCTCTGTGTGATCACCATGCCAATGGGTGTTGATAATGTAAGTCAGCTTATCTTCACCACCAAACTTTTGCAGGGTCTTCTGTAATGCTGGTGACATCGAACGGTAATCGTCATCGATCATCAACAAACCTTGATCACCCGTTAACAACCCAATATTGCCGCCCTTTCCCTTCAACATCGAAATGTTCTCGGTCAAACTCTGCACTTTATACTTAGGAGATTGTTGGTGGTGATTTTCAGCACTAACAGGCATCGCAATGCTCATAGTAAGCGCAAAAGCTGTAACAAGACACTTAACCGACATTAGCCTTTCCTTATGTAACATTACGATCCAATTTGGATTCCATACTGGAAACTAACTATAGCTCATTAATGATAACGATACTCAATAATAGATCAAAATATTGATCTAGTCCCGACTAAACCAACCGCTTCGTACTTGGTTTGAGTGGTAACTCCAAGCCACAAAACGAGTAAGTTTTTGCCCTTGATACATCTCTATAGTGATTACTTTTTTAGCTTTTACCTTTTTTAAAGCTTGGTAAACCATGGGCAGGTTATCTTTTTTGGATATCAAGCAGGTAAACCAAAGTGACTGCTCAGCAAATTCAGCACTCTCCTTGATCATCTGACGTACAAAAGCAATCTCCCCGCCTTTGCACCACAGCTCTGCCCCTTGGCCTGCAAAGTTTAATACTTGGTCATTACCGGAAGATGTCTGCTTACCACGATTTAAATTTCTAATCTTCCGTTTAGTCCCTGCTGTCGCTTCTTGAAGCGATGCATGGAAAGGCGGATTGCACATAGTAAAGGCAAAGCGATCAGACGGTTTAATAATCTGCTGAAATACCTGCTGTGATGAAGGCTGTAGTCGACACTTAAGCTTCCCTTTCAAAACCGGATTGGCGTTGACTATCTGCTCCGCGCAAGCAATAGAGACAGGGTCAATATCACTACCGACAAACTTCCAACCGTAACTCTGACTGCCAATCAATGGATAGATACAGTTAGCCCCTGTACCTATATCTAGACCCTGAACTTGAGCACCTACCGGTACTTTCCCGCCATTAGATTCAGCCAGAAGATCGGCAATGTAGTGAAGATAATCAGCACGCCCTGGAATTGGCGGGCAAAGGTAGCCCTCAGGGAAATCCCAAAACTGAATTTTATATTCAGTGCCTAATAAAGCCTGGTTTAACAGCTTTACCGCTTTAGGCTCTGCAAAACGAATAGAGGTTTCACCTCGTGGCGTTTCATAGGTGTATTCAGCTAACTCAGGAAAAGCTTTAACCAAACGAGGAATATCATAAGGTGCTGCATGCGGATTGCGCGGATGCAAACCAGATTTTCGTTTGGTTTTTTGAGTAGGCGTTTTAGGAGATGAATTGTTTGATCTAGCCACAACGATGCCAGTAGAAGATGGAAAGCAGGAATTGTAACAAGATTATTGAGTTACTAGTTAAACAGCGAAAATAAAAGAAAGCCAACCCTTACCTTTCACAGACCCCGACGTATGTTCCCAGTAAGGACTGGCATCTTTCCAGCGAAAAGAGATCCTCTCTATAAATTGGATACCATGCGAACACGATATTCGTTAGCGACAATGCGCCATTGTGGGACCTCATCCATAACACCCACTTGATCTAGGTAGCGTAGCGATAAGCTACTCGCCAGATCACATTCTCCTGCCACATCAACTGATGGAAGCATAGCATCCGCAACATGTACTGCAGTTAACGGACTAAATTCTGTTGCCGAAGATAGATGAGGGACATGGTGTAACATGACTGCCTCAACGACCTGCGGCGGTAAATTCCATAGTGCCAATAAGGCAGCTGCCACTTCACCATGGAAGAAACCAAAGGCAGCTTTCTCTACCAAATAAATTGGCTTCTGTTTTTTAACGGCGTAGTTGATCAATTTTTTATACTGAGCCGGGTCATGAGCAGCCATAATCATGACACCCAAATCGTGTAACAAGCCGGCCAAGAATGCTTGATCCTGCACTGCCTTGCTCGCACCTGCTCTTCTGGATAACGCTTGAGCTAAACGTGCCACCAATAAAGAACGCTGGCCCATTTGCTCAAAGGAGAACTGATTCCAATCATCTCCCTGCTTAAATTGCTTATTCAACTGGCTACTCAAAGCCATACTTCTAAGATTTCGTACCCCCAGTAAAGAGATTGCTTCTCTCAGATCAGAAATCTGGCGATTGAAACCAAAGAAAGCCGAATTAACCTGTTTCATTATTTGTGCAACAACCGATGGGTCCTGCTCAATAATTTCACTAATCTCAGTTAGATCAGCAACATCTGAGTTAACCGCTTCTGTCAGCTGGCGATACATACTTGGTGGAGATGGCAAACAACCCACTGTAGAAACATACGTCTGCAAGGTGGAACGATTAAGCAGTTTCACCAACTTAACCTGATATTCCAACTCTTCACCAACCTGTTTGATAGAAACATTGTTTGGGTAAATTCGATGGGCAATTTCAGCAGCTTTTGCTTTATGTCCTGCATTCCAAAACTCAGCTCCTAGAAAGACTCTAACAGACTGCGGCTGGATGCGAGCTAACTTAGCCATCAATTCTATATCGACTACTGCACGCATAGAGCAAGGCAAGATAACCGCATCAAATGTGTTTTGTTCTAATTGGTCGATTAAGCTCTGTTTAGAATCTAAACGAACAAACGCCCAATTAAATTCAGATCCCTCTATCTCACGACTCCAGCCCGCTAAGCTGCCCTGTTCGTCCAGCATCGCGATTCTAAATTTTTGTGAAGAGCCTTTATTGATAGTGCTCATAACGTTTACCTGCACATTTTTCGATTAATCATTACTGCTGTTACCAATCACTGTCGCTCTATATGCCTCAGTAACTGTAGATACCTTAATCCTAGTGCCAAATAACCTTAATAAAAGCGCGTTTTTAGTAAAATTTTATCTATTTTGTATATAAATTTTGGGACATTGTTTTAAAAACACTTTAAACCCCAGTAATTCCTTGGTTTTCTGGGCATTTAAGTGTTTTTAGTAAAATTTTATCTAGTTTTTAATGAGAAACTTTCACATTGAAAAACGATAAAAAGATAGATTTTTTGATGGTAAGGAGGAAAGGAAGCGAAATTTCACCTCCCGTGCGAAAGGTGATTTGTGAGATCTTTCTAGCTAATCGTCACCCTATTTCGACCAGCTTCTTTAGATTTGTATAACATTTTATCAGCGGTGTTGAGCAACGCATCAGGGCTGTCTCCCATCTTGTACTCTGCTACACCAAAACTAACAGTGATATCAATTTGATTTGGGAATATATGATCCTGTACTAACAATCGAAGCTTGTTAGCTAACTTCTCAGCACCACTGATATCCATTTCAGGAGTCACTAACATAAATTCTTCTCCACCCCAGCGGCCAAGGATGTCTGATTCTCGGATATTAGTTCTCACCAAGTTACTGACCTCAATAAGCACTTTATCCCCTACCTGGTGTCCACAGTTATCATTCACTGCCTTAAAGTGGTCAATATCAAACAGCATAACGCAGAAGCTCCCGCCGTAGCGCTCTGCTCGGGCGACTTCAGCTTTGATCACAGCATCAGTTTTTAAACGATTAAATAAACCGGTTAAATGATCAGTCTGACTGATACGCTCTAGCTGTTTATTCTTCTCCTTAAGAATCTTGTTAAATTGCCTGATACTTCTAAATCGGACAACAAAGATCATAGAGATTAGGAAAAAGACCACCAGCAGTTGCCACAACAAAGTTTGATCGACTTTGTTTTGAACCGTAACGCTATACCAACGCTGTAAAATTTCGTTAGTCTTTTGCGGCGGCAAGCTATCTACCGCTTTAGAAAATATACTGAGTAAAAGCGCATCATCTTTTCGAACCCCAACTCTCAAAACACTTTTATATTCAGTAAAGCCTGCCACTTTCACATTAGTCGTCGCTACTTCTTGGATATCTCGCAACATACTAATTTGCGTACCGATGGAAGCATAAGCCTTTCCAGATGAAACAAGCTTAATCGCTTCCTTTTGGTTTTTTGTATAAACCACTTGGATCAGAGGATAATCTCGGCGGATGAGTTCTTCATAGATATAATTTTTGGGCATGGCCAACACTTTGCCTTGCAACGCCGGTAAGCCATCGATAAACAACACATCCGAGCGACTTACCAAAGCAACGGCGGCAGTTACATAAGGTGCAGTAAAATTGAGGTACGCACTACGCTCAGGGCTTTCGTTCAACATCGATAAAATATCGCACTCTCTAGCCTTAGCTTTGTGTAAAGACTCGCTCCAGCTTTTAGTCGGCACTAGCTGGATAGGAATCCCCATCATCTTTGAATACTCTGCCATAAAATCAGCAGACAACCCCACATGCTTCCCTTGGGCATTTATCGCTTCGAACGGTAACCAATCCGGATCAATACACATCGTGACCTGCTGTTTAGAAGCAAGGTATTCCTTTTCTTCTGCTGTAAATACCAGCTGTTCAACCGCTAAAAGGTGAGTACTAACTAAGAAGAAAAGAATAAACCGGATCAAGCTCATATCACCCCTCATTACCTTTTAGTAAAGGCTCTGATGGACGAGTCCAGATATAACAAAGCGCAAAGACAATTGTAGCAACGACGACCAATTTGAGACCGTAATGGAAGGTTTTAAAAATCAGCGGATAACTAACCATAGCTAGCATCATCACCGTTGCTAACCATTTAGCTTTCAACGGAATAACTCCGTCCGTTTCCCAGTCTTGGATAATCTTACCAAATAGTTTGTTTTGCAGTAGTGCCTGATGAAGTCTCTCTGAACTTCGTGAGAAGCAAAAAGCCGCTACTAAAAGGAATGGCGTTGTTGGTAGTAAAGGTAAAATAACCCCGATCAAACCGAGAAGCACACAGATAAATCCGGCGATCAAATATAGGGTACGTACAATCGTTTTTCTCAACAGATACTCCCTGTACCAAGCCAACTAGAAAGAATATATCAATACAGCAGTACGTATGTCGTGGACATGTAATTATAAGATAGCAGGAATTTAGTATTTACCGTTAGATTACATTAACAATTGCTTGGGATAATATGCCCTCAAACGAACTAAATCCCTTTAGTTGTCATTTAAGGTAAAAGAATAAGCGATCTTGATGTGATGTTATCGACCTTAAGGCCCCAGTTTCTCAGCTCATGACGACTTAAAATCATCTTTCCCTGACTTTGAAAATGAATTGGAATTTGATGACTATCTTTAGGTAGCACGAGTAATTGCTTCGCCAAATTTGCAGCATCTTGGCCCATTAAAATGCCACTAACCACCATCCCTGCCATGACTCGACCTTTACCGATGGCTTGCTCATGCGAAGTTATTGTCATAACGGGTGAATTTAATGCAACCCAATGGCTTAAATCATCAAAACTTACGTATTCACCATTCTCTTCATGCATAGCGGCATAGCCCGCTATCAAGATAAGATCATACCCTTGTTTCTTGCTTAGTTTGATTTGCTCTTTCCAAGCTTCTGCATTGGAAACCCTAACAACATCAGCGCGGATGTTCTTAGCAATACTAAAATGAGATTTCCCGCCTAAGTCATAATGATAAATCGCATCAGCCGTTAAGCTATCACCCAACAAAATCAGTACTTGGTGAAGTTTTAAACGTGTAGCCCGAGCAAACTCTACAATTGAACGCTTTATCATAGGACGCTCAACTACACCGGTAATATTATTTGAATTGATAACCCAAGGATAATCACGGCGAATGTCCGAGTTAATGCCGCAAAAAACCACGGGGGTAGTTTCCGCGATCCTTTCTCCCAACAAGCCAAAAGCATTATCATCACAGATGATCACTAGATCAGGCTTTTGTTCTTGATACGCCCTTAAAGCTCTCTCGGCACTGTACTTAAACATCCCTTTGGGTAAACGTTTAGTATCCATATGGTGAATGAATAACTGGTACTCCTCACCTAATTCCTGCTTTACGCCTATTGTAAGATCTTCTACCCACTTCATCTCTTGATGATAACTATGGATCAGCATGATCTTAGATTCAGCCACGGCCGATCCTGCTGTCCCCAATGTTACCAACAGCCAAATACTCAAAGACACAATTTTTCGCATATCAATCCTGTATGCATTCAATAGGTTACTTATAAAATATAGATGATTATTTGAGATTAGCTGGGCTGGTAGTTGCTAAAAGACTGAAAGAGGTTTAATCCGGTGTATGAAAGAAAATAAACGGTAGGGAATTACGATTTCAGAACAAAGGAGATCTCGCTAGATACGAGAACTCCCTTTTAGAATTACTTGCCTTGATCATTCAGGGCTTGAAGGTTGTGCCCCATTTTATAAAGCAGCATATCGCGGTCGATTGGCTTTAAAATCACTTCATGCACGCCTTGTTTCATCGCTTCTTGCGCATTCTGGGTATCACCCGGTTTAGCCAAAACCATAATTCGAGTGTGCGCCATTTCCGGATCTTTTTTGATCTTATCGATAACAAATAATGCACTCATATCTGGAAGCGTTAAATCCAGTAAGACGATGTCCGGTTTCCAGCTTTGAAGTAGCTTCAGGGAGTGTGTCGCGCATCCCGAAACTTGTGCTTTATAACCACCTGAATCTAGAATTGCTTTAATCTGATCTCGTTGTTCACTCTCGTCCTCAAGCAGCAAAATATTGCTATCGTCAAACACAACTGTATCGCTAGTTTGCAGAGTCTCTTTTTGCTGTTTAGTTAGATTAGTTGAACGATCCACTTTCGCTTGAAGACTCTGCTTAACAGAAGTTTGTTGTAGCTCGACTTCACGCAAATGCTGCTCTTTATGCTGGTCAAACAGGCTTCGCATATCAGCGTGATGGTCCTCATGCAATCCACCCTCTTCGATTACTTTCTCCTTCATCCTATCCATAGAGAAAGAAACCAGATGCATGAGTTTTTCATAACTTTCAGCATTGAGATCAGATATTTCTTCATTACAGGAGATTATCTGGTCAAAGTAGTCGCATAAACTTTCCACTGAGAAATCATTACGCTCTGAACTAGATTGCTCATGCAGGGCACGACGGATAAAGCGTAAGCGAAGTAGCAAATGATATGGATCGTATAGTGGGCGGACAATAAAGTAGTCGTCAAATACGTCCTTATTGCAGATAGAAAAGGCTTCTTTGAGATCTTCACGACTACAAAAAACAATTTTCTTGAAAAGAATTTTCTCAATGTTTTTCTTGGCGCTAATCAGATGAAGATAGCAAATTTCATTTTCCTGAATCGTGTGCAACCCCATCAGTAGAACATCTATTTTATGTTCTACGATAAGGGAAAGAGCATCCTCTTCATTGTGGGCAATATAGAAACGTGGAAAATGCCGTTTCACCATATTGCAAAGAGACTCTAATTCTTCTGATTGTTTAATTATCAGTAAGATTGAAAAACGATTCTCTGACGCCATTACTTCCCCACTTAACTTCATGCTCAGGCGTGATTAAATTCACTTTACCTAAATTAAATTTAGGATACTTCTCCTAATATGAAAGTTACACCCTGACTTTCGATAACCAGTACCTGTTTATTATCGATCTCTTGTTCTTTCGCTAATTCGACTAATTCATAAAAAACATTTCGATGAAGAAGACCTTTCATCCCAAAACGAACATCAACGTAAGGGGCCGGTTCAGAGGTTTCACTACACTCTTCAACCCAAAGCGAATGCTCTTTGCCAATAACAACTTTATCCCCAGTCGTGCTTGTAAATTGATACTCAGGTCCATTTTCGCCCTCTTGTACTTGGACTTCGGTCATCAGAAAAGCTGCATCCTCTACTTCAATCCCGACTTTCTCCACCGGCGTTTTTAAAAAGTACTTTCCCTCTTCTAACCAAAGTACTCTAGAGAACAGTTTAACCATTGCAGGACGACTGATAATTGTGCCTTGGTAGAACCACTTACCATCACGGGCGATGCGCATATCTATATCGCCGCAAAAATCAGGGTTCCATTTATCTAATGGCGGTATCCCCTCGCCTGATTTTTCAATCGCTTTACTTGCTTCAGATAGATCAAAACCTGGTTGGCTCAACTCACTACTCCCAACGTTTTTCTATAGCCTATTAAATTTGCTCAACTCTAACCAAAAAACTTTCATCTTATAACTTAAACACATGAATAATATTAATTGATAGAATAGCCAGCAATTAAAGCTTAGAAAGAAATTGAAAAACTACAATGAAACAGGATTTAAGAACAAAGTTTGCTGACGACCGCCGCGGAGTATATCTATTTGGTACTACACCTCCGAAAGATGGTACTGCAGAAGAGACCGCTCAAGGCATTGCGGATAAACTGCTCGAGCGTCTACAGCATGTCGATTTTGATGGTCTGATTGTTTATGACATTCAGGATGAAAGTAGCCGTATCGACAAACCACGTCCGTTTCCATTTATGCGCACTTTAGACCCACGTGCCTACTCTAAGCTAATCCGTGAAAAAGCAGATAAGCCGGTTATCACATACAAGAGTGTTTCTCAGCGTGATAAAGAAGCATTTATCGCTTGGTTAGATGAAGCGTGGAACGAATACGGTGTTCGCGACACGGTGCTTGTGGGCAGCCCTTCTTCTGATGGCGATATCCAACTTAGCTTGAATGATGCTTACGCTGCACTTGCAGAGCACCCAGCAGAGTTTCAGTTAGGCGGTGTAACTATTGCTGAACGTCATGCATCCAAACGCAATGAACACGAGCGTTTGGTAAGCAAGACAGAACACGGTTGTGAATTCTTTATCTCTCAAGCGGTTTACGATGCTCAAGCTACCATCGATATGTTAAGTAGCTACGCGCGTAAATGCCGTGAAGATGGTGTTAAACCAAAGCGTGTCATTCTGACCTTCACTCCTTGTGGTAGCACTAAGACACTGGAATTTATGGAATGGTTAGGTATCTCTGTACCAGAAGCTACTCGCTTCCGTATTATGGATGCCCATAGCCCACTGCAGGAATCTATTCGTATCTGCCGTAACAATTTAGAGCAGATTCTAGAAGCAGTGATGCCGCTTGGTATTCCTGTTGGTTTGAATATCGAGAGTTTGACCAACCGTAAAGAAGAGATCGACGCATCGATTCGTTTATTTAAACTACTTAAATCGGTTGTAGACCTTAAGTTAGCAGAAGCGGATATTTGATCCACTTCGGATCTTAAGATAGAAAAAGGCCGCGATTATTCGCGGCCTTGTCTTTTCAGCTCATCACATGAGTGTTTTGTTTATTTTCAACAACATATGTGTTCGAGCGAGATCTTCTTGCACCTTGCGTTTGTATTCTTGTGAATCGGAAGAAAGAGCAGACTTTTGCCGAAGCACTGTCCATTCCTCTAAATCGTTATTATTTTTCAGTAATGCTTTAAATGCTTCGGGAAAATCAGATTCCTGAGCGATGCCAGAAATATCCACATCTCCCTTTAACAGAAAAACGCTCTCACCCTCTTTACACTGAACACGAGATTCGCTGAAATTAAAAAGATGGGATGCGTATTCTGGCGAAAAACACACCGGCATGTCTGCAGCCTTTACTCCTTGTGGAGCGAGCTGAAGTTGACCTTCAAGTTCATTTTTTACTGCAAGCACGTAGGTTGGTATTTTCATATCAAGCACTCCTTTCCTGTTTGAACAACAGTTTCTTCATCTATGAATCAACTCCCCTGGTTCCATACCGGGGAACCAGGCGCCAAAAAAGATATGGACTATCATTTTTGACAGTAAGCAGTGTAGACACAGAACAATGCAACTTCGTGACAAAAACAGGTTTATTAAAATATTTCACCTAATTTTATTGTGACTATTAGGCACAAATACGCTAGATCCCTCTAAGTTAAAGCCCTTAAAAAATATAAATACTTCCTTAATTAGATAATTAACACATTAAAGATTATTAAAATCACTAATAGTAGCGATTAACTGGCATTAGTTGTTGCAATACTGTTTCTTAATAGCAACGGATTGTTGCAATTTTCACACTTGCTCAGCTGAGCAAAAAACAGTATTTTTGACGGACCGTCATTTATAGGTAATAAAAAGAATATGAGCCCCAAAGTTATTCACGAAGCAGATTTAGAAGCACGTGAAGAAGAAATAATGCTAGCCGCTATAGAGATCATCAGTGAATTAGGTGTAGCGGGGCTCACTATAGATAAAGTAGTGGCAAGACTGCCTTACTCTAAAGGAACGGTATACAACCATTTTACCTGTAAAGAAGACCTATTAACCGGTCTATGCAACCGTTGTGTGAGACGACTAGGGGCGTTATTCGAACGTGCCTTTCAATATAACGGAAGCAGTCGCGAGAAGATGCTCGCCGTTGGGTATGGCTATATGCTCCATTCACAGCTAAACCCCACAGAATTTATGCTGGTTCTTTCTGCTAAGACACCATCAGTTCGGGAAAAATCGACCGAAAAACGTCAAGAAGAGCACCTTATTCTAGAAAATAAGCTATTAGGCGGCATGCTAGAGGTTATCTCCTCTGGCCTTGCGAGTGGTGATTTATCATTACAACCACACCTTTGCCCCGCTCAGGTAGCGTTTTCATTGTGGTCTATGAGCTTCGGTACTATTGCCTTGCTTCATGAAACGCTCGATCGCTGTAACGTTAGAGCTGAAATGCAACTAGAAAGAGAGCTAGTTAATCACTCAAACATTTTACTAGATGGCCTAAATTGGAAGCCTTATACCCAAGACCATCCATGGCATGAGAGCATTCAGCGCTTTAAAACCGAACTTTTTGCTGATGAGGTCAAACAACTTCAGCAAAAGCAGTTGATGTGCAGTTCTGCATAAACTGCGAAGAATTAAAAAACGCGGTGCTTGCACCGTTTTTTAAACCTTAGTTAATGACGTTTCGTCATTAAAAAAGAAATAACTAATATTGCTTAACCGCAATCAACCCCGCAAGGGCCCTTGGAGCAGGAAAATGAGAGATCGCCTTTTCCGATTCGTGTTGAACCACCCGATTTGGGTCGTTCTTTTCTCGATAATGTTCGTTGTTGGCGCAACTTATGGCGCTAAAAATCTGGTCTTCAAAAGCGACTATCGCGTGTTTTTCAGTGATGAGAATCCTCAACTGACAGCATTCGAAGCGATGCAGAAGATTTACAGCAAAAGTGACAATGTTGCTTTTGTCATCTCACCCGAAAATGGTGAAGTGTTTACTCCTAAAACCCTTGCAGCCATTCAAGAACTCACGACTGAATCTTGGCAAGTACCCTACTCTACCCGCGTAGATTCGATTACCAACTATCAGCATACCTGGTCTGAAGACGACGACATGATCGTCGAAGATCTAGTATTAGACGCTGAAACGTTGACTGATGCGGATATGCCAAGACTTAAAGAGATCGCGGTTAATGAACCGCTATTGGTAAACAAACTGATCTCTCCAGAAGCTCATGTCACGGTTGTAAACATCACCGTACAGCTACCGGGTGTTGATCCTGTAGTTGAAGTACCTCAGGTTGTGAGCAAAGTTCGTGAAATGCGCGATGAATTTGTTCAAGCGAACCCAAATCTGAAAGTTCACCTTTCAGGTATGGTAATGATGAACAACAGCTTTGCTGAAGCATCCATCGAAGACAATGCGACGCTAGTGCCTTTGATGTTCTTAGTAGTAATCATCGGTATGGTACTGCTATTACGCAATTTTAGCGGTACCTTAGCAACTGTTGTCGTGATCATTTTCTCTATTGCTGCAACTATGGGTTTAGCCGGCTGGACAGGTTTCTACTTAACTGGCCCATCTGCAAGTACCCCAATTATGGTACTAACCTTAGCGGTAGCAGATTGTGTGCACATACTGACCACTATGTTTTATGAGATGCGTCAGGGCGTTAAGAAAGAGAAAGCGATTCAAGACAGTCTACGGATTAACTTCCAACCAATTTTCTTAACCAGTTTGACCACTGCAATCGGCTTCTTAAGCCTGAACTTCTCAGATTCTCCTCCATTCAGAGATCTGGGTAATATGGTTGCTGCGGGCGTCATGCTTGCCTTTATCTTCTCGGTAACAATATTCCCTGCAATGCTGCGCTTACTGCCTGTCCACGTTAAACCGCTTGAAGAAGGTAAGAATGACTTCATGCACAAACTGGCAGATCTTGTAATCGCGAAGCGTCGCGTGCTACTTCCAGCGATGTCAGTTTTGATGATTGCGGCCGTTTTCTTAGTACCGCTAAACAAGCTAAATGATGACTTCGTAAAGTATTTCGATGAAACCGTGCCATTCCGTCAGGCAACTGATTACATGCAAGATAATCTATCTGGCATGACAGCAATGGAGATCTCCATCGATACCAAAGAAGCCAGTGGCATTAATTCCCCTGCGTTCCTTAAAACTGTAGGAGATCTAACAGAATGGCTACGAGCACAACCTGAAACTGATCACGTGAATACGTTGAGCGATATTATTAAACGCTTAAACAAAAACATGCACAGTGATGATCCAGCGTATTACAAACTACCGGATGAACGTGAACTTTCCGCGCAATACCTATTATTGTACGAGATGTCTCTGCCTTACGGTTTGGATCTAAATAACCAGTTAAACGTGGATAAGTCTTCTACTCGTATCATCGCTACGTTCAATAATATGACCAGTACCGAGCAGATTGAGTTGGAAAGCCGCATCTATAACTGGTTTGCAGAGAATGCATCTAACTATGAGGTTGATATTGCGAGTCCAAGCCTAATGTTTGCACATATTGGTCAGCGTAATATCTATAGCATGTTGATCGGCACATCTTTAGCGCTTGTACTGATCTCAGTATTGCTTGGCTTTGCATTACGCTCGGTTAAATTCGGCTTTATCAGCCTGATTCCAAACTTAGCGCCAGCAGCAATGGGCTTTGGTGTTTGGTACTTGATTGATGGTCAGGTAGGCCTAGCATTATCAGTTGTTGCCGGTATGACACTAGGTATCGTGGTAGATGATACGGTCCATTTCTTGAGCAAGTACCTACATGCTCGTAGAGATCGTAATAAAAGCAGTAAAGAAGCTGTAGGTTATGCCTTTGCTAGCGTAGGTAAAGCATTATGGATAACCACCTTTGTATTGGTAGCTGGCTTTATGGTGTTAGCTCAGTCCACCTTTAAAGTGAACGCCGATATGGGTCTACTAACAGCGCTGACCATTCTGATCGCTTTAATTGTGGACTTCCTATTCTTGCCACCACTTCTGATGATGCTAGATAAAACAGCAAAAGAAGAGCAAGAAGACTCAGAAAGCAATGATCCTATGCAAACTGACCTGACACAAACTGGCCCTGTACAACCTGCTAATGCAGCACTTAAAAACTCTGAAGGAGAGAAAGATGACTCTGTTAACCAACCCGCTTAAATCTGTATGCATTGCAGGCATGATTCTGACTTCAGGCGTTGCGATTGCTGAAACCGCTGAAGAAAAAGGCCTACGCATTGCAGAAGAAGCTAAAGCAAGTGATCTTGGCTGGACTGATATGCAAGCGCAGATGAATATGATTCTGCGTAACAAACAGGGTCAGGAAAGTGTGCGCGAGATTCGTATGAAGTCTTTAGAAGTTGATAACGATGGTGATAAAAGCCTATCGGTTTTCGACAAGCCTAGAGATGTTAAAGGCACAGCGTTTTTAAGCTTCTCACACCCTGTCGGTGCAGATGATCAGTGGCTGTACTTACCTGCTCTTAAACGCGTAAAACGTATTGCTTCGCGTAACAAATCCGGTCCATTTATGGGTTCTGAGTTTGCTTACGAAGATCTATCTTCCTTTGAGGTAGAAAAATACACTTACAAGTATCTACGTGACGAAGCTTGTGAAGGCGGAACTTGTTATGTTGTAGAACAATACCCAGTGGATAAGAACTCTGGTTATACCCGACGCGTAGTGTGGTTAGATCAAGCAGAATACCGTCCTTGGAAAATCGATTTCTATGACCGTAAAGATTCTGAACTTAAGACGCTAACTTATCATGAATACAAAGAGTATGAAGGTAAGCACTGGCGTCCAGATCTAATGAAAATGGTGAATCACCAAACAGGTAAAAGCACAGACCTTACCTATGGTTCTTATCAGTTCAAAACAGGTTTAACTGATAAAGACTTCAATAAAAACACGCTAAAGCGAGCGCGCTAAGATGATTAGGCAGACGTTCACAACTGCACTGGCAGCAGGGCTTTTAACAGCCCTGCCTGCTCAGGCAGAAACCTACTTTGAGTTGTCGGGTAAAGCCACCGCCGACTTGCGCCTCTTTACTCAAAGCGCTCAATTCGCGGGGCAAGACTACGACACCAATTTGTCATTCTCTTTCGAGCCGGAGCTTTATTGGGAGTGGAACGATGGTGCTGATAGCTTAACCTTTACCCCTTTTCTTCGTTTAGATGAAAATGACAGCGAACGAACCCACGGAGATATTCGTGAGTTAAGCTGGGTGCATGTCTCCGACGATTGGGAACTTCGTACTGGCCTGCGTAAAGTCTTTTGGGGAGTTACCGAATTCCAACATCTCGTTGATGTAATCAACCAGACAGATGGTGTCGAAGACTTTGACGGGGAGGATAAACTTGGTCAGCAGATGATCAATCTATCCTTAGTCAAAGACTGGGGCATCATCGATCTTTACCTTTTACCAGGGTTCCGAGAGCGTACCTTTGCTGGCACAGATGGCCGTCTACGTGCAGGCCTAGTGGTTGATACTGATAGAGCGACCTTTGAATCCAGCGCTGGTAATAAACATATAGATACAGCAATTCGCTGGAGCCATACGATTGGTGATTTTGATTTAGGTGCTTATTGGTTTAGAGGTACCAACCGAGATCCTAAATTACAAGTCCAGTCAGTGAATGGCCAGACAATCTTAGTACCCCATTACGAACAGATGAACCAGATTGGTTTTGACTTACAAGCCACTTTAGATAGTTGGCTTTGGAAGTTGGAAACCATTCATCGCGACACTAAAAGCGAGAACTATTGGGCTGCTCAAGGTGGTTTTGAATATACCTTTTACGGTATTCAAGACAGCTCTGCTGACATAGGCGTATTGCTGGAATATGGCTGGGATGAGCGCGGTATATCAGCTGACGCGGCTATCCAAAATGACGTATTCATGGGTGCAAGGCTCACTCTAAACGATGCAGCAAGCACCGAAGTATTGGCCGGTATTGGCCATGATTTGGACTACTACAGTAATAGTATGATTATTGAAGCGAGTAGACGTTTTGGGGATAACTGGAAGCTAAGTTTAGATGGCCGATTCTTTTCGGCTGATAACCCAGCAGACATGAGTTATAGCCTAAAACAGGATGACCACCTGCAGCTTACTGTGGAACGTTATTTCTAGCGTCCGATTCCTGTTGATTATCAGATGCTGGAGCAGTGGGTGCCCCCTTCAACTCCTGCTCCAGCCTATCTATCTCGACAAGTTGATCTTGTAACTCTTGATAACGCTGCGGGTCCCAAACAATATGTTTCTTTTCACGATCAATTTCGTAGCGCGCTTGATATAGAAAGTCCATTCCTAGCAAGCCATCAGTTCCTGAGCTACCTCCCTGATAATCTAATACACCCGCAGTCACTCCTTTCGCTTTGTAAGGACCTATCTCAAAGCGATCAAAGTGAATCTTTTGCGTATCGACCACACTTCCATCGGCAACCCTAGCAGCCCCCCCCTTTCGTAATTGAGCATTTAAAGAGCTAATAGCTTGCTTGTGAACAACCGTGTAAGAAGCCCCTGTATCCATAACCAACGATAATTGAGTTGAACGAGCACCATAAAAGACTTTTACAGGCAAAACGATACGGTTGGCATGGAACTGAAAAGGCGTTATCCACTTTTTCATCGCATCTTTGATACCAGATCGAGCTTTATCCAGTTCCAATTGACGCTGTTTTACATCAGTACTTTGGTTGAAAGCTTGGAGTTCAAGGGGATCTAACTTGTCCTTCTTTTCCTCCCGCGTTTCCATCTGATCACGATATTTGGCAGGAATTTTTGAAAGGCGATCCACAAACACTTTACGACCATTATCATCTACATATTCGTAGATCCGCGCTTCTGCCATGGTCGGCATAATTAATAAAGCGCTCAATAGCGGCATAAACAGAAGTTTTCTATCCATGATTATCCTTCCTGTAAGTGTCTAGTTAAAAAATTGGTTCAACCCATTCAGCATAAACAAAATAACGATTGCCATAAAAACTAAGGCAAAACGCATGACTAAACAACGGGTGCAGTTTTTCTTAGCCATCAATCCTAGCCTCCTGCCAACTTGACGGTAAAGCCTTCTTTTTCCAACAACGTTTTTAGTTTGTCTCGCTGATCACCTTGGATCTCTACGATACCATCTTTCAAGGCACCACCTGTACCACAAACCTTTTTAAGCTTTTTGGCTAGAGCCTTAAGCTCTTTTTCAGGCAAAGGAATGCCGGTAATTGTCGTTACCCCTTTACCCTTTCGGCCTGAGGTTTCGCGACGAATCCGAACAATGCCATCTAAATTATCCAGTCGGTTTTTATCTTCCAGCTCTGCACACACACACTCAGAGATAGCTTCACCACAACCAGAACAAAGCTGCCCTTTTTCTGTGGAATAAACCAAACTGCCTAATTGATCTTTTAATGAAGCCACTGGAGAAACCTTTATCGATATAAAAACCTTATTATATGAGAAATTGCAGCTCGCCCCTAACTTAACCCGCCAATTTGTCGAGCTAGATAGGTCGCGTAGTTATCTGTCATACCACTAATAAAATCTAATGCGCGCATATAGGCTTTATAAAGTGGCAACTCTGGCGCTGGCGCATGGATACCCATCAAACTGATAATGCGATCGCTACGATAGCTCAATCCTTCGCCCTGCAATTGATAGTTGTCATGTACAGCATGACAAAACGCCTCGAGCAATACCCCTAGGGTTGTATACGCACCAACCTCCAACTCAGTTTTTCGGGTATCAGGAAATACTTTTTCTCGTGCTAATTTTTTAGCTTGATAAAGGCCATCTCGCACACCGGGATCGCCATCAGCTAAGAGTTCACCAGTGTATTCACCACGCATAATCAAATGCTGATTATCCATATAGGCTTGGACAGCAGAGCTCACCATATGCTTCATTGCCATACCTCTCAATGCCGAAATTTTACGACGAGCAGACGCTTGAGAGGTAAAGATCTCGGCTTCATAAGAGGTATCACCACAAAGTGTGAGCAAGATCGGTTTGATCTCATCGAAGGTTAAAATATTCAATTCGATGGCATCTTCAAGATCTAGAATGGCATAACAGATGTCATCTGCAGCTTCCATCAAATAAGTCAGCGGATGGCGACACCAACAGCCTTTAGACTTCTCAATTAAGCCTAATTCTTTACCTAACTTATTTAATATTTCGACTTCGGTTTGATAGGCACTGAATTTACCTTTATCCCCTGCATAATCTGCACTCCAAGGATATTTTAAAAGCGCTCCTAGGGTTGGATAAGTTAAGCGTAAGCCACCATCAAACAGATGATTTTCAATGCGGGTGACAACACGAAATCCTTGAGCATTACCTTCAAAGGTCATCAGATCTAGGCGTTCTGAGTCGGAAAGGTTTTCCAGTAGTGCACTGTTTTCTTGGCGTTTAAACCAATCCCTTATTGCGTACTCGCCAGCATGCCCAAAGGGAGGATTGCCAATATCATGTGCTAAGCAGGCGGATTGTACAATCATTCCTATATCGTAGGCCGTTGCCCATTCGGGAAGCTGATCCTGAATTAACTCCCCTACGCGTATACCTAAGGTTCGTCCTAAGCTACCCACCTCAATAGAGTGGGTTAAACGCGTGTGTATATGATCATTCAAGGACATCGGATGAACTTGTGTTTTTCGCCCTAAGCGCCTGAAAGCACTGGAGAAAATTATCCGATCCTGATCTTTATGAAAATGGCTTCTCCCAAACTCATCTTCAGTCACTTCTGCATGGCCGTAACGCTTGGTTGTGAGTAACTTCTGCCACTGCATTTCCATGTAGTACTCTCCGCTCAGCAACTTCATTCAGACTCATATTGTCGGCCATTTACAGGCTTTCTATATAAGCTTTTTGGTTAACCATACGCGTAATTGATTACGCTTCTGCTATCAGCTTTTTAGCCTCATCACCAATCACTTTTAACGCTTCTTCTGTTTTTTCAGTTAGCTTTTTGGAAAAGCTTAAGCGAACAAAATTACGATACTTACCTGATGCAGAGAAGATAACCCCTGGCGCAATGCTAACTTGCTTCGCCTCTAACCTTTTATTTAGTTTTATTGAATCGACTGCTACAGGAAATTCTACCCAAAGCAGGTATCCACCCTCCGGATAACTCATACGAGTGCCTTCTGGGAAGTAACGTCTGACAAGGTCGATCATCATATCCCGGCTATGGTGATATTGAGCTCTCACCTTTCTAAGGTGGCGCTCGTAATATCCCTTAGCAATAAACTCAGCAACCGCTTCCTGCTGGACTGGTGGGTTACTCACAGTCGAAACAAACTTCTTATGCAACACCCTTTCAGTACATTGCCCAGGAGCGACCCAACCTAATCGCAAACCATACGCAATGGTTTTAGAAAAAGAGGAACAAAGCAGAACACGACCTTCTTCATCAAAGGATTTAATCGTTCTCGGACGAGGTGATTTATAGAAAAGATCACCGTAAATATCATCTTCGATGATAGGAATATCATACTGCTGCGCCAGTCTAAGCAGCTCTTTCTTACGGCTTTCAGGCATAGTATATCCCAGCGGATTGTTGCAGGTTGGGGTAACCTGAATAGCCGCGATAGGCCACTGCTCTAATGCCAATTCTAATGCTTCTAAGCTGATACCTGTCTCAGGGTGCGTCGGAATCTCCATCGCTTTTAACCCCAGCGCTTTAATCGCCTGAGTCGATCCATAAAAACTGGGTGAATCCGTTGCGACAACATCACCTGGTTTCGTGGTTGCACGCAAACTGCAAACTAGAGCTTCCTGACAACCGCTGGTAATGATGATGTCATCGGGATGAAGCTTGCATCCTGAATCTGAAGCTAGCCGCGCAATCTGCTTACGCAGCTTCTCACTCCCCTGAATCTCACTGTAATTGAGAAATTGTTCTGACTGTAATCCCGCTGAATTGGTTAACGCTTTCAGTAAGGGCTTTAATGTCGGGGTATTGATTTCGGGGCTCGCAGTCCCTAAAGCAATGTGTCCATGCCCTTTAGCACTGTTTAAAAGATGATAAACCTGCTCCCAATGCGACACTTCCAGAGGGCGTTGTGCCGGTCGGCTCACTTCTGGTAATTCCGGCGCCTCTCCTCTGGACTTTACGTAGTATCCAGATTTAGGCCTTACTTCAACAAACCCATTCTCTTCTAGACGAAGATAAGCTTCTTGAACTGTCGAAATACTGACTTCTCTCTCTTTGCTTAACGATCTTATCGAAGGCAGCTTGCTCCCCACAGGGTAATACCCTTGCTCTATGCGCTTAATCAAAGCATCTTGGAGCTGTTCATACAGTTTCATAAAAAATGACCATTACAGTGAAATATTACAGTACAGATAAAATAAAAATTAGCATCACAGAGATAATTATACAAACCTGTAATGCCCAATTAATTATTTTCTAAATCTGTATACCATTTACTACCTAATTTAACATTACTCCATGATCAGAAATCAATATCTGTACATATTTTCAAGCATACAAATAGACCTTAAACACTACAGATAAAGGAGTACAAAAAATGCAACGTCACTTAAAACTGTCCAGTTTATTATTAGGAGGGCTGCTACTCAGCGGTTGTGATAGCAGCTACCACGCGTTTGACGGTAAAAGCGGATTCAGTTTCAGCCCGATCAGCAGTGATGAATACAGCGTGGAATATATAGGTGATAAAAAGAGTAGTCAGAAAGATGTCGAAACAATGTGGCATCATGCGGCAAGGGAACTGTGCCGAGGCGGAGCATATCAGCATCAGATCTTTTCGCGCACTTCTGAAAAGCAAGCGCTAAAACAGTACGGTGGCGGAAACATACTCCCCCCAGAAAGCACTACTTATCAGGTTAAAGGAGATATCCTCTGTCTTGCACCTAACATAGCAAACAAGGCAGTTATCAAGGATAGAGTGCTACTTGGCAAACACTTTTCCTCCGATCAGCTTGAAAGCGGGAGCGCCACGAATTAATGCTTCACGCGCAAACACAATCTGACATCCCGGACATTCGCAAGGAGTCTTGGTATGGTCTTCATTGATACGTTCTTTGAAACACTTTACTAAGGCTCCTTTACCTCCTTTACGATACTTAAACAACAACGTCTTACATTTAGCGCAATACACATCTACAGTAGTTGTTGGTCCTTTCTTATTAGGCTTTGCCATACTTCCTTTATTTCCTTAAAAACCGATCCATTCGCTGACCCAGATCGTTATTAGCCGAACACCCTGTAATTTAGATCCGCTATTATCTATTCTCTCTAAGAAAATTGGCATAAAAAAAGCGGACATAAATGCCCGCTTTAACAACCTAGTTTCTTTTACGTTTTAAACTGGTTTACCAAAGATGTTAAGCGCTGTTCGAGCTGAGACATTTCCGCAGTGGTCGCAGACAGCCTATCAGCATTACCACTCGCTTTTTCAGAGATATCAGCAATATGCTGAATACTTCTACTTAGCTCATCTGCCACTGCGGTTTGCTGCTCTGCAGCGGTTGCGATTTGGGTACTCATGCCACTGATATCACTAACTGAAGTAGTTATCGTATTTAGCTGATCCCCAGTATGACTAGCCTTTTCAACAGTCTTATCTGTTTGTTCTCGGCTACGTTCCATCTCCTGTACAGCTTGACGAGCGCCAGATTGAAGCTTTTCAATCATCGATTGAATTTCATCAGTACTTTGTTGAGTACGGTTAGCTAGAGTTCGAACCTCATCTGCAACTACCGAGAAGCCACGCCCTTGCTCACCTGCCCTTGCAGCCTCAATCGCAGCATTCAAAGCCAGTAAGTTGGTTTGGTCTGCAATCTCTTTAATTACATTAATAACCGTACCGATATGCTCTGAATCACGATCCAACTGACCGATAACATCGGCCGCATTATTCACTCCACTTTGTAATGACTGAATTGAGTTGATGGTTTCATTAACAACGATCTGGCCACCCTGTGCAGAATCATCTGCAGTTTGCGCAGAGTGCGAGGCATTAGTTGCGTTTGTTGATACTTCTTGTACAGCGGCAGCCATCTGATGAATTGCGGCAGCCACTTGCTCTGTTTCTTGACGCTGATCATTCACCTCTTGTCTAGTGTCATCAACAACCCCTGTCATTCGAGCAGTTGCTCTTGAAAGTTCTTCGATTGAAGATTTAACTTCAACAATGAGCGACTGAATTTTAGCTGCGAAAGAGTTAAATCCATGTGCTAATTCGCCAACTTCGCCTTTAGCAGAGGTATCTAAACGCTTACTAAGGTCACCTTCCCCTTCGCCTATATCTTTCAGAGCAGCCGCTGCAGCTGCCAATGGATTAGCAATACTATTTGCCATCATTACTGAGACTAATCCAAAGACAATTACAAAGCCGCCACCGATCATTAAAATAAACAGCATGGTATTTGTGATCTCAGCTTCTAGCTTTTCCGTCGCAGCAGCAACCTGATCTTCAATATCATCTATATAGAAACCGGTACCTACCATCCACTCCCAATTATCTAGACCAATGGCATAACTTAACTTATCCACATCAGCATTTTTAGATGGCTTAGTCCAAACGTACGTCAGATATCCACCACCTTTTTTAGCTGCTTTAATTAGCTCTTCAATGATCAGTACGCCATTTTTATCTTTCAGCCCCATCAGGTTTTTACCGCGTAGCTGCGGTTTCGGCCGAGTAGCTAAATTGGTGCCATCATACTTGTAGGCAAAAATATAACCGTCACCTTTCTCGCCATAAGTCAGCTCGGTCAAGATATTCAATGCTTGCTCTTGCGCGTACAGATCCTCTTTACCTGTCCCCTCATAGATATGCTTAATCGATGATGTTGCAAGATCAACATAGCTCTTCAACGACTCTTGCTTACTAGCCATTAATTCTGAGCGCAGCTCCTCAATTTCGTGCTCACCGAGCGCTCTTAGCTGAAAATTCACAACGACCATGACGACAGCTAATACCGTAATCAACGGTATTAGTGTTAATAAAAGCATTTTATGTTTTAGCGCCATATTGCCCATGAGTTAACCCACTCCAACTCTTATTTTGCGGCTTAGGGCATATAGGTATGCACCTTAGAATGTCCATATTTCAGACCGCATTTATAGTTATTTTTACGCAAAGCTTGTGTTGTCTATTTTGATTTTCTTAACACTGACTATGCGGCTTTTAGTTCTATACAGTTTCCATCTGGATCTTCGATGTAAACCGAGCTACCAAAGCCTGTTGCACCATTTCTCTTTTCAACCCTTCCATAAGGCACTCCCTCCCTCCCCAGAAAAGGAAATAAAACCTCGGGTTCAAATGGTTTAATCCTCAAACAAAAATGATCAAGATTTGAGTGTTCGCTCCGCTCTTTAACGGGCTTAATATCAATTAGAGAGTCTCCAGCTCTAAGTTGATATAACAAAGGGCTTTCCACCTTACGAATAAGTTCACAGCCAAGCACACGGACATAGAAGTCCAAACACGCTTCCTCATTGAGGGTGTTTAGAACAATGTGATCTAGCTTTTCTATCGTAAAGCTCATAAGCGCCTCCCATAGAGCGCAATATTCAAATCGTAGAAACGGCTCAACAGTACTTAGGAGTTACATACTCTACTACTATAGAACGAATCTCAAAGATAGCAAAACTCTTTTGATATCAGATAATTGCTTAAAAGATAACCAATAGGTAAATCACCCGAAATGAGTGGGAAATAACTGAGGTGACGACGGGTTTGATAATTAGGTAATATGCCAACAAATAAATCTAATTGTTGATAAGACTATGTTTAAAAAATTTCTCGCAATTTTCACACTTACATTTTCTCTTATAAACGTCGCTTTAGCTGATCAAGCTAACCCACAGATAGTTATGAAAACTAATCTGGGTGACATTAAATTAGAGCTTTATCCAGAAAAAGCCCCGATCACAGTTAAAAACTTTCTAGATTATGTCGATAGCGGCTTCTATGAGGGCACTATTTTTCACCGCACTATTGCGGGTTTTATGATTCAAGGCGGTGGTTTTACTCAAGAACTTGAGCAAAAAGAGGTTCGCGATCCAATTAAGAACGAATCCACGAATGGCTTAAGCAATCTCCAGGGAACAATTTCAATGGCACGCACTAACTTCCCTGATAGCGCTACATCACAATTTTTTATCAACGCAGTAAACAACTACAACCTTGATGCCCGTGGTAGGCGCCCGGGCTATGCGGTTTTTGGTAAAGTAACTGACGGCCTAGATCTAGTAGTTCGTATCAGCCGCAGCCCAACAGCACCAAAAGGCGGTCACCGCAATGTTCCACAACAAGCGGTGATTATCGAAAAGATTGAACGTTTAGCACCGAAATCATAAGCGAACTAAACGAAGACGGTTGGCATTACTGACAACTGTCACTGAAGACATGGCCATAGCAGCACCTGCTATGGCCGGATTCAGAAGTATACCTGCCACTGGGAACAAGATTCCCGCCGCAACGGGGATAGCTAAGCCGTTGTAAATAAATGCTCCAAACAAGTTCTGACGAATATTTCGAACAGTCAGTTTAGACAGATTTATCGCCTTCTCGACACCTTTTAAAGAGCCTGAAATCAAAGTCACGTCAGAACTCGCTATCGCAATATCAGAGCCAGAGCCAATTGCATATCCAAGGTCAGCCTGTGCTAGTGCCGGCGCATCATTAACACCATCACCGACCATCGCCACGACTTCACCTTGCTCCTGCAAGCTTTGAATAACGGCCTGCTTTTCCTCAGGTCTTACATCCGCGAAGACTTGATCAATCCCCACTGACTTTGCCACAGCATTCGCTGTTTTACTGTTATCCCCAGAAAGTAACACAACGTTTAAACCTGAAGCTTTAAGCGCACTAATTGCCTGTTCAGAATCTTCTTTAATAGGGTCTGCAACACCAAACAACGCAACCAGATTGTTATTCTGAGCAACAAAGACAAGAGATTTAGATTCTTTACTCCACTTAGAAACTTCATCTGTAACTTGGTTACAATCAACTTGGTTTTCGTCCATCCATGCTTGGTTGCCGATACACCATCGACCAGCCTCAGTTTGAGCTGTGACCCCTTGCCCTGATATGTTTTGGAAATTTCCAACGTCTACTGACAATTCCCCAGCTGCAAACTGCTTAACCAATGCAGAAGCTAACGGGTGTTCAGAATGAGCCTCAATAGCCGCAACCGTTTTACTAACCAAAGCCTGATCATCATGCAAAAACAATTGGTCTGTAACAACAGGCTCGCCTTGAGTCACCGTTCCAGTTTTATCTAAAACGACGACCGAGATTTTTTCGGCTAACTGCAGAGCATCTGCATTACGAATCAAAATACCGTTTTGTGCGGCTTTACCCACCGCAACCATAACTGACATAGGTGTCGCCAATCCTAAAGCGCACGGACAAGCAATTATCAGCACAGTCATCATAGTAATTATGGCGTAGGTCAACTGAGGCTCTGGGCCGAACAGCCACCAAATGACAGCTGTAACAACGGCTAAAGCCATTACGACTGGAACAAAAACAGCTGCAATTTTATCGGCTAATTTACCAAGTTCGGGCTTGCAGTTTTGGGCTTCACGCACTGCCTCAATGATCTGTGCTAGAACGGTTTGAGAACCAATCTGCTCCACTTTAATAAGCAAGCTTCCTGATCCATTCAATGTCCCTCCCACTACAGAATCACCTACCCCTTTGTTCACCGGCATTGATTCCCCGGTTAGCATAGATTCATCGATGTAACTGCTGCCAGACAATACCTGACCGTCGATTGGCACTCGCTCTCCTGGGCGAACACGGATCTCATCTCCTAAGGCGAGGAGTTCAACGGGTATTTCTTTTTCCTCACCATCACGAACACGAAGCGCTGTAGCAGGTCGAAGATTCATAAGGCTGCGAACAGCATCACCGGTTTTCTTTCGCGCTCGAGCCTCCAATGCCTGCCCAAGTAGAATAAAACCAAGAATCATCACAGAAGCTTCGTAATAAAGATGGCGTGCTTCCATAGGTAGTTCGATGCCTGAAGCAGAAACGAGCAATAGACCAGTAGAGTAGATCCACGCAGCTCCTGTCCCTAAAGCGATTAAGCTATCCATATTAAATCGCCCTAGAAAAGCCGATTTATAAGCACCTTGATAGATATGCCCCGCGCAGAAAAACATCAAAAGTAGCGCAGCCACACCAGTCACGGCCCCTACCCATAGCCCTGAGGTTGTTGTTATATCTGGCATCATGCCCAACCAGCCTTGAAGCATTAACAAAGCCCCAAAAGCCAAACCAATCACACTGCGCTTAAGCGTTATCTGATACTGTCTATTTTCTCGCGCTTCGATTTGCTCGAAGTCAGTTTCATCAGTGATCTCTTCTGCACCATACCCTGCACTTTCTACTGCAGCGATAACGTGCTCAACACTGGATTCAGAGGAAACACTTAAGCTTCGATCAGCAAAATTAACCGCAAAGTCCTCAATTACATCTGCTTGCTGTAAGCCTTTTTCCAATGACCTAACACAGCCTGCACATTTAACGCCTTGCAAAGACAACCGATAAATCATGATGAAACCTGTCGTGTGGTTAATAGATTGAGAAACTACGTGTTGAAACTACCTTAAGCATAAACCCTAAAGCTAACTATAGGGTCAAGGGTATATTAGAGAGGATGTGAGATGTAAGGTGGCTACGACTGCTTTTCCATAGCAACATAACTGCCACTAAGACGCATAGCGATCTTTTCTTGCTGTTTAATTTCGATCACTAGATCCATTCGAGCACGCCCCTTAGCCTGCATTTTTTGATCAAAAACAGCTAATGCTTCGGCAATAGGTAGCTGGCATTCTGCGGTAAAATCAGAGGTTACCGGTAGAAAATACTCCAACTTACTCTCCCGAATAACCACATCATCGTCTCTACCCTGCGCGCGAAGATACAAAGTCACAGCACTCCAACCACAGAGTGTGGATAAAGTTGCTAGAGATCCGCCAAAGCCTGTGCCCTTATCGTTTACATTAGGCGCAAGCGCTGCAGACATTCGCAAGCACTTGCCATCCCAACCTAAAGGCTTTACTCCCATATGATTAACCAATGGGATTTGTGATTTAAGCCAAGTAAGAAACTCAGTAGTACTGTTTGCTTCGCTCAAAGGGTGCTACCTATACGCCAGTCCATTCAACGACATACTCCTGCTGATCATGCACAGGAGCCTTACGTAATTTCTTTGGTGTTCCTAGATAGATATAACCAATAATCGTTTCCTGGTCAGTTAAACCTAAGCCTTCACGTACAACTGAGTTATAAGCCATATCACCTGTTCGCCACATAGCCCCTAGACCCTGAGCATAAGCAGCTAAGATCATATTCTGAGCGGCACAGCCTGCTGAAACCTCCTGCTCTAAAACAGGAATTTTAAGACTATCTTTGACTGCGGCAATCACAACTAACATGCATGGCGCTCGAAGAGGCATCGCACGAAT